>NZ_JBASCI010000032.1:0-5897 GCF_049651565.1 Brooklawnia sp.
CGCCCTCACCGAGGCCTCCGAGCCGGCAGAACCGACCCAGGAGGTGAGCACCACCCTCGTCCCTGCCCTGACCGCCTAACCCCTCATCGAGGGATCACCCTCGTACACCACTCCACCGGACTTGACCTCCGCGGGATCGGCTGCTATGATCGGTCAAGCTTGAACGTACGTGCCCGGGGTCGGTGAAAGTCCGAACCGGCGGTCAAAGTCCGCGACCCGCTCGCCGATGGCGAGTGGTTGAACCGGTGGAATTCCGGTACCGACGGTTAAAGTCCGGATGGGAGGTGCACGTCACGCCTCGGCGTTTCGCTGTTCGCTGGTGCGATGCGAATCGTCCGCTGGCGTGCGGCGGCCCCGGCAACGACCGGGAAGGACGCCGTAGCAGATGTCACCGCACCGAAGGGGCGCACCGCTGAGTGTGCGCGTGCTGGCCCCGATCGTCGTCGCCCTGCTGGTACTGCTCGGCTGGAGCGCGATCGCCCACGGCGGAACCATCCCGCGCAACCTGCTGCCCACTCCGGACGCGGTGTTCTCGCGGCTGAGCGTCGAGCTGTCGTCGGGACGGATCTGGCAACCCACCCTGGTCACCATCCAGCAGGCGCTGCTCGGCTGCCTGCTGGCCAGCACCGTGGCACTCCCGCTGGCCTACCTGATCTCCCACGCCCGGCTCGCCCACGCCGCGATGGCCCCGTACCTGGCCGCCTCGCAGGCCATCCCCTCGGTTGCGATGGCGCCGCTGCTGGTGATCTGGGTCGGTTACGGGACGGTACCGGTGGTGCTGCTGTGCTCGATCATGGTCTTCTTCCCAATGGTGCTGTCCACCGTCCTCGGGTTCCGCAGCATCGACCGCGAAGTCATCGATGCCGCCCGGGTCGACGGGGCGGACGCGCGCCGGCTGGCCCGCTTCATCGAGTGGCCGCTGGCGCTGCCGGCCACCCTCACCGGCATCCGCAACGGTTTCACCTTGTCGGTCACCGGTGCCGTCGTCGGCGAACTGGTGATGGGCGGGCGCGGCCTGGGCCAACTGCTGGCCATGCAATCGCAGTCCAGTGACACCACCGGCCTGTTCGCCACCCTCATCGTGCTGGTCGTGCTGGCGGTCGCCATCTTCCTGTCGATGACCGCCATCGAGTGGCTGACCAACCCGTTTCGCGTCCGCGCCCCGCGGACCACGCGCGTTCGGCTCGAACTGCAAGAAGCGACCCCACTAGGAGAGATCAATGTCAATGGTGACTCGACGGGCCCTGCTTGGCGGCGCCCTGCTGACCGGACTGGCAGCGTGCGCACCCAGCAACCAGGCCTCCTCACCAGGTGGCCAGAGCCGCAGCCCGTCGGGTGACCTGCCCACGCTGACCCTAGGGCTGACCTACGTCCCCGACATCCAGTTCGCGCCGGTGTACGTGGCGCACCGCCTCGGTTACTTCACCGAGGAGGGTGTCGACGTCACCCCACGCCACCACGGCGCCCAGGAGAAGCTGCTGGGTGCGCTGCAGACCGGCGACGAGGACGTTGTCTTCGCCGGCGGCGGCGAGATGCTGCAGGGCCGCGCCGAGCAGATCCCGGTCCGCAACTTCGGCACCGCCTACCAGACCTACCCATGCGTCATCGCCGTCCCCGAGGACTCGTCGATCCAGACCTTCACCGACCTGCGCGGCCGCAGCGTAGGTCTGCCCGGGGAGTTCGGCGAGAACTGGTTCTACCTGCTGGCGGTGCTGCAGGAGGCCGGCCTGGCCCGCGATGACCTGGACATCCAGTCGATCGGCTTCACCCAGTTGGCCGCCCTGACCGGGGGGAACACCGACTCGGTGGTCGGCTACCTGAACAACGACGTGATCCGGTTCCAGGAGGCGGACTTCCCGATCCGCACCCTCGCGCTGGACAACCCGCCGTTGGTCAGCGTCGGGTTCGGTGCCCTGGACCAGACGATCGCCGACCGCAGTGCCGACCTGGCCGCGATGCTGCGGGCGTTGTCCCGGGCCGCCGAGCTGTGCAGTTCCGACCCCGAGCAGGTCGTCCAGATCGCGGTCGAGTACGTCCCGACGCTGGCCGAGCCCGAACAGCAGCAACACGCCCTGGCCGTCCTCAACGCAACCACCGCGCTCTACGGTGACGAGTTCGGCCGGCAGGACCCCGCGAGCTGGGAGGCGATGGCGACGTTCTTCGCCGATCAGGGATTGCTCGCCCAGCCGGTGGCCGCCAGCGACGCGTTCACCACCGAGATATCAGTCTGAGCAGCACGTTGGGGATGTCAGGAATCGGGATAGCCTAGGCGCAGCCCGATGGGCACTCGCCAGAGAGGAAGCCTGATGTCCGATAGCCCGCAGTACCAGCTGGAGACGCTCGCCGTCCACGCCGGCCAGGAACAAGCCGACCCGGCGACCAATGCTCGAGCGGTGCCGATCTACCAGACGGTCGCCTATACCTTCGACGACTCCCAGCACGCTGCCGACCTGTTCGCGCTGAAGACCCCCGGCAACATCTACACGCGCCTGATGAACCCTACCCAGGACGTGTACGAGAAGCGGATCGCAGCCATGGAGGGCGGCATCGGGGCGCTGGCGACCGCGACCGGCGCAGCCGCGGTGGCGTACTCGGTGCTGAACGTGGCTGGTGCAGGCGACAACATCGTGGCCCTGTCGACGCTGTACGGCGGGACCTTCGCTCTGTTCACCCACACCCTGAAGCAGTTCGCGATCGAGTGCCGGCTGGTCGACCCGGACCGGCCCGAGGACCTGGCCGACCTGGTCGATGACCGCACCCGGGCGGTTTTCGGCGAGACCATCGCCAACCCGAAGCTGAACATCATCGACATCGACGCCTGGGCGCAGGCCGCGCACGCCCAGGGGCTGCCGCTCATCATCGACAACACCGTGCCCACTCCGTACCTGTGCCGGCCGATCGAGCACGGCGCCGACGTGGTCGTCCACTCGACCACCAAGTACATGGGCGGCCACGGCACCACCATGGGTGGCGCAATCGTGGACGCCGGCCGGTTCGACTGGGCCGCGCACGCCGAGCGGTTCGGAATGCTGGCCGGGCCGGACGCGTCCTACCACGACACCGTCTGGACCGAGGCGGCCGGACCCGCCGCGTACATCATGCGGGCCCGCACCGTGCTGATGCGCAACACCGGTGCCGCACTCTCGCCGCTGAACGCCTGGATCATCCTGCAGGGCATCGAGAGCCTGCACGTGCGCATGCAGCGGCACTGCGAGAACGCCACCCGAGTGGCCGAGTACCTGCGCGACCACGAGCAGGTGGCCTGGGTGAACTACCCGGGTCTGCCCGACAACCCCTACCGCAAGGTGGGCGAGCGGGTGCTCACCGGCAAGGGCTTCGGCGGTCTGGTCAGCTTCGGGCTCAAGGCCGGACGGGAGGCCGGCGCCACCTTCGTCGAGTCGCTCCAGCTGTTCAGCCACCTGGCCAACATCGGTGACGCCAAGTCGCTGGTGATCCACAACGCCTCCACCACCCACTCGCAGCTCAACGACGAAGAGCTGGTGGCCGCCGGGGTGGCACCCGAGATGGTCCGGCTGTCGATCGGCATCGAGAATGTGGACGACATCATCGCCGACCTCGATCGGGCGCTGGCCCAGACCGCGACGTGATACCAGCCGCCGAACACGACTCAGTCGGTCTGACGACCACCCAGTTCGTCCAGCTCTTCGACGCCCAGCACCCCCTGGTGCTGGCTGGCGGCGCGCAGCTGGACGAGGTGGTGGTCGCTTACGAGACCTACGGAACCCTCAACGCCGACCGCAGCAACGCCGTCTACATCTGCCATGCCCTGACCGGGGACGCCCACGCCGCCGGCTGGCATGAGGGCGCCCGCCGGCCCGGCTGGTGGGACACCATGATCGGGCCCGGCAAGGCAATCGACACCAACCGCTGGTTCGTGATCTCGTCCAACCTGCTGGGTGGCTGCCAGGGCACCACCGGACCCAGTTCCATCAACCCCACCACCGGGGAACCGTGGGGGCTGGACTTCCCGCTGCTCGACATGGCCGACTTCGTCACCGTCCACCGCGCGCTGGTGGCCCACCTCGGCATCGACGAGTTGCACGCCGTGGTCGGTGGCTCGCTGGGCGGCATGCAGGCGTTGCAGTGGGCGATCACCAACCCGGACGAGCTGCGCAACGCGGTGGTGATTGCGGCGTCCAGCAGGCTGACCGCCCAGAACATCGCCTTCTCGGCGGTCGGACGGCAGGCCATCATGCGCGACGAGAACTTCTCCGGCGGCCGGTTCGCCGCCCAGCAGACCAGGCCGGACGTGGGCCTGTCGATCGCGCGGATGATGGCGCACATCACCTACACCTCCGAGGAGGGGTTCCAGGCCAAGTTCGGACGCAAGCCGCAACGAGCGAACTCATCGCCGGGGTTCGGGGTCGACTTCGCGGTCGAGGGTTACCTGCAGCACCAGGGCGAGTCGTTCCTGGCCAGGTTCGACGCGCTCAGCTACCTCTATCTGACCCGGGTGATGGACTACTTCGACCCGTTCTCGGCCCGGGACGCGCTGGCGGGGCTGCGGGCGGTACCCGTCCGGTTCCTGGTGGCCAGCTTCGACTCGGACTGGCGGTTCTCGACCAGGCACAGCCGCCGGATAGTACGTCGGCTGGCCACCGCAGGGCTGCCGGTCAGCTTCCGGGAGATCCGCTCACCGTGGGGGCACGACTCGTTCCTGTTGAAGATCGACACCTACCTGGACACGGTCCGGGCGTTCCTGCAGGCCGAACCCGACTACCGCCACACCAGCTGGGAGCGGCCATGATGACGATCCGTGAGGACCTGCGGGTGGTGGCCAGCCATATCCACGCTGGCTCCCGGGTGCTGGACCTCGGCTGCGGCGACGGCGAACTGCTGAACTGGCTCATCCGGCGACGGCAGTGCACCGGTACCGGGGTGGAACGCGACCCGGACTCGGTGCTGGTCGCCATCGAACGCGGCGTCCCGCTGATCGAGCTGGACATCGACGACGACCTGGACATGTTCGGCCCGGACTCCTACGACGTGGTGGTGCTGAGCCGCACTCTGGAGGCCCTGTTCCGGCCCGACCTGGCGCTGCGCCAGATGCGGCTGATCGCCCCCCGGATCATCCTGACCATGCCGAACTTCGGTCTGTGGCGGCACCGGCTGCGGCTGCTCAGCGGTCACATGCCCCGCTCGGGCGACCTGCCGTACACCTGGTACGAGACCCCGAACCTGCACTTCACCACACTGGACGACCTGGAGCCGCTGTTCGGCGAGGTGGGGCTGCGGATCGAGAAACGAATTCCGTTGGCGGCGTCCGGTCGCCCACGCACCATGGGCCAGTTCGCCGCGAACCTGATGGCCAGCTCGGCGATCTACGTGCTGCAGCGCAACGGGGACGCCGAGCCGCCGGCCGAGGCCTGACCCGGTCAGCTGTCGGCGGCGGAGTCGGCTGCCTCGCCCAGTGCTCGAAGCAACCGGCCCATCGGACCGCCCACCCGGTGGCGATCGGCCAGTTCCCGGCAGCGGGCGAGGTCCGCGCGGCCCGGGCGGAGCTCGGCGTCCAGTTGCGGCAGCTCAACCTCGGCGGTGACGACCACCTGCCGGGCCCGGGCGAGGTAGTCGCCGGCCTCACCGAGTTGCAGTCGCTGCCGCAGCGGCAACCCCGAGGCGCTGTCGGAGGCGGCAGCCAGCAGCCCGTCGAGGTCGCCGTGGCGGTTGAGCAACGAGGCCGCGGTCTTCTCGCCAATGCCACGGACGCCAGGCAGCCCGTCGGAGGAGTCCCCGCGGAGGGTTGCGAAGTCGGCGTACTGGCTACCCCGGATGGCGTACCTGGTCAGCAACCACTCGTCGTCCACCAGCTCGTGTCGGGCGACGCCGCGGGCCAGGTAGGCCACCCGCACCCGGTCGTCGACCAGTTGGAAGAGGTC
>NZ_JBASCI010000033.1:0-23595 GCF_049651565.1 Brooklawnia sp.
GTCGAAAAGAGCCTGTCGCAGCTCAACGAACGGATCACCCAGGTCGAGAAGGAACGCAGCCAGCTGGCGGCCAGCCTGCGGGAACAGGTCAGCACCGTGGTGGCCGCCAGCGAGAATCTGCGGCGAGAGACGTATGCACTGTCCACCGCGCTGCGGCGACCGCAGGTGCGGGGCGCCTGGGGTGAGCTGCAGCTGCGGCGAGTGGTCGAGGTCTCCGGCATGCTCGACCACTGTGACTTCTACGAGCAGGCCAGCGACGTCACTTCCGCGGACGCCCGGATCCGGCCCGACCTGAAGGTGATGCTCGGGGGCGACAAGTTCGTCTACGTCGACTCCAAGGTGCCGTTGGCCGCCTACCTGGACGCGATGGAGGCCGGCTCCGACCCCGACCGCCAGGCGAAGCTGCAGCAGTTCGGCGAGCACGTCAAGGGGCACATCGACAAGCTGTCGGCGAAGGAGTACTGGAAGGTTGATTCGCACTCCCCGGAGTTCGTGGTGCTGTTCATCCCCAACGAGGCCCTGGCCGCCGAAGCACTGACGCAGCGTCCAGACCTGCACGAGTACGCCGCCGGGAGGAACATCATCCTGGCCACCCCGACGACGTTGATCGGGATGCTGCGGGCGGTCGCCTACGGCTGGAAGCAGGCCGCACTGGCCGACTCGGCGGCCGAGGTCTTCACCCTAGGACGCGAACTCCACGACCGGCTGAGCACCATGGGCGGCCACTTCAGCAGGCTCGGCCGCTCCCTGCAGTCGTCGGTCAACGCCTACAACGCGACACTTGGCTCGCTGGAGGGCCGGGTGCTGGTCAGCGCCCGCAGGCTGCGCGACCTGCGGGTCACCGACAAGGAGCTGGAACGGCTGAAGGGGGTGGACGAGTCAGCAAAGCTGATGAGCGCCCCGGAGTTGTTGGCCGACGCCGCGGCCGAACCTGACCCCGGGCGCGGCCGCGATCGCGTAATCCGCGGCGAGCTCGACCAGATCGCCCCCCGGCAGCCCGAGATCGCCGAACTGGTTGACGAAGAGCAGGCACCGCGTCCGGCCGCTTTGCGGCAACTGGGTTGATGGGGCCGCTACCCGGGCCACCTAGACTGGCAGCCATGACCGAACCAGACCAGCAGGTGTCCAACGGCAAGCGTGTCGTGGTGGCCGCCCCGCGCGGCTATTGCGCCGGTGTCGACCGGGCCGTGGTGACCGTGGAGAAGGCGCTGGAACGCTACGGCGCCCCGGTCTACGTGCGCAAACAGATCGTGCACAACAAGCACGTTGTCGAAGAACTGGAGGCCCGGGGGGCCATCTTCGTCGAGGAGCTTGACGAGGTGCCGGACGACGCGCTGGTCATCTTCTCCGCGCACGGCATCTCACCGGCAGTGCGCGCCGAGGCGAAGACCCGTGGCCTGCGCACCATCGACGCCACCTGCCCGTTGGTGACGAAGGTGCACAACGAGGCCAAGCGGTTCGCCGCCCAGGGCCTGCCGATCCTGCTGATCGGGCACGACGGCCACGAAGAGGTCGAGGGCACCAGCGGTGAGGCCCCCGACCGGATCACCCTGATCGAGCACCCCGACGACGTCGACAACGTCGAACTGCCCACCGACCAGCCGGTGGCCTGGCTGTCCCAGACCACCCTGAGCGTCGACGAGACCGCCATGACCGTGGAGCGGTTGCGGGAACGGTTCCCGAAGCTGGTCGACCCGCCGTCCGACGACATCTGCTACGCCACCCAGAACCGGCAGGATGCGGTGAAGCAGATCGCCGCCCACTCCGACCTGATGATCGTGGTCGGTTCGCAGAACTCGTCCAACTCGGTGCGCCTGGTCGAGGTGGCGCTGGATGCCGGGGCGAAGGCAGCCCACCGCGTCGACAACGCGTCGGAGCTTGATCCGGCCTGGTTCACCGGCGTCACCGACATCGGGGTCACCTCGGGCGCCTCGGTGCCGGAGTCGCTGGTCGACGGCGTACTGCAGCGCCTGGTCGAGTTCGGGTACCCGCCGGCGGTCGAGGAACGGCTGGTAGAGGAATCGCTCACCTTCTCGCTGCCGCCGCAGCTGCGGCCACATGACAGTCGAAGCCGGCAGCGTTGATGGCTGCTGGCCCCCCAAGTACGGCACGGAACTCCGCCGAGAACCCGCAGCCCCTCGGCGCCGTCATCGGACAGGTCAAGGGCTGGATCGAGCGCTGCGGCTGGATCTGGGTGCAGGGCCAGGTGATCGAGCTGCGCCGCCGCGCCGCTCCCACCCAGTTCCTGACCCTGCGCGACTCCCGCAGTGACAACTCCGCCCGCATCACCTGCAGTTCGGTGGTGCTGGACGCCGCCGGACCGCTCACCGAGGGCATGACCGTGGTGGCCTGCATCACTCCGCGGCTGTGGTCGAAGGACGCCAGCCTGTCCTTCGAGTGCGCCGAGCTGCGGATCGCCGGTGAGGGCCGGCTGCTCGTCCAACTCGAGCAACTGAAGCGCAAGCTGCAGGCCGAGGGCCTGTTCGACCCGGTACGCAAGAAGCGGCTGCCGTTCCTGCCCCGGGTGATCGGGTTGATCACCGGTGCGGGCAGCGCCGCCGAACGGGACGTCTGCGAGAACATCCGGCGCCGCTGGCCGGCCGCCCGGCTGCGGACGCGGCACGCCCTGGTGCAGGGGCCGGACGCCGCCGCCGACGTGATGCGCGGGCTGGCCGAGCTGGACGCCGACCCGGAGGTGGACGTCATCATCGTCGCCCGTGGCGGTGGCTCGCTGGAGGACCTGCTGCCGTTCAGCGACGAAGGGCTGGTCCGCGCGGTTGCGGCGAGCGGCACCCCGGTGGTCAGCGCGATCGGCCACGAGCCGGACAGCCCGATCGTCGATCTGGTCGCCGACCTACGGGCGTCCACCCCAACCGATGCCGCCAAGCACGTCGTCCCCGACGCTCGAGAGCAGGCCGAACAGGTTCGCAGCCTGGTTGGGCGGCTGCGGCAGTGCATCATCAGCCGGCTCACCGGCGAGCAGCAGTCCCTCGACCTGCTGCGGTCCCGGCCGGTGCTGCGCGACCCGACCGGCGGGTTCGTCGCCCACCAGGAATGGTTGGACGGCGCCCGGGGACGGCTGGAACGGGCGATCGACCGGCGGCTGGCGGACGAGCAGACCGCCATCGCGCATGCGTTGCGATCGGTGCGCACGATGTCGCCCAAGGCCACTCTCGAACGCGGCTACGCCGTCGTGGCGGACGCCGAGGGCAACTCGGTCACCTCGGTCGCCGACGTGGATGCCGGTGACCAGTTGTTGCTGTACCTGTCGGACGGGCAGGTCGTCGTCGAGGTCGACTACCAGGAGGCAAGATGAGCTCACCCGAACCCGAGATCGGCTACGAACAGGCCCGCCAGCAGTTGCAGGAAGTGGTCACCCGGCTGGAGTCCGGCGGCGTCCCGCTGGCGGAGTCGATGCAGCTGTGGGAGCGTGGCGAGAAGCTCGCCGCGATCTGCCAGCAGTGGCTGGACGGTGCGAAGGCGAAGGTCGAGACCGCCCGGCAGGCCGCCCAACCCCGGTAGCGGCCGCGCCGGGCGGAGGGGACGGGCGAACCTACTCCCACTCGATGGTGCCGGGCGGCTTGGGGGTCGTGTCGTACATCACCCGGGTCACCCCGGCCACCTCATTGATGATCCGCAGCGTGATCCGCTTCAGCAGGTCGTAGGGGAGCTCGGCGACGTCGGCTGTCATCGCGTCCACGCTGTTCACCGCCCGCAGGACGATCGCGTGGCCGTAGGTGCGGGCGCCGTCCACCACACCCACCGCGCGTCCGCCCGGGCAGACGGTGAAGTACTGCCAGATCTGCTGGGAGAGGCCGGCCTGCGCGATCTCGTCGCGGAAGATCGCGTCGGATTCCCGCACCATCCGGACGGTGTCGCGGGTCAGTTCGCCGACCACCCGCACCCCGAGCCCGGGGCCGGGGAACGGCTGGCGCCAGACCATCCGGTGCGGCAGGCCGAGCAGTTCGCCGGCCACCCGGACCTCGTCCTTGAACAGGTACTTCACTGGCTCGACCAGCTCGAAGTCGAAGTCGTCGGGCAGCCCACCGACGTTGTGGTGTGATTTCACCACACCGTTGTCGGAGCTGGACTCCAGGATGTCGGGGTAGATGGTGCCCTGCACCAGGTAATCGATCCGGCCAAGCCTGGCGGCCTCATCCTCGAAGACCCGGATGAACTCCTCGCCGATGATCTTGCGCTTGGCCTCCGGGTCGGCGACGCCGGCCAGCCTTTCGAAGAAACGGTCCTGCGCGTCCACCATGATCAGGTGCATGCCGAAGTGATTGCCGAACAGGTCGCGCACCATCTCGGGCTCACCTTCCCGCATCAGGCCGTGGTCGACGAAGATGCAGCTGAGCTGGTCGCCGACCGCCCTGTGCACAATGGCCGCGCACACCGAGCTGTCCACCCCACCCGACAGTGCGCAGAGAACCCGCTTGTCACCGACCTGCTGACGGACCTGTTCGACCATCACGTCGATGTACTGCTCGATCGCGCCCTCGAACCCGGTCCGGCTGGTCAGTGACTGTCGCTCCATGACCGCCAATGCTAGGGCACCGATCTGGGCTACAACTCCTCGAGCATCTCGGTGACCAGCGCTGCGATCGGAGACCTCTCCGATCTGGTCAGGGTGACGTGCGCGAACAGCGGGTTGCCCTTCAGCTTCTCCACCACCGCCGCGACCCCGTCGTGGCGTCCGACCCGCAAATTGTCCCGTTGGGCGATGTCGTGGGTGAGCACCACCCGGGAGTTCTGGCCGATCCGACTCAGCACGGTCAGCAGGACGTTGCGTTCCAGTGACTGAGCCTCATCCACGATAACGAACGCGTCGTGCAGCGAGCGGCCACGGATGTGGGTCAACGGCAGCACCTCGAGCATCTCGCGCTGCTCGAGCTCATCGATGACGTATCTGCTGGTCACCGAGCTGAGGGTGTCGTGCACCGCCTGTCCCCACGGAGTCATCTTCTCGCCCTCGCTGCCCGGGAGGAACCCGAGGTCCTGCCCGCCGACCGCGAACAGTGGCCGGAAGACCATCACCTTGGCGAACTGGTGGCGTTCCATCACCAGCTCCAGACCCGCGCACAACGCCATCGCCGACTTGCCGGTGCCGGCCCGGCCGCCGAGGCTGACGATGCCGACCGATGGGTCGAGCAGCAGGTCGAGCGCGACGCGTTGCTCGGCGCTGCGGCCGTGCACTCCGAACGCCTCCAGATCGGTGCGGATCGCCTTGATGCGTCCGTCGGGCATCCGCCGGCCCAGCGCCGCACTGCTGGGTGAGCGCAGCACGACACCGGAGTTGACCACCAGTTCCGCGGCCTGTGGGATGGTCACCGATCCGGACTGGAAGATCTGGTCGACCACCGCCGATTCGACCTCGATGGTGGCCATCCCGGTCCAACCGGAGTCCTGGACCTGCTCGTTGCGGTACTCCTGGGCCTCCAAGCCCATCGCGGCCGCCTTCACCCGCATCGGCAGGTCCTTGCTCACCAGCACCACGTTATGGCCCTCGTGGGCGTAGTTCAGCGCAACCGCGAGGATGCGGGTGTCGTTGTCACCCAGCCGGAACCCGTTCGGCAGCCGGTCAAGGTCGGTGTGGTTCAGCTCGACGTGCAGGCGACCGCCCTCGGAGTTGACCCGGATGGGCTGGTCGAGCCGGCCATGGGTTTGCCGCAGGTCGTCCAGCAGTCGCAGTGCCGACCGGGCGAAGTAGCCGAGTTCGGGATGGTGCCGCTTGGCCTCCAGCTCGGTGATCACCACGATGGGCAGGATCACGTCGTGCTCGGCGAAGCGCAAGAAGGCCCGGGGATCGCTCAACAGCACCGAGGTGTCCACCACGAAGGTGGTGGAGGCTTGGGTGGGGTTGGCGTTCGGCCCTGCACTCGGCTGGACTTCGACCTGGCCCAGGGCCAGTACATCGATTCCTCGCTCCATGCCATGACGCTAGACGTCCCGCCTGACGGATCCGGTAGGCGGGACCGTGTGTTGGCCAAGTGTTCACTGCCGCTTTGCTGCCGGGCCGGCTGAGCCCCGCGCTGCTGCTGCGGCTCAGGTGACAGCGAACATGATCGCCACCCAGTGGCACAGCGCGCCGAGGATCGTCCCGGCGTGGAAGACCTCGTGGAAGCCGAACCACTCAGGGCTTGGGTTGGGGCGCTTCAGGGCGTAGACCACCGCACCCAGCGAGTAGAACAGCCCGCCGACGATCAGCAGCACCACGACGACCGGGCCGCCGGTCGTCCAGAAGCTGGGCAGCCAGAACAGCGCCACCCAACCCATCGCGATGTACAGCGCGACGTACAACCAGCGGGGCGCGCCCAGCCACAGCGTCCGGAACAGTACCTCGGCCAGTGCACAACCCCAGATGACCGCCAGCAGCACCACCCTGGAGGTGCCGTCCAGCAACGCCAGCGCCAACGGCGTGTAGGTCCCGGCGATGAAGATCGCAATGTTCGAGTGGTCGATGCGACGCAGCAGCTGCGCCACCCGCTCGGTCCAGGTGCCGCGGTGGTAGATCGCGGAGTGGCCGAACAGCATCAGCGCGGTGAGCGTCCAGACCGCACAGCCGATCCGCAACAGCACGGTGTCGGCGACGACGATGGCAGCCAGGCCGGCAACCAGCATTATCGGGGTGCCGATCAGGTGCAGCATTCCCCGTAGCCGCGGCTTGGCAGCGGCCCCCGTGGCCGATGCAGGCGGAATGGCTGCTCCGGGCGGTGAGTGAGTGGTAGTGTCGCCGCGCCGGCGGGACGATGCTGGTTCGTCGCGTCCGGGAGCCGGGGTGGCCGTCCCACACGAGTCCGAGTTCATGGATCCAAGCTAACCCGGCGCCACCAACTCGCCATCGGGTTGCGGAGTCGGCCCAGCAGGTGGCAGGACCACCCGGGGCTTGCGGTCGGTTCGCGTCGCCCGGCGGCTCGGTCGCTACGCTTCGCCACATGGCCAAGAAGGTGATCAACGCCGTTGAGGATGCGGTCACCATGCTGCTCGACCACGCGCCCCGGGGTCTGGCCCGGGTGATGTACCGGTTCTACGAGAACCGGCTGCGCAGCCAGTTCGAGCCGTCGGCGCTGCCCTGTCACGTCGCGGTGCTGGCCGACGGCAACCGACGGTGGGCGAGGTTGAACGCCCCGGGCCAGTCCCTTGAGGTCGGCTACCAGGCCGGCGCCGACAAGCTGCGGCAGTTCGTGCAGTGGTGCGAGGAGGTGGGCATCCAGGTGGTCACCCTGTGGGTGCTGTCGACCGACAACCTGCAGCGCTCCCGCGACGAGGAACTGGTGCCGCTACTGGAGGTGATCGTGCACCTGGTGGCCGACTTGGCCGCCACCGGCAAGTACCGGGTGATGGTGGTCGGCGACCTGGGGTTGCTGCCCGCCGGCTGCGCGGCCGATCTGGAGCGGGCGGCGGCCGACACCGAGCACGTGCAGGGGATGCACATCAACGTGGCAGTCAGTTACGGGGGACGCCACGAGTTGCGCGATGCGATGCGTTCCTTGCTGGCCGAGGAGGCCCGCAAGGGCACCACCCTGGACTCGCTCGCCGAATCCCTGGAGACCGACCAGATCTCCCAACACCTGTACACCCGTGGCCAGCCCGACCCCGACCTGATCATCCGGACCAGCGGCGAGCAGCGCCTCAGCGGTTTCCTGATGTGGCAGTCGGCGCACAGCGAGTTCTACTTCTGCGAGGCGCTGTGGCCAGACTTCCGGAAGGTCGACTTCTACCGCGCCCTGCGTTCGTACTCCGAGCGGGAGCGACGGTTCGGTACCTGACCGGGTCTCAGTGCGCCAGCCCCCACAGCAGCGGACGCAGGTCTGCCCAGTCGGTGGTTGGTGCCTGGCAGGTCATCCCCCGGCACACGTAGGCAGTGGCACGGCCGTCACGCTGGCCACGCCCGGTGAACAGGTCACCGAAGCCCTGGCTGCAGGTGGGCGCCGAGACCACCACGCTTCCCCACGGGGCCAGCCGCCAGGCGGCGCGGGTCAACTCGGCCATCGCCTCACCCGAGTCGTCCACGATCACGACCTCGGCCGGGCCCCAGCCGCGGGCCGCCTCGGCGTCGGACAGCAACTCTGCGAGGCCCCAGCCCGCGAATCGTGGCGAGACCGCGAGCACCGGGAACAGGGTGGCCAGGGCGGCGTCCGCCAGGTCCACCAGGTCGGCACGATCGGCCAGCCGACCGGCCACCCGGAGCGCGACCACCAGCAGGGAGGTGGCGCTGGGGGTGGCCTCGTCATCCAGTCGGCGCGGCCGTTCGAACAGCTCGTCGGTGGCGACTGCGTCGTGCAACCCGCCGTCGTCGGCGGCGAACAGCTCGACCGCCCGCTCCAGTAGCACGATCGCCCGGGCCAGCCACTCAGCATCGCCCAGGGCGCCGGCCAACTGGACGAACCCGATCGCGGCCGCGGCGTAGTCGGCGGCGACGCCGTCGGGGCCGTTGGTCACCCGGGTGAGCACCCGCCGCTCGGCGTCCCAGTGCCGGTTCCACAGGTAACTGGCGGCTCCAGCGGCCAGGTCCAGCCAGTCCGGCTCGCCGAAGACCATGGCGGCCCGGGTCAGCGACTCGACGAGCAGACCGTTCCAGGCGGTCACCACCTTGTCGTCCCGGTCAGGCCGCGGCCGGCGGGCGCGGATCGCCTTCAGCACCGCGATGACGTTGGCCAATCGGCCGGGGTGCGGATTGCCGTGCAGTTGCAGCGTGGACAGTCCGCTGCCATCGGTGGGGGCATGGGCACCCATCGGCAGGTTCCCGCCGTGGGTGACGTGGAAGACCCCCTGAGCGAATTTGGAGTCCTTGCCCAGGTACTCGTCGAACTGCTGCGGGCTCCACAGGTAGAAAGCCCCCTCAGCATGCTCGCCGGAGTCGTCGAGAGAATCGGCGTCCAGGCTGGCGGCGAACCCGCCGCCGGGCAGCAGCATCTCCTCGGCCAGCCAACCCACGATGCCCCGCACCACCCGCTCGAACAGCTCGCGTTGCTCGGTGCCATCGTCCGGGGTGGCCCGCAGCCAGCCGCGAGTGTAGGTGCCGAGCAGCAGGGCATTGTCGTAGAGCATCTTCTCGAAGTGCGGCACCTCCCAACCGGCATCCACCGAGTAGCGGTGGAAGCCCCCACCCAGCTGGTCGTGGATGCCACCGCGGGCCATCGACTCCAGGGTGTACAGGGCACGGCCGTTGCCGAGGGGGTCGGTTCGCACCAACAGCGCGTCCAACAGCGGCGCCTGCGGGAACTTGGGCGCGCCACCCCAGCCGCCGTGCTCGGGGTCGAACTGGCTGTGCACCGCGGTGAGCAGCCGGTGCGGGACGAGGCTGCCTTCGCCGACGGCGGCCGGCGGCCGGTCCAGTTCTGCGATCTGCTGGACGATGGTGGCCGCGGTGTCGACCGCCTCCTGGCGGCGTTCGGCCCACACCTGCGCCATCGCCTCGACCAGTTGGCGGAACGACGGCAACCCACCACGAGGCTGCGGCGGGAAGTAGGTGCCGGCGAAGAACGGCTCACCGGTCGGGGTGCAGAAGATCGTCATCGGCCAGCCGCCCTGCCCGGTGAGGGCCTGGGTGGCGCGCATGAACACCTGGTCGACATCGGGGTGCTCCTCGCGGTCGACCTTGATGGCGACGAAGTGCTCGTTCACCAGCGCCCCGATCGCGGGGTCGGCGAACGACTCCCGGGCCATCACGTGGCACCAGTGGCACGACGAGTACCCGATGCTGACCATCACCGGCACATTGCGCCGGGCCGCCTCGGCGAAGGCGGCCGGACCCCACGGCCACCAGTCGACCGGGTTCTCGGCGTGCTGGCGCAGGTACTGGCTGGTTGCGGACACAAGTCGGTTAGGCATGGGGTCAAGCCTGCCAGATGGCCGGTGAACCTCCACGAAATGTGTCACCGGAATATCGCGGGAACTATTTAGTTGATAATCAATAGGCCCTTTTATAAATCATCGAGTATTGCCCCCAGGAGGCTTCGTGATCAATTTCACCCAGCTTTCGTGGCCGTGGCTGCTGGTCCGCGGCATCATCGCCATCGCCTTCGGCGTCACCGCCATCGTGCTGGTGGTGCCGGGCCTGGTGCTGGGTGCCTTCGTGATCATGATCGCGATCGCGGCGATCGTCTGGGGCGTCGGCAGCATCATCGCGGCGCTGGGTCTGCGCAGCAGGGTCAAGCAGGCCGAGGATGCGCAGCTCCGCTGACGCCCAGCCAGTATTGGCGCAGCCCCCTGGCCGTGCCGCGTACCTCCGCCTCTGCGACCTCACCCGATCGAACCGCTCCAGCGGCCAGCGCGGCGGCCACAGAAGCGACGTTCTCGTCCTCGATCTGCAGCAGGAATCGTTGCAGGCCAAGCTCGCCGGCACCCCAATCGGCGATCATGCCGATGGCGGTTCGGGCGATGCCGCGTCCCCTGGCCCACGGCGCGACCCAGTAGCCGATCTCGGCGGTGGCCTGCTGGTGGTCGAACGACATCAACGAGATCGCACCCACCACCTGCCGGTGCTCGACGACGGCGTAGTTGGCCTCGGCGCCGGACGCCCAGGCATCGGCGCTGGTCCGGATGAACTCCTGGGCGTCGGAGATCAGGTAGGGCACCGGAACCCGGGTGTACCGCTGGATCAGCGGGTCCTGGCAGGCGGTGGCGACCACTTCGGCGTCCGATGCCTGCCAAGGGCGCAGCGCCAACTGACCACCGGTGATGCTGGGCTGCGTCGGCGGCCAGGTTGGCCTCACAGCTCGATCCTGCTCAACTGGCCCATGCCGGCGTACCGTTCGGGGTTGGCGGTCAGGACAATCACCTGGGACTCCTCCCCCGCCCTGCGCAGCGCGGTCCACATCCGCCGCAGCCGGGACTGGTCGGAATAGCCGAGCGCATCGTCCAGCAGCACCGGCACCCGGTCGTCGGGGTTCACCAGTTGCGCGGTGGCGAGCCTGATCAGGATCACCAACTGCTCCTTCGCGCCGGTGGACAACCAGTCGAAGTTGACCCACTCGTTGTTCAGGTAGCGCTGGGTGACCTGCAGGTCGGCGGCGACCCGGACGTCGAAGCCCGGATCGCCGTACAGCGCCCGGCCCAGCTCCACGATGGCCGCCCGGAACGGCTCGACGTAGCAGCGTTGGGCGAGTTCCTGCTCCGCCAGCAGAACCTGCTCCAGCCGCAGCGCAGCCCGGGCCCGGCGTCCGATGGACTCGGCGGCGGCGGTGGCGGTCTCGAGCTCGGTTTCGGCGGCGTCGGCCTGCTGTTGCAGTCGGTCGGCGTTCAGGCCTTCCAGCTCCCCCGCCAGCCGGCTGCGCTGTTCACGGGTATCGGCCAGCAGCTGTTCGAGCCCGGTGACGTTGTCCCTGGCAGCCGCTGCCTCGGCCAGGACGTGTTCGGCGTCCAGGTCGGCCAGTTGCTGGCGACGCGACTGCCACTGCTTCTCGGCCTCGTCCCGGGCGGTCTGTGCCTGCTGGGCGGCGCAGGCCAGTTGATCGTCGTCGACGCAGCCCCGCTGGTCGGCCAGTTCGTGCCGGAGCTGCTCAAGCCGGCGCTGGGCGATGAGGAGATCGGTGCTCAGCTCGTCGAGCAACCGCTTCTGGGCGTCGTACTCCTGGCTGACCTTCTGCAGCCGTCCGGATGCCTGTGTGCAGGATTCGCGCGCACGGTTGCGTTGCTCGGTGGCCAGCTGCAGGGCCAGGTCGGCGGCCGACCGGTCGGACGGTCGCGCAGCTGCACCTGAGCGGGTGGCGTCGTAGTGGTCGGTCGTCGTGCGCAGCTCGGAGCACTGGTCGCGCAGGTCGGCCTCGCTGGCTGCGGCCAGCAGCTCCCTGCGGCGCTGCCGGACGTGATCGAGTTCGGTTCGCAGTTCGGCCAGCCGGGTCCATTCCTGGCGGGCCGTCCGGGCGCTGTCGACCCCGGCGGCGGCGAGCATCTCGTCCAGCCGTTCCCGGGCCTGCTCGGCCGCCGCTCGCAGTTCGGTGGTCTGGGCCGGGAAGACAGCGATTCGCCACTGCCCGGGTAACTCCAGGTCGACCGGTTCGGTGACCGAGGCCTGCCACGGGCGGGCCACGTCGACCTGACGGGGCTGGCCGTCGACCAGCAGCTCGCGGCCCTCGTCCAGGGCGGTCACCACCAGTTGGGCGCTGCTGACCTGCAATCTGGCCAGGCAACTGGACAGTTCTGCATCAGCCTGCGCGAGTTGCTCGACAAGTTCGGCGGTCAGTGGTGTGCCGGTGGCAACCTCGAGCCGAGAGATCGTGTTGCGCAACTCGTCGGCTCTCGTCAGCACCTGTGTCAGGCGGTCGAGCTCGGCCAGTCGTCGCAGTTGCTCACAGTCGGCGTGGGCGAGCTCGAGTGCTCGGTCGGCAGCCTGATCGGATGCGGTGGCCCCCTGGTGGGCCTGCCTGGCGTCGGCGAGCTGCTGCTGGATCGGCTCCAGCACCTGCTTCTGCTGCTCTCGGCGGGCGGTCAGCTCTGTGACCTCTGCCACGGCACGCCCGAGTTCGTCGACGAGTCTGGTCCGCGCCGTGAGAGCGGCTGCCGCCTGGTCGGCCAGGTGGCCGGCGGTCTCCACCCGATGCCTGGCAGTCGTCTCGGCGGTCTGGGCGTCGCGTACCGCGGTGCGGCGCTGCTCAAGCCTGCGATACTCGGCGGTCGCCCTGGCCAGCGACTGCTCCCGGTGCGCCACTTTCTCGGTCAACTGGTCCAGCTCGACGCGCTTACCGTCGAGTTCGCACAGCCGGACGCGGGCGTCCTGCGGTGCCGAGCGGGCCCGCTCGGCTCGGTCGGTCACCTGCTTGTAGTCGCGGTTGGGCTGGCGGGAGGGGGTGAAGTAGCGGTCGACCTCGCTCTTCACCGCCTCCAGCAGGCACCGGCTGCCGTCGGCGTCGATCAGCTCGCCGCCCGCCGCCGATTGCAGCGCCCTGGTGAGGCTGGCCGATCCGCTGAGCAGTTGCTGCTCGAGCCCGGTGGCCTGCATCAGCCGCAGCGCGCTCCACAAGGTGGTATCGCTGGCCTTCCAGAGCTGGTCGAGTGCATCGCAGGCGGGATCACCGGCCAGCACCTCACCGCGTCGTGGTCCGCTGTC
Source organism: Brooklawnia sp. (assembly GCF_049651565.1). Taxonomy (GTDB): domain Bacteria; phylum Actinomycetota; class Actinomycetes; order Propionibacteriales; family Propionibacteriaceae; genus Brooklawnia. The sequence continues at coordinate 13,052 of NZ_JBASCI010000033.1, forward strand.
GAACCGCACGGTGGTGCCCGGCCGCTTCAGCCACGTGCGGGTGATGACCACGCGCTCGTCGCCGATGGTGACCTCGACCTCGACGGTGACGCCGACGTCCTCGCCGATCGGTTGGGCCGCCTTCACCTTTCGGTGCTTCGAGGTATGGGTGAACTCCAGCAACAGGTCGAGCGCCTCGACCATCGAGGTCTTGCCTACCTCGTTGTCGCCGGAGATCACCACCACCCCGGCTTCGGGGAAAGTCACCTCGCGGGCCCGGACGCCCTTGAAGTTCTCCAGCCTGAGCCTGTGCAGCCTCACCTGGCACCTCCAGCGAAAGTCGGGCTGGCCAGCCGGTACAGCAACTTCAACGCTTCTGCGGCATCGTCGTCGCCGCGGCGCGACTGGTTCTGCAACTGGTCAACTGCTGTTCGCAGGTACCCGGTGACGGGCAGCTCGTCGTACTCTGCCTCGTCGGCCAGCACCGCGATGTTGCTGTGCCGCTGCCAGCGTGCCAGGCTGGCGAACACCTCACCGTAGCGTTCGAGCAGCGCGTCCAGCCGGGCGGCCTGGCGCAGGTTGAGCGTGCCGCGCAACGCGTGCTTCACGATCGTGCACTCCTTTCTCGGCAGCCCGGCCAACTCCGTCCCCAGCTGGTCGAGGTCGGCGTCGGTGGACAGGTCGCGTTCGAGCAGCAGGTGGCGCCAGCAGCCGACCGTGTGCGGGGTCACACGCGGCCGTCCGGCGGTGATCTCGACCTCGAGCACCTGCCCCAGCCCGGGTTCGTGGAAGCTGGTCGACTCCGGTGACCCGGAGTACTGAATGGCCCCGTGGCCGTCGGCCGGCCAGCGGATGTGCCGGTCGCCCAGTGCAACGTAGTGGATCGCGCCGGCGGCCAGAGCCTGCTCCAGCGGTTCGCGCCGGATCTCGGTGGCCGATTCGTCGTCGCCATAGGTGAGGCCCGACAGCATGCCGTGACCGACCAGGATGCGGGTCGTCCCGTCGGACTGCACACCGGCGAGCGCGTCGACCACCGGGTCGGATTCGGGGTGCTTGCCGAACCAGGGTGCCGCCAGCAACTCGACCCGATCGGCCACCCGAACCGCGCCGACCCGGTCGAGCACGTGCACCGACGACGGCTTTGTCGCCACGAACTGCGGATTGCGGTAGATCGACGACGCCCCCAGCGGGTCGTGGTTGCCCGGCAGCAGGTAGATCGGGACGTCGACCTCACCCATAGCGTCCAACGCCCGGGCAACGTCGGCCGGGGGCAGGTTCGCGTGCTCGAAGACGTCGCCGGCCACCACGATGAACTGCGCCCCGCGCTGTTGGGCAACCGCACCGATCCGCCGGATGACGTTGATGCGATCGGCGGTGAACCTGGCCTGCGCCTCGGCGCTGAGGTAGTGCCTGGTCATCCCGAGTTGCCAGTCGGAACTGTGCAGGAAGCGGATCATGCAGTGAGCCTATGGACGTGCACTGACAATTCCTGACTCCGGCGTCCGGCGTTTCGTGTTGACTGTTCTCATGACATCACCGAAGACCGCCGTATTGTTCATCGAGTACCAGAACGACTTCACCACTGCGGGCGGCGCCCTGCACGATGCAGTGGCCGGCACCATGGAGCAGACGAAGATGTTGGCCAACTCGGCCGCCCTGGCCGATGCCGCCCGCGAGGCCGGCGCCACCATCATTCACATCCCGATCTCGTTCAAGGAGGGCTACAACGAGATCACCAACCACCCCTACGGGATCCTCGCCGGGGTGGTGGACTCGACCGCCTTCGTCGCTGGCAGTTGGGGCGCCGAGATCGCCGAGGAGATGACCCCGGCCGATCAGGACATCATCGTCGAGGGCAAGCGGGGCCTGGACGCGTTCGCCAGCACCAACCTCGACTTCATCCTGCGCAGCAAGGGCATCGACCGGGTGGCGCTCGGCGGATTCCTGACCAACTGCTGCGTCGAGTCGACGATGCGAAGCGCCTACGAGCGGGGTTACGACGTGGTCACCCTCACCGACTGCGTCGGCGCCACCAGCGCCGAGGAGCACGCCAACGCGATCAAGTACGACTACCCGATGTTCTCCCGGCCGATGACCAGCCACGAGTTCCTGGCCGAGTTGTCCGGCGCCGAGGTCACCGATTCCAGCCGGGGCTACTGAGCGGCGGCCAGTCGGCTAGATGACCCACAGGTCGGACGGGTCGGTCGCGCCCGGCACGGTGGGCCGTAATCCCGAGAACAGGTCGCCCTCGGGGATCACCGTGGGCACCGCGCTGAAGACCAGTTGCCAGTCCTCGGTCGGCCACGCCTTGGCCTGGATCTCCAGCGGCACCGAGAACCAGATGCCGTTCGGGTCGATCTGGGAGGCGTGGGCGCGCAGGGCGTCGTCCCGAACCTGGAAGTACTCGGCGCACGGCACCCGGGTGGTGATCCGCCGTTCGTAGTGCAGATCCTCCCAGTTCGCCAGCCGCTCCGAGTACGGGGAGTCCATGCCGTGCTCGTGCAGCGCCTCGTCCAGCGCGGCGTAGCGCAGCCGGTGGAAACCCATCTGGTAGTAGACCTTGAGCACCGACCACGGCTCACCCAGGTCTGGCCGGTAGGACGAGTCCGCCGCCAGCCTGAGCGCCTCGACGCTGACCCGGTGGCACTGGATGTGGTCCGGGTGCGGGTAGCCGCCCTGCTCGTCGTAGGTGGTCAGCACCTGCGGCCGCACCATACGAATCACCTCGACCAGCGGCTCGGCCGCCTCGGTCGGGTTCAGCGAGGCGAACGATCCCTCCGGGAGCTCCGGTACCGGGTCGCCCTCGGGCAGGCCGGAGTCGATGAATCCCAGCGAGTAGTGCTCGACACCGAGGATCTCGCGCGCCCTGGCCATCTCCGCCTGCCGGACCTCCGCCATGTTCTCCCAGACCTCCGGGCGGTCCATCTGCGGGTTCAGCACCGATCCGCGTTCACCTCCGGTGCAGGTCGCCACCACCACCCGCACACCCTCGGCCACGTACTTGGCGCTGGTGGCCGCGCCCTTGGAGGACTCGTCGTCAGGATGGGCGTGCACGTGCAACAGGCGCAACTGCTCACCGTTTGCTGCCTGGGCGGATAGCGGAACGGACATGCCAACCATTTTGCACAGGGACAGCAACCAGATGGCAACCCGGACGGCCCGCTGCGGCGGCTGGCAGAGGGGGCTGGAACCTCGGTGGTTAGAATGACGGGATGGTTGAGCAAGAGACGGTGTGGTTGACCACAGAGGCATACGAGCTGCTGCTGGAGGAACTGGACCACCTCAAGACCGTGGGCCGCCCGCAGGTATCGGCGAAGATCGCCGCGGCCCGCGAGGAGGGTGACCTGTCGGAGAACGGCGGCTACCACGCCGCTCGTGAGGAGCAGGGGCAGATGGAGGGCCGGATCGCCCAGCTCGAGGAGATGCTGCGCACCGCCAAGGTGGGCGAGGCCCCCACCGACCCGGACAAGGTCTCGGTCGGCACGCTGGTCACGGTGGCGTACTTCGACGACGAGGATGACACCGAACAGTTCCTGCTCGGCTCCCGCGAGATGCTCGGCCTGGATGCCGACATCGACACCCACGTCTTCAGCCCCCAGTCGCCGCTCGGTTCGGCAGTCCTGGGCGCATCCAGGGGGGACTCGGTCAGCTACCAGGCACCTACCGGCAGGACCATCGAGGTCACCATCATCAACGTGGCACCCTTCAGGGGCTGAGCGGCAGGCCTCGGCCCGCGATCTGGTCGGTCAGTCCTGGACGCGGACGACCGCGCGCCCCATCACCACGCTGAGCTCCAGCTGGGCTGAGCCGTTACCCACCACGTACTCGTTCAACTCGCCGTGGGTCTCGCCGGGCCAGCTGACCCGTCCCAGCTGCACCTGCGAGCGGATCGTGACGTTAGCGCCGGGGGTCAGCCGCACCGTCAGGTTGCCGGACTCGACCCGGACGCGCGAGCGGCCGGCACTGATCGGGCCGGAGATGGTCGCCCCGCCGGCCTGCACCAATGCGTCGGACACCTCGACCACTCCCTCCAGTTCGGCACCACCGGCGCTGACCCGGATCTTGCCGAGCCGCGGCACACCCGAGGTGGCCAGCCGGCTGCCGGTCACCTCGGCGTCCACCACGATCGCCGGGTTGACCCGCACCACCAGTTCCTTGCCGAAGCCGAGGGCCCGTAGGTCTTCGACCGAGCGGGGCGGCCGCACGATGCTGAAGCTGTCGAAGTTGAGGCCCACCTCACCCTCGGTGGTGACCTCCAGGGTGACGCCCTGCTTGCGCAGGGTGTGCGGTCCGTCGACGGCGATGGTGCCCACCTTGGGGTCGCCGATCAGGCGGACGCGTCGACCGACCGAGCGCAGCACCAGCCGTTCGACGCCATGGGCGCCGGTGGGCGGGGGGGTTGCTCGCTGCTCGGTGGGCTCGGTGGACGGGCCGGCCGGGCGCGGCCCGACGTCCGGGATCACGCTGCTGGCGAACTGGCCCAGCCGCTCGAACGCCCCGCGTGCGAAATCACCGGCCTCCTTGAGCACCTCCCCGGCGGTGGCCGCCACGTCACCCATCTGCAGGCTGAACATGACGAAGTCGTCCTCGGCCGTGCGGCCGGATTCGGTCGTCTCGGCGCCCTCTTCGCCGGACGCGTCGGCGGTCGGCTCCCCGACGGGTGCCTGCTCGCCGACGCCCGCCTGATCGGATGGTTCGGAGCCGTAGACCGGCTGCCCGTACACCGGTGGCGTGGCCGGTTCGGGCTCGGCCGGCTCGTCCTCGCGCATGGCCCGTGCCGGCGGGGTGTCGTAGAGGGCCTCCGGGTCGAGGCGCCGGCCGCCCGCCCGGGCGTTCAGGTCCGGGATCAGTTCGGCCGCCCGGGCGGCCGAGATATTGCCGCTGGCAAGGTCTTCAAGGACGCGGTTCAGCTCGGCGGGATCGCTCATGAGTCGACTCTAGACGCGGGTCGGGGCAACTTGAACCAGGATCCGGACCTTTCCGGGATATCCCCCTGCTGGCCGGACGGCCGCAGCCGCGGCAGGTTGGCCCGCCGTTGCCCCTTGTCGTCGGACGCGAAGACACCCTCGGCGCCGCGGATGCAGCCGGTGGCAAAGGCCACGGCCGGGATCGCGAACAGGGCTCCGGCAACACCGGCCACGATGGCGCCGGCCGAGATGCCCAGCAGCACCAGCAGCGGATGGATCTCGACCGCCCGGCCCAGCAGCAACGGCTGCAGCACGTTGGCCTCAATATTCATCACCAGCACGAAGATGACCAGCATGATCACCGCCTTGACCGGCCCGAGTGTCACCAGCACCACGATGGTCGACACCGCCCCGGCGATCACCGCACCCAACAGCGGGATGAACGAACAGACGAAGGTGAACGCCGTGATGGCCAGGAACAGGTTCGAACCCAGGATGAGGGCACCCAGGCCGGCACCGATACCGTCGATGCCGGCCACGATCACCGCGGCCCGGACGTAGGAGCTGAGCGACTCCCAGCCGCCGCGCACCGACGGCCGGATGCGGCTCAACGCGTAGTCGGGCAGCACCTTCTCGAAGGCGCCGGTGATCCGGCGGCCGTCCTTGAGGAAGAAGAAGGTGGCGAACAGGCAGGTTGCCAGCCCGGCGAAGAAGGCGCCGACCCGGGTGCCGGCGGCGGCCAGGGTGCCGGCTATCTCCTGCGCCGAGTTCTGGATGTAGGCGCCCGCCTGGTCGAGCCACTGCTGCACCTGCTCCTGGCTGATCTGCAGCGGACCGGTGCCCAGCCATTCCAGCAGCGCCCGCGAACCCTGACCGGCGGCCTGGGTGAGCTGCGGCCACTGGATGGCGATCTGGGCGCCCACCACACCGAGCAGGCCGATCAGCACCAGTACCAGCGCGAGCAGCATCAGCACCGAAGCCGCCCAGCGGGGCAGGCCGTGTTCGTTGAGCCAGTTGGTGGGCTGCTGCAGGCCGGAGGTGATCAGCAGTGCCAGCAACAGCGGGACGGTGATCTGACCCAGGTACGAGCCGATCTGCCAGATCAAGAAGAGCGTGCCGGCCACCAGCAGCAGCCGCCAACTCCAGCCGGCGAACACGCGTAACCAGAGCGGGGTGTACCGGATCTCGTCCGGTTGGTCGGCGAGGGGATCCTCGGCCGGCCTGGGTCCTGACGTTGCGGGCATCGTGGCGTCCTTCGGGGCTAGGTCAGCGCTCAGCATACGCTCACCAACCGCCGTGGCCGGGGTCATCGGGGGCTGGATAGCCTGTTGGGCGTGCAGCGAATGTCGACCACGAACCTGCCCCGGGATGTGCTGGTGCTGTCGGCGGTGGCGTTCCTGGTTGCGGTGGGGTTCGGTGTCATGGTGCCGGTGCTGCCGGTGTTCGCGCGCAGCTTCGGCGTCACCCAGTTCGCGGTCGGCGCGGTGATCAGCGCGTTCGCGCTGATGAGGTTCATGACCAGCCCGTTGTGCGGCGCCATCAACCGGCTGATCGGAGAGCGGGTGGCGCTGGGTGTCGGCATTGGTATCGTCGCGCTCAGCACCGCCGGGGCGGGGCTGGCGCAGAGTTATCCGCAACTGCTGGTGCTGCGCGGGGTGGGCGGCATCGGGTCGGCGATGTTCAGCGTCTCCGCAATGGTGCTGCTGCTGGCCAGTGTCGACTCGTCGCAGCGTGGCCGGGCCAGTGCCCTCTATTCGGGCGGCTTCCTGCTCGGCGGCATGGCGGGCCCGGCGATCGGCGGGGTGCTGGCAGCGATCTCGATCCGGGCGCCCTTCTTCTTCTACGCGTTCACCCTGGTGCTGGCCGGCGGGGTGGGGTTGATGATGCTCAGCCGCCCCTCGGTGCGTCCGGCCGATCACGGCGGCGCCCGTGACATGAGTCTGCGGCAGGTCTGGCGGCAGGCCCGCTACCGGGTGGCCTGCTGGGCCAACTTCACCTCAGGCTGGCAGGCCCAGGGCGCGCGCTCGACGTTGGTGCCGCTGTTGGTGGTCGAGGTGCTCAACCAGGAGCCGACCTGGACGGGCATCTCGTTCGCGATCGCCGCGGTGGCGCAGGCGCTGGCCCTGCAGCCGGTTGGGCGGCTGACCGACACCTGGGGCCGCAAACCCGTCCTGGTGGCTGGTCTGCTCGCCTGTGGGGTGTCGTCGGCGCTGATCCCGTTCGCCCCCAACATCGCGCTGCTGACCGTTGCGCTGTGCGTGTTCGGGTTGGGTTCGGCGGCGCTGTCCACCTCCCCGACCGCCATCGTCGGCGACGTCACCGGCGGCACCGGCGGCACCCCGGTGGCGGTCTTCCAGATGCACTCCGACCTCGGGTCGATCATCGGACCACTGGCCGCGGGCGCGCTGGCCGACAGCTACCCGCTTCCGGTGGCCTTCGGGGTCGGCGCTGTGCTGATGCTGGCGGTGAGCCTGCTGACTGCCGGCACCCGCACCCGGCTGCCGGGCGACGAAGGTAGCGTTCAGTCGTGAGCGTTCGTCCCCTGACAGAACTGATGGCGCCCGACTGGGCGCAGGCGCTGGCTGACCAGCAGGAACGCATCCATCAGATGGGCGACTTCCTGCGCGCCGAACTGGCCGCCGGCCGCGGTTACCTGCCGGCCGGCCACCAGGTGCTGCGGGCGTTCAGCCGTCCGATGGCCGACGTCAGGGTGCTGCTGGTCGGGCAGGACCCGTACCCGGCGCCGGGGCACCCGATCGGGCTGTGCTTCGCGGTGGACGCCGGGGTGCGTCCACTGCCCAGGAGTCTGGTGAACATCTACCGCGAACTGCACGATGATCTGGGCGTCGGCCCCGCCCCGCACGGTGACCTCACCCGGTGGTTCGAGCAGGGGGTGCTGTTGCTGAACCGCTGCCTCACGGTGCAGCCGGGGCGTCCGGCCAGCCACCGCGGCAAGGGCTGGGAACCGGTCACCCAGGCCGCGATCGAGGCGGTCGTCCACCGCGGTGGGCCGCTGGTGGCCATCCTGTGGGGACGCGACGCCCAGACCCTGACCCCGCTGCTGAGGTCGGCGGACGTCCCGGTGATCGAGTCGGCGCATCCTTCGCCGCTGTCGGCGCACGCCGGATTCTTCGGCTCCCGACCGTTCAGTCGAGCCAATCGCGCCCTGGCGGCGATGGGTGGCCAACCGATCGACTGGGAGCTGCGATGAAGATCTCACTGGTGCTCGGCTCTGGCGGCGCCCGGGGTTACGCCCACATCGGCGTTCTGCAGGAGATCGAGGCGCGTGGCCACGAGGTGGTGGCGATCAGTGGCTCGTCCATGGGTGCGCTGGTGGGTGGCGCGTACGCCGCTGGCCGGCTGTCGGACGCCACCAACCTGGCCCTGTCGCTGACCCGGCTCGACCTGTGGCGGATGCTGCGGCCGGGCCTGGGCGGGCCCGGGTTCATCACCGGCGACCGGCTGATGTCGCTGCTGCGCCGGGTGATCGGCGACGTGCGGATCGAGGAACTGCCGATCCCCTACACCGCCGTCGCCACCGACCTGCTGTCGCGGCGGGAGATCTGGTTCCACGAGGGGCCGCTGCTGGCCGCGATCCGGGCGTCCATCGCGATCCCGACCGTGTTCACCCCGGTGATGCTGAAGGGCCGGCTGCTGGCCGACGGCGGCCTGCTCAACCCGTTGCCGGTGGAGACCTCGCTGCGGTTGGACGCCGACCTGACCTTGGCGGTCTCGCTGTTCGCCAAGCGGCCCGGCCAGTGGTCGGGCGGGGCGATCGAGCTGTCGTCCGACGCCCAGCCCGAGCCCGGCCCGCTCACCCGGCTCGGCGAGCGCATCGTCGAAGCGCTGCCGACCAGGCAGAAACTGCCCGATGACGACCCGAACGACGTCTTTGACCCACTGCCCAACAACCTCGACCTGACCGACATGATGACGATGGCGCTGGACGTCATGCAGGCCCGGATCCAGGCCACCAGGATCTCGGTGAACCCGCCCGACGTGCACATCGAGGTGCCGGCCGAACTCGGCACCATCCTCGACTTCGATGAGGCCAGCCGGATAATCGCGGTCGGCCGCGAACTGGCGCAGGAGAAGTTCGACGAGTTCGGCATGTAGCAGCGCTGGGTACCCTCGAAGGCATGGGATTCCTGTTCCGCTCCGCCCCGTCCATGGTCACCCGCGCCCACGCGCTGCCCGGCCGCAGCACCTCGGTCCTCGGGGCGACGGCCCCGCTGCACCTGGTCTTCAACATCCCGGTCGACGCGGTGCCGGAGGGCTCCCAGGTCGCCTACTTCGCCCTTGGCTGCTTCTGGGGTGAGGAGAAGATGTTCTGGCAGACCCCGGGCGTGACCAACACGGCCGTCGGCTACCAGGGCGGTTTCACCCCCAACCCGACCTACGAAGAGGTCTGTTCGGGACGCACCGGGCACGCCGAGACGGTGCGGGTCTGCTTCGATCCCGGGCAGGTCAGCTACGAGCAACTGGTGCGGCAGTTCTTCGAGGCCCACGACCCCACCCAGGGCTTCCGGCAGGGCAACGACGTCGGCACGCAGTACCGCTCGGCGCTGTTCCCGGTGGACCAGGCGCAGCACGCGAAGGCCCGCCAGGTCTACGCGGACGCTGAGCGGGCCTTCGCGCACGCTGGGTACGGCGCGCTCAGCACCCAGCTGGAGCCTGCCGGTGACTGGCCGTTCTACTACGCCGAGGAGTACCACCAGCAGTACCTGGTGCGGGTTCCGCACGGGTACTGCCCGGTGCACTCGACCGGAGTTCGCTGCGAGGCCTCGGCCTGATGGGGTTGCAGCAAATTCCGCCCGGTCAGGCTGCGACCTCGTAGAGCAGGGACCGTTCGTCCACCATCCCGCCGCAGCCGTCGCAGCGGCTGTAGGGGGCGTCCATTGCTGGGATCGCGACCAGTTCGTCGACGTCGTAGAACGGGGTCGCCGATCGGCTGATGTTGGCGCACAGGCCCATGGGGTGGTCGTTCTCACCGTGGTTCTGGAGGAACCGGCATTCGAAGTTGTCCCGGTTCTCGGCCCAGTGCAGGCAGCAGCAGCAGATCAGGGCGGTGCTCTTCATTGTGGCGATGTGCTCGGGCGCGACGCTGTACAGCATCACCCCGTTTGCCAGGAGGCAGTCCCAGTCGGTGTACCAGTCATCGCGGCAGCGCCAGCGCTGGACGATCCTCAGGCCATGGAATCCGGCGACTGTGCCTCGATAGACCTCATAGCTGGAGCCGCGGTTCTCGATGGGACGAGCCGCACCGCTGCGATGCTCGGGGGGGAGAGCCCTGGTTCGGTTTTCGCGACGGGGCAGGAGAGTCTGGGGCATGTCGAACACCTCCTTTCTGAACCCTCATGGTAACATTCGGCGCCCTCACCACCACATCGTTACGTAATCGTTATCCGTTTCTTACCGGATACGCTCATGTACTTAGTGCGGATATGATATACGCGCATCCAGGATTCATCCCCCACCGCTACGGATGGGACCGCACCCGAGCCCGGTCGAAGGCGATTCGCGCCCCGATTCCGGCGTCCTGGGCGATCGAGCCGTGACCGGGCACCAAGACCCGACAACCACGGGCAGCCGCTTCGATGGCAGCCAATCCACGTAGGTAGTCGCCCACCGGATCTGCCGACCGCTGGTCGACCAGCG
>NZ_JBASCI010000034.1:0-11468 GCF_049651565.1 Brooklawnia sp.
CCTCCGAAACCCAGCGAGTCGCCGCCTTCGACCAATGGCTGCACCATTACAATCACCACCGAGGCCACACCGCGCTCAAGGGACATCCCCCAGCCGCGCGCGTACCCAACCTATCCGGGGTGAACACCTAGCCGGCGAACCAGGTCTGCGCCGAGGTCACCAACCGGCTCGGCGCAGACCTCGGACAGCCCGAGCCACTGGGCCATCCGGGTCAGCTCGCTGACCAGGGCGTCCAGCACCTGGCCGGCCGGCCAGCGGTGGCCGGGCTCGGCCCAGGCCGAGTGGACGCGCAGCACGCCGGCCTGGCGGTCAGCCTTCAGGTCGACCCTGGCGGCGACCTGTTCGGCCGCGAGCAGGCAGTAGACGTAGTAGCCGAAGCGCCGCTTGGCGGCCGGCACGTAGATCTCGATGCTGTAGTCGGCGCCGAACAGCGCCCGCAGTCGGCGGCGGTCGAACAGCAGCGGATCGAACGGGCAGATCAGTGCCTGGGCGGTGACGCGTCGCGGAAGTCGGGCCTGGTGCCACAGCCAAGCTGGCGCCGCCACCTGGTCGATCCGCACCGGCGTCAGCAGGCCGTCCTCGGCCAGTTCGTGCAGGGCGATCCGGGTTGGCTGCTTTGCCAGCCGGAAGTACTCCGCCGCCCAATCGGCGGTGACCACCCCCAGGGCGGCAGCGGCCCGGCATGCGAGCATCCGGTGGGCGGCGGCGATGTCGGGTGTGGGCGAGTTCACGATGGCGCGTGGCAGCACCCGTTCGGGCAGGTCGTAGCGACGCTCAAAGGCCTCGTTCCGGCTGGCGGCGGTCAGGGTGCCGCTCCAGAAGTGCCACTCCAGAGCACGCTTGGTGGCCGACCAGTTCCAGCCCCATTCGGTCGGGATACCGCGGGCCGGGGCCTCGATGCGGGCCTCGACCTCGCGGGCTGTCAGCGGTCCACCCTCCGCGACCTCCTGCCACACTGCCTCGACCAAGTCGGGATGCTCAGCGCGAACCCGTCGGATGCCACCCCAGGCGTCCTGCTCGGCGCTCGCCATCCGGTGCCGCAGCGCAGGCTGCAGGCGGATATCGATCAGGCTGGCGGCATGCCCCCAGTACTCGAACACCCGGCGCGGCCCCCGGCCGGCAGCCCGATCGAGCAGCGCGGTGTCGTAACCACCGAGCCGGCTGAACAGCGGCAGGTAGTGAGCGCGCATCACCACGTTGACCGAATCGATCTGGAACTGCGCGAGCCGGTCGATGACCTGCTGCAGCTGCCGCATCCCCGGTGGCACAGGCTGCCGGCGGCCGAATCCCTGGCTGGTCAGCAGCACCCGGGCCGCCTCGGCCCGCGAAAGCGTCTCGCGCATGGCGCAACGCTACTGGCCCGGCACCCGGGTGCAGCGGTCAGCGCGGGGTCAGGCGCGTTGCACGGCTCCGCACAGCTCGGCGGCCCGGGCAACCGCCGCCTTGCGCGACTCGGCGGCCTCGGCCTCGGTCAGGGTGCGGTCCGGCGCCCGGAAACCGAGCGCGAAGGCCAGCGACTTCTTGCCCTCACCAATCTGGCTGCCGGTGTAGATGTCGAACAGCCGGATGGTCTCCAGCAGTTCGCCGGCCCCGTCGACCAGGGCCTGCTGCACCGCGGCCGCCGGCACCTGTGCGTCGACGATCAGCGCCACGTCCTCCTTGGTCAACGGGAACGCTGAGAGCGGCTGCACCTCGCCGCCGCGCGGGGCGGCCGCCATCATCGCGTCCAGGTTGAACTCCACCGCGCAGGCTCGCTCGGGCAGGCCGTAAGCCCTGGTCACCCTCGGGTGGAGTTCGCCGGCATGACCGATGGCCACCTCGGCGTCCTCCTTGGTGACGAACAGCTCAGCGCAACGTCCCGGATGCCACGGCTCACGCTGGGCAGCCCGCCGACCCAGGTCCAGGCCGAGCGCAGCGGCCGCAGTCAGCGCAAGGTGGACGGCGTGCCGCCAGTCGGCAGGCTCGGCCGGGCCCTGCCATCCGGCCGGAACCCAGTTGCCGGCCAGCACACCGGCCAGGGCCAGCGGCTGGTCGGGCAGGTTTCCGGTGACCGCCGCGATCTCGGCCGGGCTGGGACGCCGGGAGACAGCCGGCATCGGCGCCGGACCGCGATCGTTGGCGAGGAAGACCGATCCACACTCGAATACCGCCAGGTCGGTCTGGCTGCGGGAGGTGTTCCGGGCCACCGCGGCGAACAGGCCGGGCAGCAGGGTGGTGCGCATGAACGGCTGGTTGTCGGCCAGCGGGTTGGCCAGCCGCACCGTTGCCCGTCGTGGGTCGTCGGCGGGCAGCCCCATCCGGTCAAGTTCGTCGGAGCTGATGAATGGCAGGGTCAGCAGCTCCACGAAGCCGGCCGCGGCCACCGCGTTGAGCACCGACCGCCGCGAGCGCTGCTCGAAGGTGTAACCGGTGCCGGGCGGGGCGGACGGCACCTCGGCGCGCACCACCCCGAAGCCGACCTTGCGTCCCACCTCTTCGACATAGTCATAGGGGTCGACCAGGTCGGGACGCCAGGTGGGAGGTACCAGGTGAAGCCAGTCACTGCCGCGGTCGTCGCGTCGGCCCGAGACCTTGACTCCGGAGGCCTGCAGCACCTCGACGACCTGGTCGGCGCTGATCGGCGCACCCAGGATCCGGGCCGGCAGGTCGGCACGGATCCGCTGGGCCGGCATGGCCGGTACCTCGCCCACCACGGTGTGGTTTTCGGAGACCTTGCCGCCGCCGAGTTCGGCCATCAGCCGGGCGGCCATCCGGGCCGCGGCCAGCGGCAGCGCCGGATCGACGCCGCGGGAGAACCTGGCGGAGGCCTCGGACGGCAGTTTGTGCCGCCGGAAGGTGCGGCTGATGGTGACCGGGTCGAAGCGAGCGGCCTCCAGGACGATGTTGCGGGTGGTCGGGGTCAGCTCGGTGGTCTGCCCACCCATCACCCCGGCCAACCCGATCGGCCCGGAGTCGTCTGTGATCAGCAGGTCGTCCGGCGACAGCTTGCGGTCGACGTCGTCCAGGGTGGTCAGTCGCTCCCCGTCGACCGCCTGTCGGACCACGATCGGTCCGTGCAGGCGGTCGGCGTCGTAGGCGTGCAACGGCTGGCCGGATTCAAGCATCACGTAGTTGGTGATGTCGACGTCCAGGCTGATCGAGCGCATGCCCGCAGCCACCAGCCGGGCCGCCATCCAGGTCGGCGTCGGGGCGTCCGGGTCGACGTCGTTGATAGTCAGGGCCGCGAAGATCGTGCAGTTCTCCGACTCCACCCGGATGGGGTAGCCATCCTGGGACGGGCGGACAGTGCCGATCAGGTAGGGATCGGTGAAGGCCACCCCGAACGCCTGCGCGGTCTCGCGGGCGATGCCGCGCATGCTGAGGCAGTAACCGATGTCGGGGGTGACGTCGATCTCCAGCACCTCGTCGCGGGCCTGCAGCACTTCCATCGCATCGGCACCCAGCACGGGCGGGCGACCGTTGATCGACTCGGGCAGCACCATGATGCCGCTGTGGTCGACGCCGATACCCAGTTCGTCCTCGGCACAGATCATGCCGTCGGAGACCCGGCCGTAGGTCTTGCGGGCGGTGATCTCGAACCCGCCGGGCAGCACCGCGCCGGGCAGGGCGACCACCACGTGGTCGCCGCTGTCGAAGTTGCGTGCGCCGCAGATCACCCCGCGGGGCGCCAACTCGCCGACGTCCACCTGCACCCAGCGGATCACCTTGCCGTTCTTCTGCGGCTTCTCGGTGTACTCCAGCACGCGTCCAACCACGACCGGGCCGCTGACGTCGGCGCCGGCGACCTCGATCCGTTCGACCTGCAGGCCGGCGCGGGTGAGGGCGTCGGCAACCTGCGCGGTGGTGACATTGGCGGGCAGCGTGACCAGTTCACGCAGCCATGACATCGGAACCCTCATCGGGCACCTCCTCGCAACGATCGGGGGAAGCGGACATCGCCCTCGACGAAGTCGCGCAGGTCGGGGGCGTTGTTTCGGAACATCACGGTGCGGTCGACGCCCATGCCGAACGCGAAGCCGGAGTAGACATCGGTGTCGATGCCGGCGGCAGCCAGCACACGCGGGTTGACCACGCCGCAACCGCCCCACTCGATCCAGCCCTCCGACTTGCAGGTGCGGCAGGGCCGATCCGGGTTGCCAACCGACTCGCCGTGGCAGACGAAGCACTCCAGGTCCATCTCGGCGCTGGGCTCGGTGAACGGGAAGTAGTGCGGGCGCAGCCTGGTTCTGACGTCATCGAACATGGCCATGGCCAGGTGGTCGAGGGTGCCCTTCAGGTGACCGAGGTGGATGCCCTTGTCGACTGCGAGCCCCTCGATCTGGTGGAACATCGGCAGGTGGGTTGCGTCGTACTCGTCGGCACGGAAGACCTTGCCGGGGCTGACCATGTAGATCGGCACGTCGCGGCTGAGCAGGGTGCGCATCTGGACCGGAGAGGTCTGGGTGCGTAGCAGCTTGCGGTCCGAAGGCGGGTCGACGAACAGGGTGTCGGTCATGCCGCGTGCCGGGTGGGTCTCCGGCATGTTGAGGGCGTCGAAGTTCAACCACTCCGATTCGAGCTCCGGTCCCTCGACGACCTCCCAGCCCATCGCGATGAACACGTCCGACATCTCGTTGAGCAGGGCGGTCACCGGGTGCAGGGCGCCGACCGGGTGCAGCTCGACCGGCAGGGTGACATCGACCTGTTCGGCCAGCAGCGCCGCCTGCAGTTCGGCGGCCTCCACCTCGGTCTGGCGGGCGGCCAGCGCCTGGTTGACCCGACCGCGAGCCTGCCCGACCAGTTGTCCGGCATACTTTCGCTGGCCAGGTTCGAGCTGGCCGATCGCCCGGTTCGCCAGGGCCAGTGGCGACTTGTCGCCAGCGTGGTCGGCTCGCACCTGCCTCAGTTCGGCCCCGGTGTCGGCGGCCTGAATCGCGGTCAGGGCGGCATCCACCAGGCCGAGCACGTAGTCGGCGTCGAGTGGATTGGGTTGGCGGTCGGTGTCCTGGGCAGTCATGGCTCCCTCGGGTTGTGGGCTCGATGTCGGCGTTCCGCGTCCGCCGTGCGCGCGGGCGTGCCGTGGTCAGTCTAGTGAGCCGCTGCTAGTACCTTGATCGGTGCTGCGGGCGATGGGCGGCGGGGCGAGTGGCAGGCCTAGACCTGCACGGTAAATTCCGCGACACCGCCGAACAGGCGGGCCATGCGGATCGCGGCGCCTTCAACCATGCCGACATCCTAACAGACCTTCTTGCGCCCAGGTCATCGCGCCTGCCGCGCGGATCGGCTGCGGCGCTGGGAGCTGGCGGTGGCATAGAGGCAGACCGCCGCGGCCGTCGACAGGTTCAGGCTCTCGGCCCGTCCCCACATCGGGATGGAAACCACCCGGTCCACCTGGGCGAGCAGTTCGTCGGGCAGTCCCCAGGCCTCGTTGCCCATCACCCAGGCGGTGGGACGGGCGAGTTCGCCGGCCGCTGCCAGTTCGTCCAGGTCTCCACCCCCGGCGTCGGCCGCCAGCACCTGCAGGCCGGCATCCCGGGCCCAGCCGACCACCTGGTCGAACCTGACGCCGTGCGCCACCGGCAGGTGGAAGATACTGCCCACCGAGGCCCGCACGGTCTTCGGGTTGGTGTGCTCCACCGAGCCGTGGGTCAGCACGACGGCATCTGCACCGAACGCGTCGGCACAGCGGATCACCGTGCCGGCGTTGCCCGGATCCCGAACCTCGGCGCAGATCACCACCAGGTCCGGGTCCTTCGGCAGCTCGGCCAGCCCGACGGCCTGGTCCCGGACCACCGCGAAGATGCCCTGGCTGGTCACCGTGTCGGTAAGTTGCGCGACCTGCGACCTGGTGGCCACAACCACCGGCACGTCGCCAGCGCCGGCCAGCAGCTCTGCCAGGCGCAGGGGGTCCTGAACGATGACCAGCCGTACCCGGCCCGGTTCGGCGAGCGCTTCGCGGACCGCCGGTGCGCCCTCAACCAGAAACTCGCCGGCCCGTTCGCGGCCCTTGCGTTGCAGCAGACGACGGGCCGAACGCAGCTGCGCCGTCGAGATCGGCGCGCGGCCGTTCGGCCCGTCGGGACGCTCAGTCACTGCCTCAGGCAGCTGCCGCCGGCTGGTTCGCCTTGGCGAGGTCCACCAGCGCGGTGAAGGCCACCGGGTCGTTGACGGCCAGGTCGGCCAGCACCTTGCGATCCACCTCGACGCCGGCATTGTGCAGACCGTTGATGAACCGGTTGTACGTCATGCCGTTCTCGCGGCAGGCCGCGTTGATCCGCTGGATCCACAGGCCGCGGAAGTCGCGCTTCTTCGTGCGGCGGTCGCGGTAGGCATAGGTGGCCGAGTGCAGCGACTGCTCCTTGGCCTTGCGGTAGAGGCGTGACCGCTGCCCGCGGTATCCGGAGGCCTGGTCGAGCACCTCGCGGCGCTTCTTGTGTGCGTTGACTGCGCGCTTGACGCGTGCCATTTCGTGCTCCTCGTCTGGTTCTGTTCGGTGCTGACTCGCGGAGGTTCAGCCGCGCCGCGACTTGGGCTTGTAGCCACCCATCAGCCGCTTCATCTTCTTGGCGTCGGTGCCCTCCAGGACGCCGTCAACGCTGAGCCGGCGGGTGCGCCGGGTCGGCTTGTGCTCGTTCAGGTGGCCCTTGCCGGCACGCTTGTGCTTGAGCTGACCGGTGCCAGTCACCTTGAACCGCTTCTTGGCACCGGAGTGCGTCTTCATCTTCGGCATGGTGCCGCTCCATTCTCTCGATCGTCCCGGACGCCGACGTGTGCGCCGGGCAGGATCCCGTGGTGCAGGATCCGGTGGTCTACAGGTCGATGTCCGGGTCCATGTTGTCGGCCGGACCCCGCTTCTTCTTCGGCTGGCCGGCGCCCTTGGCCCGAAGCTCCGCCTCCACGCGCTTGTCCTCATCCGCCGCGGCCTGCCGTTGGGCGGCCTTGCGTTCGCGCTGCTCGGCCTCCACCGCGCGGGCCTCGCTCTTCTTGCGGGTGGGAGCGAGCACCATGTGCATGTTGCGGCCCTCGAGCCGGGGGGCCTGCTCGATGACGCCATCCTCGGCCACATCCTCGGCAAGCTGCTTGAGCAGGTTGACGCCCAACTCCGGACGCGACTGCTCACGGCCACGGAACATGATGGTGATCTTCACCTTGTCGCCGCCCTTGAGGAACCGGACCACGTGACCCTTCTTGGTGTTGTAGTCGTGGTCGTCGATCTTCGGCCGCAGCTTCATTTCCTTGATGACCGTGTTGGTCTGGTTGCGCCGCGACTCGCGGGCCTTCTGGGCGTTCTCGTACTTGAACTTTCCGTAGTCCATTAGCTTGCAGACCGGCGGGCGGGCATCCGGGGCGACCTCGACCAGGTCGAGATCCGCCTCGCGAGCAAGCTGCAGCGCCTGCTCGACGCGAACAATGCCGACCTGTTCCCCCTCCGGTCCGACCAGGCGCACTTCCGGCACCCTGATCCGCTCGTTGATGCGGAATTCGTTGCTGATGGCTGTCCCTCCAATGTCGTTGGTTGTGCTGACAGTTCCCCGGGCGGTTATGGCCCGGAATGAAAAGAGGCCTCCGCGGACGCGAAGGCCTGACGACGGTAACGTCGGACGAGCGTCCGATATTCCGGCGACCAGCCGGAACCGTCTGCACCGACCCGGGGCCTGCGATGGCTCGTGCGGCCCGAGGTGGAGGGTCAGGCCCTCACTTCGTTGGGACCGGATCCGTTTGGGAACCGATCAGCCCGTCAATCGTAGCCCATCGATGCTTTGCGGCCCAACTGGGCGGGACGGTGTGAGAGGCTTCCGCCATGAGCGACCCCGCAATCGTCATCCTGGTCAGCATCGGACTAGGGCTGATCGCCGCGGTCTGGGCACTGCTGATGTGGAACTCCAGGCACAGCGCCCGGTACGTGGCGCGTGCGGTCGGCATCATCCTGCTGATCATCGGCGCCTACCTGACCGGGGTCTCCGGCCTCGTCCTGCAGTGGGTTCGCGGTCTGGTCGACTGGGTGCAGCGCAAGGAGCTGGACACCGCGACGTGGATCGGGATCGCGGTAGCGGTGCTCGGCCTGATCGCCTATCTGGGGGGCGGCCTGATCAAGGCGCCGACCCGTGAGGAGGCAAGGCAGCGTCAACTGGCTCACGAAACCGAACGTCAGGAGCGACTCGCCGAGCAGGCGGCCAAGGTGCGGCAGCAGTCGAAGCCACAGCCCGCCCCCAGGCCGCAGCAATCGCCGCCGCTGCCGTCCCAGTCCCAGCCGCCCACCGGCCAGCCCACCACTAAGGCGCCAGGAGCGACCCCGGCAAGCGCGGACGACGAGGTCAGCAACATCCTCAAGAAGCACGGGCTCGAGTAGCCGACGCCCCGCGCTGGCTACAGCCGGCAGGCCGACAGCTCGGTGACCAGTATCGCCCGGGCACCAAGGTCGTGCAGATCGTCCATCAACAGCTGGTGGTCCTTGGCCGGCACCAACGCGCGCACCGCCACCCAGCCCGGCTTGGCCAGCGGCGAGACCGTCGGGCTCTCCAGTCCGGGGGTCAGCGCGGACGCCTGCTCCAGCAGCTCGGTGGGGATGTCGTAGTCCATCAGCACGTAGTTGCGCGCCACCAGCACCCCGGACAGCCGCTGCAGCAGGTGGTCCAGGGCCGCCTGGTCGACGTCGAGGCTGCCCGGGCGACGCACCAGGATGGCCTCGGAGTCCAGGATGGGCTCACCGAACAGCTCGAGGCCAGCCCGTCGCAGCGTGGTGCCGGTCTCGACCACGTCGGCGATCGCGTCCGCGACACCGAGCCGGATGGACGACTCGACCGCCCCGTCCAGGTGGATCAACCGGGCGTCCACCCCCTTTTCGTCCAGGTACCTGCGGAGCAGCCCGGGGTAACTGGTGGCGATCCGCCTGCCGTTCAGGTCGGCGAGCTGGTGTGTGGCGCCGGCGGGGGCGGCAAACCGGAACTTGCTGGCACCAAAGCCCAGACTCATGATCTCCTCGGCGTTGGCGCCTGAGTCCAGCAGCATGTCGCGCCCGGTGATGCCCAGGTCTAGAGTTCCCTCACCGACGTAGACGGCGATGTCGCGGGGACGCAGGTAGTAGAACTCGACCCGGTTGGCCTCGTCGATGAGCACCAGGTCCTTCATG
This sequence comes from Brooklawnia sp., assembly GCF_049651565.1. Classification (GTDB taxonomy): domain Bacteria; phylum Actinomycetota; class Actinomycetes; order Propionibacteriales; family Propionibacteriaceae; genus Brooklawnia. Next base: position 9,110 of record NZ_JBASCI010000034.1, read on the forward strand.
TCGGTGCGCTGCCGGTAACCGGCCTCTGTCAGCATGCCGGCGGCGGACTCGGCGAGGGCACCCTTGTTGGGCACGGCGATCTTGAGTAGGTCAGACACTTGCGATTCCTTGTCGGTCGGTCGGCGAGCAGGTCACAGGTAGCGGTAGATGTCTTCGAGGGTGAGGTCGAGCTTCACCATCATGGTCAGCACGTGGTAGATGAGCTGGCTCATCTCCTCGGCGGCGGCGTCCCTGCTCTGGAACTCCGACGCCATCCAGACCTCTGCCGCCTCCTCGACGATCTTCTTGCCGATGGTGTGCACCCCGGCGTCCAGGCGCTCCAGGGTGCCGGAGCCCTCGGGACGGGTGGCGGCGATCTGCCTGAGTTGGGCGTACAGCTCCTCGAATGACTTGCTCACCCCCACAGGTTAGTGCAGGGCGGCCGGCCGCCCGAACCGCTCCCAGCGGGTCTCACACCAGCCGGACGGCCTGCTTGATCTCGGCGACCATTCTGGGCCGGACGCTGAGCTCGGTCACCCCGTATCCGACCAGGGTGGCGGTGGCGGACGGGTCGCTGGCCAGGTCGCCGCAGACCGCAACCGGCACCCCGGGCAGACCCTCGCAGGTCGCCCGGATCAGGTCGAGCACTGCCGGGGCGTCCTGCCGGGCCAGGTCACGGACGGCGGCATTGGTGCGGTCGGCGGCCTGGGTGTACTGGCTGAGGTCGTTGGTGCCGATGCTGACGTAGTCGACCAGGCCCGCGAAGTCGGCGGCCCGGATGGCGGCCGCCGGCACCTCGACCATGATTCCCAACGGGATGGCCGGCGCCTGGAGTTCGGCCCGGACCTGTTCCAACAGGCTGCGCGCCCAGATCACCTCGTCGGGCGTGGTCACCATTGGCAGCAGCAGCCGCACCTCGACCTCGCGCGCCGCCAGCAGCATCGCCCGCACCTGGTCGGCGAACAGTTCCGGGGCTCGGCGCATCAGCCGGATGCCGCGCTCGCCAAGCGCCGGGTTGTCCTCATAGTTGTGGGGCAGGAAGGCCATCGGCTTGTCGCCGGACGGGTCCCAGCTGCGCACCGTGATGGGCCCGTGAAGGGCCCGGCCGATGCGGGTCAGGAGGTCGGCCTGCTCGTCGACGGTTGGGGCGGCCGGGGACGCGCCGAACAGCACCTCGGTGCGCACCACACCGCTGCCCTCCGCGCCCTCGCGGGCGCCGACGATGGCGTCGTCCAGTGAGCCGACGTTGGCCTCGACCATGATGCGTCGGCCGTCGCGGGTCAGCGCCGGTTCACCGGCGTGTGACCTGGCCTGTTCGGCGTCCCGGATCCGCTTGCGGTTGCGTTCTGCCAGTTCGGACCGCAGTTCGTCGGTGACCTGTGGCCACAGTTCCCGGGTGACCGGGTCGAAGGCGACCACCGCCCCGTCCGGGATCTTCTCGGCGTCCGGACGGCCGGTGAGGATCGGGATGCCACGTGCCTGCGCGGCCAGCATCCCGTGCCCGGACGACCCGCCGGCCAGCGTGATCACGCCCAGGCAGGTGCGGGGATCCAGCCGGACCGCGGTGGCGACGTCGAGCTCCTCGAGCAGCCAGATCCGCGCCTCGTCGGGGCCCTGGTCGGCCAGCGGACGCCCGAGCAGGGCCAGCAGCAGCAGCCGGCGCAGACTGCGCACGTCCTGACCACGTTCCCGCAGGTAGGAGTCAGCGAACTGGTCGAACTCCCGGGCGGCCTCGGTGAGGTTCTTCTCGACGGCGTCGACTGCGCTGAACCCGGCGCTGATCAGTCCCACGATGCCGTGTTGGAGTTCACGGTCGGCCAGCATCATGCGCTGGGCGTCGACAATGCCTGCCACGCCTGGGCCGCCATTGCCCAGCCCGGCCAGGAAGTCATCGACGGTCAGCACCGCCTGCTGAAAGCGGTCGAGTTCCCCCTTGGGTGCCTGCGGTCGGTAACCGGCCGTCGGCGGCCGGGTGGTACTGCGGTTGATCTTGCCGATCACCGACTGGTGCTCGGCGGCCGCCGGTAGCTCCAGCGCCTCCAAGCTCACCCGTTCTGTGGGCCGGGCCGCCACCGGGGCGCCGGAGGCCGGCCGGTGGTCAAGGTCCTCACCGAAGTCGCGGCCGGCCAGGTCGGCCAGGGTGTCGCGGGCCTTCTCGGCGTCCGGGCCGGTGAACCGGGCCTCGAGGATCTGGCCCGACATGATCTGCAGGGCGGTTATTCGGCTGAGGCTGTCGGCCGGTGCCGGGCCACGCCCGGTGGTGGCGTTGCTGAGCAGCACTTCGGCGTCCAAATCGCGCAGGTGCGCGACGATCGCGGCGGCAGGACGCACGTGGATGCCGTGCGGGTTGCGCACCGTGGTGCGCCAGACGATGCGGCGG
>NZ_JBASCI010000035.1:0-4920 GCF_049651565.1 Brooklawnia sp.
TGCGGCCAGCCCGGCCACCCGCGGGGTGGGTTGGCCGAGGGTGCAGGCGGCCGAGATCACCTTGCCCAGCGCGGTCGAGTAGTCCCGGGCCCGACCCGGGGCGGTGTTGTTGAGCTGAGTCATCAGCGGGGTGGGGCCGACCCGCCAGCGGCGTCCTTTGGACGCGGCGGCGAAGTAGTCCTGGGCGTCGGGTTCGCGGCCCTGCTCGGCGGCCCAGTCGAGGTAGGCACCCACCGCCGGCTCGGAGACCGCGGCGGCCAGCTGAGAACCCTCGGCGCGCGCCTGTTCGGGGTCGAGGCCGGCTCCGGTGGCCACCTCGGCCAGCTGGTCCAGGGCGCTCCGCAGGGTGATGCTCGTCATCTGACAAGGGGCCTTTCGGGTTCGGCTAGAGGTCGAGTGGGTTGCTACTGGGGCCCTGCTGGTCATCCAGCCGGGTCGCGCGCATCGGGCCGCCGAACTTCGTGCTCAGGAATGCGCCCTGGGCGACCAGCGCCGAGGCGTCCATCCGGTTGGCGGCGTCGGCCATCCGCGAGATTGTCAGGCTGAGCAGGTCGAGCTGGTCGATCAACAGCAGTAGCGACGACTTGCCGTTGGCGACCGGGCGGGTGTCGGCCCAGTCCCGGGGCAGCGCCAGGTAGCCGGCCACCGACTCCGGCAGGTAGTCGGTGGCGGTGGCCACGACGGTGTAGGCGTCCTGCGAGTCTAGGCCGAGGTTGGCAAGCCGCGGCAGGATCGCCTTGACCGCGGTGGTGATGCGCAGCACCCGCGCCAGCACCGGGGTGGGCGCGTGGCCCTCCAGCACCATGCGTTCCGCCTTGGCCAAGGCCTGCTCGATGTCCTCCCTGGTCGGCGTCGGGGACGTCACGGTTCCCGGCTCAGCCGGTTTGTTGTTGTCGCCCCGCAGCCACGCGAACAGCCCCATCGCTTCCTTCTATCGGTTGTGCAAACCTCAGCCGAGGTCGTAGTTCGGAGTGCTGGTGATGCCTTCGGCGAGCCCCCTCCGGTCGTCCGACTGCCGCGCCCGTTCGAGGTAGGCCCGCGACTTGGAGACCTCGGCCTCCAGGGTGCCGATGGTCTGGCTCATGGTGTTGAGCGCCTCGATCTTGAACGAGTCGATGGAGTCCATCGTCTGGTAGACGTTCGCGAACGCCTTCTGCAACGCCTCGATCGAAACCGTGGAGCTGGCCGCCTGCTGCTGGATGGTGACCGAGTTGTCCCGCAGCATCTCGCTGGTCCGCTCGATCAGCCCGGAGGTGGTGACGTTGAGCGCGGTGATCTGGTCGAGGACCAGCTTCTGGTTGCCCAGCGCCTGGGCGGTGATGACAGCGGTGCGCAGCGCAGACACGGTGGTGGTGGACGCCCGGTCGACACCCTTGATCAACTCGGCGTTGTTCTTGATGATGACGTCGATGGCCAGGTAGCCCTGGATCGACACCGCCAGCTGGGTGAGCAGGTCCTGGTGCTTCTGCCGGACGTAGAACAGCACGTCCTTGTTCAGGGCGTCGGCCTTCATCGGGTCGGTGACCTGCAGTTCGGCGATCGCCGCGGACAACTGGTTGTCGAGTTGTTCGGCCAGGTAGATGTACTGGTTCAGCCGGTTCATGGTGTCCCAGAGCTGCTGCTTCTCCATGTTGAGGCTGACGTTGTCCTTGGTCAGCTCGTCCTGGCCGGAGCGCAGCGAGTGGAGTATTGCGTTCAGGTGCTTCTGGCTGGACTGATACTTGCGGAAGTAGTCCTGAATCTTGTCGCCGAACGGGATGATGCCGAGGAACTTCTTCTGCGCACCCACCTCGCTGGGGTCGAGGTCCTCGATGATGCGGCGTAGCTCGACCAGGGTGCTGGACACCCTCGACACGTCGGACAGCCCGCCGGTCTTCATCTCGTTCAGCGGGGTCTCCAGCAGCCGGTTGCTCATCTCGGCGGCCCGGCGGATGTCGGCGTCCCCCATGCTGCGCACGGCATCGGCCTGCCGGCTGAACTCGGGGCTGCCGGACTGCTCGGCCATGATCGCGCCCATGAACTGGTTTACCTTGGCGTCCAGCGCCGGCCGTTGCTCCTCGGTGACCGGGGGCGCCAGCTCGGGGGCCTGGGTGGCCTGCACGACCGGCGGCGGAGCTGGCGCCTCCAGCGTCAGCACCGCAGCGCCTTCCGGCGGGGTGAGCCGCTGCGGGACGCCGGCCTGCGTCCGGTCCTGCGGGCCGGAGCCGCCCGGCTGGCCGGGCTGGGTGTAGCCGGACTGGCCGTAGCTGCCTTGTGGGTTCTGACTCATCGATGGTCCTGTCGTTTGTGAGTGCACGAGTCCCTTCGAGCGTACCGGCCACAGCGCATCCAACAGGCCTATTGACCCCGGATCGTTCCCCGGGTCGGGCGCGAACTGGACGACGAGGCTACGTGGGCAGGCGGGCTATGATGTAGCTGATACCCACGGGGGTACCCAGCGAAAGGGGCTGACCATGCAGCTGTCTCCTGAAGAGCTCGACGGTGTGGTCAAGCGCCTGCAGCGCGCCCAGGGCCAGATCGGCGGCATCATCCGGATGATCCAGGAGGGTCGCGACTGCCAGGACGTCGTCACCCAGATCGCCGCGGTCAGCAAGGCGATCGACCGGGCCGGGTTCGCGGTGATCGCGACCGGCCTGAAGGAGTGCGTGACCGACGGCGATGGCGACACCGCCCAGATGGAACGACTCTTCCTGTCGCTGGCCTGAGCGCCAGCGGCGCGGCCAGCCGGCTCAGCTGGCGGTGCCCGCCAGCCAGGTCTTCAGGCCGCCGTCGAGGTTGCGGACGCGTCCCCAACCGCGCCCGTCGCGCTGCTGCTCCAGGATGCGGGTTGCCACGTAGCCGCGCAACCCGACCGCGCAGTGCACCACCAGGTCTCCGGCCGGCACCTCGGCCAGCCGGTCGCGCAGTTCGTCCAGCGGGATGAGCACCGAGCCGGGGATGGCGTTGGCCTCGTGCTCGGCCGGGGTGCGGACGTCCACCACGGTCGCCCCGTCGGCGATCGCGGCGTCCAGTTCGTGCCACTGGATCGTTTCGGTGAGCCCGTCGCGCAGGTTGGACGCGATCCAGCCCAGCATGTTGATCGGGTCCTTCGCCGAACCGAACTGGGGTGCGTAGGCAAGTTCGAGGTCGGCCAGTTCGCTGGCCCTGATGCCGCCGGTGATGGCCGTTGCGATCACATCGATCCGCTTGTCGACGCCGGCCTCGCCGACGCCCTGGGCGCCCAGGATCTCATCGGTGTCGGGGTCGACCAGCAGCTTCAGCGAGATCTGGGTGCTGCCCGGGTAGTAGCCGGCGTGGGCGGCCGGATGGGTGTGGATGGCTCGGTAGGGCCGGCCGGCAGCGCGCAGCCGCTTCTCGCTCCAGCCGGTGGACGCCACCTGCAGCCCGAACACCCCGACGATCGCGGTGCCGAGCACCGGCCGATCGGACGCGGCACGGCCCATGATCACGTCGGCGACCCGGCGTCCCTGCAGGTTCGCTGTCTGGGCCAGCGGCACCAGTGCGGAGCACTCGCCGATGGCATCCGACTTCGCCACCGCGTCCCCGATCGCGTAGATACTCGGTTCGCTGGTGCGGAATTGCTGGTCGACCAGGATGCCCCCGCCCTCCGCCAACGCCAGACCGGCCGATTCGGCCAGCTGGGTGTCGGGACGCACACCGATCGCCGCGATCACCACCTCGGCGGGCAGCCGGGAGCCGTCGGCGAGCGCCACGTCGGCGGCACCGATACTGGTCACCGACTGACCCAGTCGCAGGTCGACCGCGTTGGCCCGCAACCGCTCGTGGACGATGGCCGCGAGCTCCGGGTCGATCGGCGGCATCACCTGATCGGTGGCCTCGACCAGGCCAACCCGCAGGCCGCGGTGGACGAGGTTCTCGGCCAGCTCGATTCCGATGAAGCCCCCGCCGATGACGACTGCGGTGGACGCGTCTGCACAGGCGGCGACGATCGCATCGGTGTCCTCAACGTTGCGCAGTGACAGCGCGCGCTCGATTCCGGGCAGTGGTGGACGCACCGGCCGCGCCCCCGGCGAGAGGATCAGCGCGTCGTAGTCGAGCTCGTAGGTCGAGTCGTCGGCCAGGTTTCGCACCTTGATGCGGCGGGCGGCGGCGTCCACCCCGGTGGCCTCGTGGCAAACCCGGACGTCCAGTCCGAACCGGGCAGCCAGCGACTGCGGGGTCTGGAGGAGTAGTGAATCCCGTTGTTCGATCACGCCACCGACGTGGTAGGGCAACCCGCAGTTGGCGAAGGAGACGTGGGCGCTGCGTTCGAGGACGACGATCTGGGCCTGCTCGTCGAGGCGGCGTAGGCGGGTGGCCGCCGACATGCCGCCGGCCACGCCACCAACGATGACGATTCGCTTGGGATTCATGTTTTGGGATCATACCCCCCTGGGTATACATTCGTCCTAATCGCATAATCGCGCACCCGATCAGAGGAGCAAGCCAATGTGCCGTCCAGTGACCTGCCGAACCTGCGGAAAGACCACCTGGTCGGGCTGTGGCCAACACATCGCCCAGGTCAAGGCGACCGTGCCGGCCGGCCAGTGGTGCGACGGCAGCCACAACGGGGGTCAGGTCAAGGCCACCAGCGGGATCTTCGGGCGGCTGCTCGGCCGCTGAGCCCGCACCCGGGCTCTACCCTTGAGCCACGCAGCCGGGCCCCTCACGCCCTGAGCCCCGCCCCTAAGACCACACCCCACTCGACATTGCGAAGGGTCGGTCAGCGACTAGGAGACTGCTGAAGAAGGCGTGTTTCAGTTTGGGATGAGCGGGACGGGCGGGTCGCCATGACTTTGGCCGTCGGAGCGGCTCTGGTAAGTCACAGCGCGTGGCTGGACACGAGGTCGACCCGCCCGCCGGGGCCAATTCTGCTCCTCGGTGAGGCCGCAGGCCAAGGCTCCTGCCGCCGTCTCAGGC
>NZ_JBASCI010000036.1:0-3173 GCF_049651565.1 Brooklawnia sp.
CTTCCGCACGAACGGACTCACCCCAGCACCCTACCCGGCACCCCGATTAGTGCCCCGAAACGGACTCTCAAACTCAGCCTGACAAGCAACTCAATCCCGCCGATCAGGAGCAGTTGTGGAACTCAGGTGTGAGCGTGGACGATGGCCAGGAAGACCACGGCGTCGAACAACAGATGAACAATCACCACGTAGGTCAGTGAGCGAGTGCGGGTGAAGATGAACGCCTGCACCAGCGCGAACGGGAAGGTCAGCAACGGGCCCCAAGCCTGGTAACCGAGCTCCCACAGGAACGAGACGAAGATCACCGCCTGCAACAGGTTCGCGACCGGCATTCGGAAGTGCCGGCGCAGCAGTGCGAAGCAGGTGCAGATGAAGAACAGTTCGTCCCAGGTGCCTACCGCGTTCACCCCGATGAAGAATCGGATGTGTTCGCTGGTGGTGGTGATCACCGGCCAGTTGGTGTAGACGCCGGATCGGATGAAGTAGAACGGCAGGATCAGGTAGGCCAGCAGCGGCACCAGGGCCAGGTACCCGACCTGGGCGCGCGTCCACCGGCCGCCGCCGCGCCACGGGAAGTGAACGACCTTGCGGCGGTAGATGAACCGGTCGACCAGGAACGGCACCAGCACCGCCAACCCCAGCGCGGTACCGATCTGGAAGAACCGGGGCCAGCTCACGTCCGCCTTTACCGACGTGGACGCCACGATCGTCAGCCCAAGGCCGATCAGCAGCAGGTCCTGGCACAGCGCGGGATTGGTGAACCAGGCCAGCCCGAGGCTGGCCAGCAGCACCACCAGCCCCAGCGGCACGTTCTGGACGCCGAACAGTACGACCGCCGAGGCGCTGACTCCGGCCGCGGCCGGCAAATTTCGCCAGGTCGTGGTCAGGGTGGCGGTTTGCGGCGTCGAGGCCATGCCGCCAAGTCTGCTGCACCGGCCGGACAACGCGCGGCGCCGTCAGGGAATCAGCAGCAACTTGCCGGTGGTTCGGCGGCCCTCCAGCGCTCGGTGGGCCTCGGCGGCCTCGGCCAGCGGGAAGGTGCCGCCCACCCGCACCTGCAGTCGGCCGGAGGCGGCGGCGCCGAACACCTCGCCGGCCCGCCACAGCGTTTCGTCCCTGGTCAGCGTGTAGTGCTTCAGCGTCGGCCGGGTCACGAACAGCGAGCCGGCGGAGTTGAGGCGTTGCAGGTCGAACGGCGGCACCTGACCCGACGACCCGCCGAAGAGCACCATCATCCCGCGGACGCCGAGGCAGGCCAAGGACGCGTCGAAGGTCGCCCTGCCGACTCCGTCATAGACAACGTCGACGCCCCCGCCGGCGAGTTCCCGGACCATGCCCGGCAGTTCGGCGGTCAGGTCGGCCAGTTCGGTGTAGACGATCACGTCGGACGCGCCGTGGCTGCGCGCCAGTTCAGCCTTCTCGGCGGTGCCGGCGGTGGCGATGACGCGTCCCCCGTGCTGGACGACGAGTTGGGTGAGCAGACCGCCGACTCCGCCGGCCGCCGCATGCACCAGCGCAATCGTGCCCTCGCGCACCTGATAGGTGGACCGGCACAGGTAGTGCGCGGTCAGGCCCTGCATCGCCAATGCGGCCGCGAGTTGCGGGTCGAGGTCGGCTGGTACCGGTAGCAGGTCGCGATCGGCCACCTTGACGTACTCGGCGTACGAGCCCGGACCCTCGGTCCACGCCACCACGTCGCCGACCTTGGCCTGGGCGCCCGGGCCGATCTCGACGACCACGCCGGCGCCCTCCGAGCCGACCATGTGCGGGTACTTCATCTTGTAGATCCCGCATCGGCGATAGGTGTCGATGAAGTTCACCCCGGCTGCGGCCACCTTGACGACCACCTCCCCGGGCCCGGCGCTGGGCTCGGGAACGTCGGTGTACTCCAGGACTTCTGGTCCGCCGGCCTCGGCGGCGATGATCGCTCTCATGGAACCCATTCAACATGCCCACGGAAGCAGGGTGTGTGGGCCGCGGCCGCCCGGAAGGATCCAGTGCCGCTCTCCCGGCCGGTCCTCGCCAGCTTTCAACCGCCGCGGCCGCACGGCGGTAATTCCGGATATGGCACGCCCAAACGCGATACAAGGCGGTTGAATCGGTGAAAGGCGATTTCAGCGTGCCGAAACCGGAAAACCGCCCGCCAGCCGTGGGTCGGGACTTGAGGTGGCCCTCACTGCGGCACACCAGCCAGCCGGGAGGCTGCGAGGCGGACCTCACTGCGGCAGGCCAGGGAACCGGGAGGCCGTGAGGTGGGCCCCCACTGTGGCCGATCAATGAACCGGGAACCTCTAAGGCGGGGCCGTGACCGAGGTGGGCCCCCACTGTGGCCGATCAGTGAACCGGGAACCTCTAAGGCGGGGCCGTGACCGCGGCAGACCAGGCAACCGGGAGCCCTCGCAGGGGGCATCACTGCGGGGCAGCAGTGGACACTCACTCCGGGCAGACCAGGGGACCGCGCCCGGATGCCCGGAGGCAGGCCTGCTCCACCACGTCGGCCGGCAACTCGTCCACGACATCGCGGGTGATTCGCACCGCGTACTGGGCCTGTTCGCCCTGCCAGCCGGTGCCGAGGAACTCCCCGGTCTGCTCGTCGATGATGATGAACGGCGGGTACGGTGCCTCGGCATCGGCGATCCCGATCGCCACGCCGACCCGGTCGTCCACCGGAACTGCCTGGTGGATCACCTCGACTCGCGGCACGTCCTGCAGGTAGCTGAAGATGGCGGCCCGCTGGGCGGCGGCGAGCTGCCCGGTCCCCAGTAGGGCGGTGGTCATCGCGAATGCCTGCTCCTCGGCCGGCCCCGGGCCCCAGACCCGCCGCTCCAGGAACCGGGCCAGCCGCCCGGCGTCCATCGGCAGGTCAGATCGCCAGAACAGCGCGTTGTCGCCCTCGTAGCAGGTCACCCCGTTTCGGTACGGGCTGACCGGGTAGCGCGGACCACCGAAGGTGTTGACCACCCCGCCACCCAGCCGCGCGTCGAAGCAGACCGACCCCGACCCATCCACCGAGATGTATCTGACCTGGTCGATCCGTACCGCATAACCGCTTGCCGGACGTCGATCCACCAAGTCCTTTCGAACTCCGCGCTCGATGATCCGCCAGTACTGGTCGCCGCGCCGCTCCGGGTCCACCGCACCCTCAGCGGCCAGCACCAGCACCAGGTCGGCCC
>NZ_JBASCI010000037.1:0-6366 GCF_049651565.1 Brooklawnia sp.
GAGCCGCAACGCTCAGTGCCCGGCCTGCAGCTCGGCCAGCGCCTGCAACTGGGCCAGCGCCACCACCCCGGCGGTCGAGGTCCGCAGGACGCCGTCGCCCAGGCCCACAAGTTGGGCGCCGGCCGCCTGGAACGCCTCGAGTTCATCAGGGCTGATACCGCCCTCCGGGCCTACCACCACCACCACCTCGCCGCTGGCCGGCAGCGGCACCCGGGGCAGCGGCACGGCGGCGTCCTCGTGGCAGACCAGCGCCAGGTCGGCCGACCTGATCAGCTCGACCACACCAGCGGTGTCGGCGTAAGAGACCTGCGGGACGCGGAACCGGCGCGACTGCTTGGTCGCCTCGCGGGCGGTGGTCTGCCACTTGGCAACGCCCTTGTCGGCCTTGCCGCGCTCGCCGGGGCGGGGGTCCCAGCGCACCACCGAGCGGGCCGCCTGCCAGGCGATGATCCGGTCGGTGCCGAGTTCGGTGAGCGACTCGACCGCGATGTCCGACCGGTCGCCCTTGGCCAGCGCTTGCACAGCCGTCCAGTGGTGGGTCCGCTGCGGCGTGGACAGGCGATCCAGCACCCGGACCCGGATCTGCTGCTTGCCCACCTCGACCACCTCGCCGCGGATCGCGGCTCCGGCGCCGTCGGCGACCAGCACGGTCTCACCCACCCGGGTGCGCTTGACGACCGCGGCGTGGCGTCCCTCGTCACCGGTCACCTCGACCAGGTCACCCGGCTGCGCCCCGCCCAACTCGGCGAGGTAGCAGGCGTCGGTCACTGGCTGAACACGTCCCTTATCCGGTCGAAGAAGCCCTTCTCCTCCGGGTGCTTGTTCAGCACCTCCGGCCCGCCCTCACCACGCATCTGGGCGAACTGGGCCAGCAGCGCGCGCTGCTCGTCGTCCAGCTTGGTCGGGGTCTGGACCAGCAGCGTGACGCCCAGATCACCGCGGGTGGTCTCGCCGCGGCGGTTGGCCCGCAGGCTGGGGACGCCGTGATCGGCCACCACCAGCCGGGTGCCCGACTGGGTACCGGCCGGGACGTGCATGTGCACCTTCTGGCGCTCGGGCGGGCAACTCGGCAGCTCGGATTCGAGGGTGTCGATGTCGAGTTCGGTGCCCAGCGCCGCCAGGCTCATCGGCAGCCTGATCACCATCTCCAGGTTGTCGTGGTCGCGGCGGAAGACGTCGTGGGGCGCCACCTGGATCTCGACGTACAGGTCACCGGCCGGCCCGGCCCCCGGCCCGATCTCACCCTGGCCCTGCAGGTGGATCCGGTTGCCGGTGTCGACCCCGGCGGGAATCTTGACGTTGATGGTGCGCTGCTCCGGGACCCGGCCCTGCCCGGAGCAGTCGGGGCACGGCTCGGGGATGATGTTGCCGAAACCCTGGCAGTTCGGGCACTGCTGGGTGGTGCGGATCTCGCCAAGGATCGACCGCTGGGTGGTGATCACCTCGCCGCGGCCGTGGCACTGGGTGCAGGTGACCGGCTCGCGGTTGTTCACCCCGCCGGAGCCGTTGCAGGTGTTGCACACCACGTGGGTGTCGAACTTGATCGGCTTCGTGACCCCGAAAACCGCCTCCGACAACGTCAGGCGGGTGCGGATCAGCTGATCCTGGCCGCGCCGGACGCGGGACTTGGGCCCCCGGCTGGTGGTGGCGCCGCCGAACATGGCGCCGAAGAGGTCGCCGATGTCGAACCCCTGGGAGGCGAACGATCCGAAGCCGCCGAAGCCGCCCATGTTGGCGAACGGGTCACCGCCACCGGGCCCCATCGGGTCGCCACCGCGGTCGAAGATCGACCGCTTGTTGGGGTCGCTCAACACCTCGTAAGCCTCGTTGACCTGCTTGAACTTCTCCTCGGCGTCCGGATCGGTGGCGACGTCGGGGTGGACCTTCATCGCCATCTTCCGGTATGCCTTCTTGATCTGGTCGGCGCTGGCGTCCCGAGGCACACCGAGGATCGAGTAGTAGTCAGGGGCACTCATCGTTGGTTCTCGTTCATCCTTCTGCCAGGAACCGGCCGACGTAACGCGCCACGGCACGGACGGCGGCGATCGTGGAGGGGTAATCCATGTAGGTGGGGCCGACTACGCCGAGCGTCGCCCAGGGCTCGTCGGGCCCGTAGCCACTGGCCACCAGCGAGGTGCTCTGCAACCGCTGGTACGGGTTCTCCTGCCCGATCCGCACCGAGACATCGCCCGGGTGCTCGGCCACGGCGTCACCGAGCAGCCTCAGCAACACTACCTGCTCTTCCAACGCCTCCAGAACCGGACCGATCACCATCTTATAGGCCGCCCCGAAGCGGGTGAGGTTCGGCACCCCGGCCACCACCACCTCGCTGGACGGGTCGGAGCCCAGCATCGACCGCAGGGCGTCGATCACGACGGTGGCCCGCTCGGCGTCCCCGGCGTCCTTGGTGGGTTCGCCGGCCAGGCCGGCCAGGGCGTCCAGCGCCTTGCCGGGAGTGAGCCCGACCACTGCCCGGTTGAGCCGCTCCCGCCACTGGTCGAGTTCGGTTACGGAGTGCTCGGGCAACAGCAGGGTCCGCTGGTCGATGCGTCCGGTGGAGTCGATCATGATCAGCAGCGCTCGGTCGGCGTGCAGGCTGACCACCTCGACATGGCGGATGGTGGTGGTGCGCGCGATGGGGTACTGCACCAGCGCGACCTGCTGGGTGAGCTGGGCGAGCAGCCGCACGGTGCGATGCACGATGTCGTCGATGTCGGCCGCCCCGGCCAGGAAGGTGGAGATGGCGCGGCGTTCGGCGACCGACAGCGGCTTGATGGTGGCCAGCCGGTCGACGAACAGCCGGTAGCCCTTGTCGGTGGGCACCCGGCCAGCGCTGGTGTGCGGCTGGATCAGGTAGCCCTCGTCCTCCAGCACGGCCATGTCGTTGCGGATGGTGGCCGGTGAGACGTCGAGGTTGTGCCGCTCGACCAGCGCCTTCGAACCCACCGGTTCCCGGGTCTGGACGTAGTCGGTGACGATGGCCCGCAACACCTCGAGCTTGCGTTCATCCACGACTTGCCTCCTCCCGGTTGATTCTGGCACTCACAAGTCACGAGTGCCAATCTTACTGCTCGGGGCGGAAGTAGCCGACCACCTGCCTCGCCAGGGCGTCGTCGGCCGCGATGACAAGGCTGTTCGGCACCCCGACCCGCGCTCCGTAGAACCGGCCGCGGTTGTCCAGGGACTGCCCGCCGAGCTCGCGTAGCATCAGCGAACCGGGCAGGTGGTCCCACGGCCACGGGTTGCGGTAGGTGAAGTAGTCCACCTCGCCGGCGAACAGTTGGGAGTAGTCGAACCCGGCGCAGTAGTTGGTGTGCAGGGTGGGTGTCAGCCGGCCCCTGGAGTCGAAGTGCCGCCACGACCGCCGGGTGGTCATGCCGCGCGGCGGGTTGTGCGCCGGCCCGCGCCGCACCGGTTCGCCGTTGCAGTAGAGTCCCCCGCCACGCTCGGCGACATAGGCCCGTCCGGTCTCGGGCTGCCAGATCCACCCCCGGGTGGTCTCGCCCCGGCGCACCTCGGCCACCATCACGGCGTACCGCGGGGAACCCTTGACGAAGTTGGTGGTGCCGTCCACCGGATCGACGGTGTAGGCGAGTTCGGCCTGGCCCAACCCGGTCATCAACTTCGGATTGGCGTAGCTGGCCTCCTCACCCACGATCAGGGCGTCCGGGTTGCGGGCCAACAGCCCGGCGGTGATGAGTTCCTCGGCCTCCCGGTCGGCGATGGTGACGAAGTCGCCGGGCGCCTTCTGGTCGACGTGCTGGTCGCCCAGCGCCCGGAACCGTGGCGTGATCACCTCGTCGGCCACGTTGATGATGAGCTGGAGGACCTCGTCGGTCGACATCTGCGTCATGGTGTCAGTAGAACCTCCGGTCGCTGAACAGCGGCGACTCGTCTGAGGCGGCCGCCAGCACCGCGATCGACCACGGTTCGACGACGTACTGGCCCGAGATCTCCTCGCCGTCGGCCGGCGCCCAGGAGTTGTCGTGCGACTCGGCCCAAGGTGCGGTGTCGATGATGCGGTGCCAGCTCAGGTTCGGAACGGGACGCTGCAACTCGCTGACGTCCGGCAGCTTGAAGACCGCCGGCCTGGTGTACATGTTCACCATCATCAGGTAGTCGGTGCCGCCGATGCCGGTGCCGTTGATCAGCACGGTAACCTGCCGATCGGTCGGGCCGGGCGGGCCCTTCAGGTCGGGCCGGAAGTACAGGTAGCTGACGTTGTCGCTGTCGAGCTGGCCGTCCCCCCACGCCTTCTGCCGCAGGGTGGGGTCGAGCTCGCGCAACCTGGTCACGTACTGGGCGAACCGGAACATCGGGTTGACGTCCGGTTCGCTGTCGCACACCCCCACCACGTCGTAGTACGAGTAGGCCTCCGGGTCGTCGGGGTCGACCGGCAGTTGGGTGGGGGCGTTGGACGCCAGCATCGCCCAGTTATTCCACATCCCGATGGTGTTGAGGTTCCACGGATTGTTGTTGCCGTTCTGGGTGCGGCCGTACTCGTCACCGCTGACCACCATCGGCACCCCGCGTGACATCATCGCGATCAGCCAGTTGTTGCGCCACCTGGCCCGGCGAAGCTCCTTGTTACCGCCGGAATCCCAGGAGACGTTGGCGTCAGTGCCGCCGTCCGACGGCCCGAACGGGAACGGTTGGTTGTTGTCCTTGTCGTTGAAGCTGACCAGGTCGAACATGGTGAAGCCGTCGTGGGCGGTCAGGAAGTTGATCGACTTCTGCGGGCCGGCGTTGTCGTTGAAGTGCAGCCAGTCGCCGTTCAGCAGGTCCATGAAGTTGCGGGTGTTGCCGTCCCCCTTCAGGTAGTGGCGCATGGTGTCGCGGTAGCGGCCGTTCCACTCCCCCCAGCCGGACGGGAAGTTGCCGACCTCGTAACCCCACAGGTCCCAGGCCTCGGCGATCACCTCGATGTCGCGCTGGTCGGCGTAGTCGGCCACCTCGCGCAGCAGCGGGTGCGCCTTGTAGAAGCGTCGCCGGCCACCCCAGTCCTCCTTGTCGGACGCCCCGGGGTAGCGTCCCAGCACCGTGGCCAGGTCGAACCGGAACCCGTCCACGCCCATCACTTCGTGCCAGTAGGCCAGCGAGTCCTTGACCAGGTCGATCATCAGGCGGTGCGAGAAGTTGGTCTGGTTGGACGAACCGGTCGCGTCGTCGACGACCCAGCCGTCGGCGGTGAGGTCGTAGTACATCGAGGTGGCGAAGCCGCCGAAGCAGTGGAATGCGGCCGAGTCGACGTCGTTGTCCCAGTTGCCGCCCTCGGCGGTGTGGTTGTAGACCACGTCGAGGTAGACCTCGATGCCGTGTTCGTGGAAGGCTGCGACCATCTCCTTGAACTCACGGGTCGGTCCGCCGGGGCTCTTGTCGTAGGCGTAGTCACGGTTTGGCGCGAAGAACCCGATGGTCTGGTAGCCCCAGAAGTTGGTGGTGCCGTTGATGCGCCCGACCTGGTCGGAGTTGGTTTCATGGACCGGCAGCAGTTCCAGGCTGGTGAAGCCGAGCGCCCTCAGGTAGGGGGCGAGGTAGGCCGCCCCGGCGTAGGTGCCGAGCAGTTCCTCGGGGACGTTCTCGACCTCGTCGAACATCCGCTCCTTGGCCAGCAGGTCGCCCAGCTGCGCCGCCGACGGGTGCATGGTCAGGTTCTTGAGATGACCTTCGTAGATGATCACGTCCTGCGGCTCACGGACCGGGTAGTCGCCGATCGGCGTCTGGTCGTGGATGACCACGCCCTTGGGGGCGAACCGGCCCGAGTCGACTGAGCGCCGTACCTGACCGCGGTAGTCGCCGCCGCCGGTGGCGAAGACGCCCAGGTCGGCCCCGGCGTCCTTGACCGCCGGGCTGAGCGGGACGTGGCTGATCTCGCGGGCGTACGGGTCGAGCAGCACCTTGTTCGGGTTGAAGTGGTTGCCGTCGGCGTCGCGGTCGGAGATGAAGCCCAGCAGTGAGCCGGGCCGCCACTCCGGATCGATCTCCCAGTTGGTGCCCCAACAGCGATAGGCATAGTAGGCGCCGGGCCCAAGACCATTGAGCTGGGCCCGCCAGGTGCCGTCCTGGGCTTTGACGGTGTCGAAGTGGTGGCTGGCGTCGGCGCCGAGCGGTTGGGGGTACAGCTCGAGGACGACCCGGGTGGCGGCGGGGGCGAAGACGGCGAAGGAGGTGATGTCCTCCTGCGGGTCGTAGGTGGCTCCGAGCGACCAGCCGCCCAGCGCCCACACCTCGGGCGCGAACGGGGTGACCTGCAGCTCCGGCTCTTCCTCGGCGGGTTCTTCTTCGGGTTCGGCCTCGGTGGCAGTAGTCGGGGTGGGCTCGGCCTGCCCGGTCGGCTCGACCTCGGGGTGCTGTTCCTCGTAGGCC
>NZ_JBASCI010000038.1:0-23919 GCF_049651565.1 Brooklawnia sp.
CAACGGGCTCATCGAACTCCACCGCCGCATCGCCCGCGGCTTCCGCAACCGAGACAACTACCGGCTACGCATGCTCCTCATCGGCGGCGGACTCACCCCGCCACCCCCACCGGAAGTGTGAAGAGCCATCATTCGGCTTCACGGTGAAGGAGTATCGGGTTGCGGCGAACCGGCCCGGCACCGGCGCCTCCGCGGCATTCTGCATCCTAAGGTAATTCTGGCGCAGTTGAGTGCCCTGGGCGGTGTCGTCCGCGACCACCTTGTATATGTTCCGGTCGCGCCATGAGGGCTCCTGAGTCGCGCCGAAGAAGGACGACAGCAGAACGGTCTTGCCGCTGCCCCTCTCCCCGAATACGGCGATGTCCTGTTCCTTCACCTTCACCATGTTTATTGCCGCCGCCCTCTCTCGTAACGCACCTTGGCAGCAAGTATGGTGCTTGCCCCAGACAGATTTTCGTTGGACGCTCTACTTCTGCGGCGCACACGTTGGTTCGTCCAGGTTGTCAGCCGCTGGTGTTCCGGGGTGGCGTTGTTCAAGAGGAATAGGGCCGCTGGACGGAATCAGCGACCCGATACCCGCAGTGATAAGCGCCGCGGTGAGGATGCTGGTCGCCTACCCATCTGCATGCTCGACGCGGCATCGCCAGTGTGATGGACTCTAGACACGCCAAAGCCGGTAGCCCGAGGCTCGAGGAGGACGCCACATGTTCGAAGCGATTGTGATCGGGGGAGGACCGGCGGGCCTCCAGGCGGCGCTCTCCTTGGGCAGGGTGCACCGCCGAACCCTTCTGCTGGACTCCGGCGAGTACCGAAACGCCACCGTTGAGCACTCCCACAACCTGCTGACACGTGACGGGACGGCGCCCGCCGAGCTGCGTGCCCAGGCGCGACGCGAGCTCGCCGAGTACCGGACTGTTGAGGTTCGCGACGGTGCGGTCTATGAGGTACGTCCCACCGAGAACGGTTTCACGGTCTCGCTCGCGCAAGGCGAGGACGTTCAAGCAGCACGCGTCATCCTGGCGACCGGCGTGCGTGACGAACTCCCTGACATCCCGGGGCTCGCGGCCGAGTGGGGACGCCGGGTCGCGCAGTGCCCGTTTTGCCACGGGCACGAGTTTGCTGGGCTTGCGGTGGCGGTGGCGCTCGACGACGAGCACGCGAGGATCGTGCGGGGAATGCTCGACCCCATCGTGTCCGAGATAGTCGTGGTCTCACCTGTTGAGCTGGCCCGCGTGGTGTCGGAGGACGATGGGATCCGGCTCGAACTGAATGACAGCATCTCGCACACGGTCGGTGGCATGTTCATTGCCCCGGTGCCCGCACAGCGCGCCCCGTTCGCCGAACAGTTGGGGTGCCGAATGCTCCCGTCGGGAGCTGTCGAGATCGATCCGGTCGGGCACACCAGCGTCGAGCGCGTGTATGCCGCCGGGGACATGGCTCACGTCGCAGCGCTGCCCGCGCCAGTGGTGTCGCTGGCCGCCGCGATCGCGGCGGGACAGGTCGCCGCATCGGCTGTCGTGCGCGACTCCATATTGCACGGGCCCTGACCCGGTGAAGGCGGCTCTTCGCTCCGCGGCCCCGCGATCTCCCTCAGTGGTTGGTCGCGCCCATCCCGGTCAGCAATGACGCCAGGCGGGACCAGCCGTTGTCGTCGTCCTCCTCGACGAGGCCGGCCAGTGAACCGCACAACCTGCGGGCATCGTCGGCCACCCGCGCTTCCTGCGGAGTGAGCAGATCGTCGTAACGCGGGTCAAGTAGCCAGTCCGGCCGGGCTGCCCGCATGGCGATGAAATCGAGCATGATACTCAATTGCCGGGCCTGGTCCTCCCGGCTGACGCCGGGCTCTGCCACCCCGAGCACGTTGAAGGTGCCGTCCCAGAGAGCCTTCTTGGCGGAGTCGGTCTGGAGGTCCAGCACAGTTCCGATCTCACCCGCCTCGGCGCCCTCGGCCGGCGGATTGTTCCGCAAGTAGTTCCTCACCTCGTAGGCCAGGCGAAGGAAGTTGTCGTCGGTCAGTGAGGTCCCCACAACCAGCAGGTGCTTGGTGAGCATCAGGGCTTGCACAATGGCGCCGATCGGTCCGGAGGACGCCGAGTAGCCGACGAAGTCACTCCGCGAGAGCACCACCTTTCCGGGATGACTGAGGTCGCCGTGCATCTTCAGGATCCAATCCTGGAACGGCTTCTTTCTGCTCGTAGGGCAGGACGGCCATCCTGCTGCCGTCCTCGCGCTTCAGGTTCACCGCGGTCTCGAACAGTGAGTCGTAGTTGGTGGTGATCACTTCACTGCAGCCCAAGGCCGCGAGCTGCATGATCCCTGGCCGGTTGCCGCCCTGGAAGCGCTCCGCGATCTTCTCCTTCAGGAGTTGGCTTCCGCCCAGGCGACGTTGCAGCAGTTCCGCCTGGTCCAGAGGGGATCTCAGCGACTCCAGCTCGTCCTGCGACGTGTGGCTCTCCCTGCGGAGGTCGTCGAGCAGGCCTGACCAGGACGGCAGGCCGGCCGGGATGCTGACACCCGCTCCGAGGAACAGCGCCAGGTGGCCGTCACGCGCCAGTCCCGCAAGCTTCGTGCCATGCTGCTGGAGGTCCACGCTCAGGCTGAGGAAAGCGTGGTTCCCATGCCGACGCTGGTGCTGGAAGGCTGCGTAGTCGGACGCGTTCGCGGCTGCGATGACGATGTCGACGGCATTGGCCAGGACGAATGACTGGCACTGTTCGAGGAGGCGACGCACGATCAGACCACGCTTGGAATTGAGGCCCCCGCCTCTCACTCCGAGAGTCGGCACCGCAATCAGGGGGATGGCTCGTCCCGTGCCGGGGCTGATGCCGGAGGCGACGATCTCCCGAAGTGCTCCGGCGAGGTTCGCCATGACTCGGTCGACACGCTGCCCGGGATCGCTTCCTCCAGAAGTGGTGTCGATGAACCACGTCGGCGCGGTCGGCCCCTGATCTCCGGTTGGCGCGATTCGGGCGAACGGCCGTGGCCAGCTGGCTGGTCGGATCGCCGAGACATCGAGGTGACCCTCGTCGCCGGGCAGTGCGGGAACGTTGAGGACCGGACGCCAATAGCTTCGGACGCTGAGAGGCCGGTCGGTGGGAATCAAAGTCGCATCGTACTGGAGGTCCTGCAGCCGGCTGTGCACGACGAAGACATGACCAGGTTTCATGACCGCACATTACGGGCTCGACCCGGCGAGTTTCTCAACATTCCGATCGCGCACACTCATGTAGGGGCTTGTCCAGGTGCCATCCCATCTCGGGCGGAGTCTCTGATGGCACCAGGCCGGCGGTAGTGCCGGTCAAGTACCCGGGAAGTGGCCGCCCCTGCCGTCCTCGCTGGCGGCGGCCCGCGCGCCGGTCGCGGGACGGGGAGCCGGCTGGGCCAGCTAGGGCTCTGGTGCCGGCAGCTCCCCGGTGCCACCATCGGGGAATGGCGACCCCGATCGAGGATTACGCGCTGCTCAGCGACTGCCGCACCGCGGCGCTGGTGTCCCGCGATGGCTGCATCGACTGGCTCTGTCTGCCCCGGCTGGACTCCGCGTCGGTGTTCGCCGCGCTGCTCGGCGAGGCCGATGACGGCAGCTGGGCGCTACGTCCAGTCGATCCGGACGCCAAGGTGAGCCGTCACTACGACGGCCACACCTTCGTCCTGGTCACCCGGTGGCAGACTTCGACCGGCGTCGCCGAAGTGCACGACTTCATGCCGGTTGGCATCGACCCCTCCCAGCCCACCGAGCGTTGCGACCTGGTTCGGCGGGTGGTTGGCATCTCGGGGACGGTGGAGTTCGAGGTGGACCTGCGGATCAGGTTCGACTACGCCCGTGCCATGCCGTGGGTGCGCCAGACCGGGACGCCGGACGCCCCGGAGCTGACGGCCATGGCGGGCCCGGACGCCGTGGTGGTCCGCGGCGTCCGGCTGTACGCGAACGACCACCGCCACACCGCCCGCATTGTCGCCCACGCCGGCTCGAGCACCGACATGACCGTGACCTGGTTCCCATCCTTCCGGCCGGCCCCGGCGCCACTCGACGTGACCCCGGCGCTCGCCCGGACGCGGGGTTGGTGGCTGACCTGGGCCGAGCGCATCGAGCACGGCGGCGTCCACAGCTTGCAGGTCATCCGGTCGCTGCTCGTCCTGCGGGCCCTCACCAACCACGAGACCGGCGGGATAGCGGCCGCCGCCACCACCTCGCTGCCGGAGGACTTCGGCGGCAGGCGCAACTGGGACTACCGGTTTGTCTGGCTGCGGGACGCCGCGCTCACCCTGGAGGCCCTGCTGGCGCACGGTTTCGTCGAGCTGGCCGACGACTGGCGCACCTGGCTGCTGCGGGCGGTGGCGGGCGATCCGGCCGACCTGCAGATCATGTACGGGCTCGCCGGCGAACGCAGCCTCTACGAGCGGGAACTGCCGCACCTGGCCGGCTACGAGGGCTCCCAACCGGTGCGGATCGGCAACGCCGCCTCGCTGCAGTACCAGGCCGACGTGGTCGGCGAGGTGCTGGTCACGTTGTGCGCCGCCCGCGAGGCGGGGCTCGCCGAGTCGGAGTTCTCCTGGCCGCTGGAGCGCCAACTCATCGGCTACGCCGCGGAGCAGTTCGAGCGCCCCGACAACGGCATCTGGGAGATCCGCGACGAGCCGCGCAAGTTCACCCACTCCCGGGTCATGATCTGGGCCACCTTCGACCGGGCCGTCCGCAGCGTCGAGGAACATGGCCTGCCGGGGCCGGTGGACCAGTGGCGTGAGCTGCGCCGGCGGATCAGGGAGGAGATCGACCAGTACGGCGTGTCACCGGACGGGCACTTCACCCAGCACTACCGCACCGACGACGTCGATGCGGCGCTGCTGCTGTTGCCGCAGGTCGGCTACTGCCGGGCCGATGACCCGCGCATGCTGGCCACCGTCGACCGGATCGAGCAGACCCTGACGAGGGACGGGCTCGTCCGGCGCTACCGAACCGAAACCGGCGTCGACGGCCTGCCCGGTCATGAGCACCCGTTCCTGGCCTGTTCGTTCTGGCTGGTGGAGCAGTACGCCTGCTCCGGTCGCACCGAGGACGCCCGCGCGCTGATGCACCGCCTGTGTTCGTTCGCCAACGATCTTGGGCTGCTGTCCGAGGAGTACGACCCGGCATCGGGACGCCAGGTCGGCAACTTCCCGCAGGCGCTGTCCCACCTCGCCCTGGTCAGGGCGGCGGACGCTCTGGCCGGAATCGGCCGGCAGCCCCGGTGAGACGGATTACCGACCGGCCAGCAAGCGGTCGGCACCTGTTGCGTCACCTGCAACCTTCGCGGACCGGTGCAAGGATGAGGTATGCGCCGTCGGAATCAACTCGCCGCCGCTCGATGGCCTCGCTGGCAATCCGGCTGGTTGCTGACCGACTCGGAACGAGACAACCCGGCCACGGCGATCGGTCCGTCCACCGAGGGTAACCAGGTACGCCTGCTCTTGCACGGCAGCGACTACTTCCCGAGGTTGGCGGCCGAACTGAGAGACACCAAGGCCGGTGACCTGGTGCTGATCTGCGGATGGCGGGTGGATGCCGAGCAGCGGTTGGGCACCGTTACTGTGGCGGACGGGGTGCTCGCCGCGGTTCGAAGCGGCGCGCTGGTCCGGGGCCTGATCTGGCGCTCCCACCCGTCCTGGCTGGTCGGCTCCTGGGGGAAGAACCGGCAGTTCGCCATGCGAATCAACCGGGCCGGGGGACAGATCCTGCTGGATCACCGGGTCGCGCCGCTCGGCAGCCACCACCAGAAGTTCGTGGTGATCCGCCGCTCCGGTAACCCGGCCGGGGACGTCGCCTTCGTCGGTGGTCTTGACCTGGCGCGTTCCCGATTCGACGGCCCCCAGCACTCCGGTGATCCGCGTTCTCGTGACTTCGCCGACGCCTACGGTCCGACTCCCGCCTGGCACGACCTGCAGCTGGAGATCCGGGGCCCAGCCGTCGCCCAGGTGGAGGAGGTCTTCAGGCAGCGGTGGGAGCATTCGGCGCCGATGACGTACCTGCCCCAACACCGGATCCCGGACCTGGTGTCCGGGCTACCGCAGCGCAGCACCCCAATGCCAGTCCGCCAGCCGGCGCCGCCGCCCACGGGCCACCAGCGCGTCCAGCTGCTGCAGACGTACCCTTCCCGGCGAATGTACCGCTACCCGTTCGCGCCCCGCGGGGAATTCAGCGTGGCCCGCGGGCTCGTCAAGGCGATCACGCGGGCCCGCCGGCTCATCTACCTCGAAGACCAGTACCTCTGGTCAGCCGAAGTGGGACGCGTGCTGGACGAGGCCCTGCGGTCGCAACCGGACCTGCACGTCGTGACGGTCTGCCCCCGCTACCCCGACGTCGAGGGCAAGCTGAAGCTGCCACTGGTGGCCGCCGGCCAGCACTCGGCCATGCGCATGGTGAGTGAGGCGGTCAAGGACCGCATTCTGCTGCTCGACATCGAGAACGGGGCCGGCTGGCCCATCTACGTGCACGCCAAGATCGCGATCGTGGACGACACCTGGGCAGCCGTCGGCAGCGCCAATCTGAACCGCCGCTCCTGGAGCCACGACTCCGAACTGACCGTCGCCGTGCTGGACGACCCGCTGGCCGGTGGCGTCCAGAGTCTCGCCCTGCGGCTACGCCTCAAGCTGCTGCGCGACACCTGCAGCGCCCCGATGGTGCAGACTATGACCTGGTCGACCCCGACCAGGCCGTGCAGGTGCTGCGCGAAAGTGCCGCCCGGCTGGACGACTGGTACAGCGCTGGGCAGCCGGGTTCGCGTCCAGCCGGACGAGTACGGTCACGCTCGCTGGTCGAGCCACCAGCCTGGACGAAGCCGCTGGTGAAGCCGCTTTATCCGCTGCTCGTCGATCCCGACGGCCGTCCGCTGCGCAAGCGGCTCACCGGACGCTACTGAACTGTGACTCGTGAGTTGCCGCGCAACTTGCGCCATGCGACCGCAGCGAACACCGCCCCGACCGCGATCATCGGCAGCCCGAGCCGCCAGGTCTCCGCCTCGACCTGGGTGGCGAGCAGCAGGCAACTGACGAACCCCAGCACCGGCAGCGCGGTCGGCACCCGGAAGTGCGGGTGGGCGACCCTGTCCTTGCGCAGCACCAGGACCGCCGCATTGACGGCCAGGAAGACCACCAGCAGCAACAGCACCAGGGTTGACGCCAGCACCTCGATCGACCCGATCAGGGCCAGCACGATCGACAGCGACGTGGTCGCCAGGATCGCCACCCACGGTGTTCTGCGAGCCGGCAGCAACCGGGACAGGAACCCCGGCAGCAGCCCGTCCCGGCTCATGCCGTAGGTCAACCGTGAGGTCATGATGCCGGTCAGGAGCGCGCCGTTGGCGACCGCGATCAGCGCGATCACTGAGAACAGCACCAGCGGCAGCCCGCCCGCCGCCCGCACCACCTCCAGCAGCGGGCCAGTGGACGCCGCGAGCTCGGCGGTAGGGACGGTCGCGCTGGCAGCCACCCCGACCCCGACGTAGACCAGGCCGGCAACGGCCAACGCCCCGAACAGGGCCCGCGGGTAGGCCCGCGACGGGTCCTTGGCCTCCTCGGCCACGTTCACCGATGTCTCGAAACCGACGTAGGAGTAGTAGGCGAGTACCGTCCCGGCTAGTGCCGCCGTCAAAGGCCCGCTCTCGGGGGTGCCGAGTTGGGTCAGACGCGACAGGTCGGCGTCCCCGCGGCCGATCACGACCAGCCCCAGGACGACGATCAGCAGCAGGCCGCCCACCTCGATGACGGTGGCGATGATGTTCGCCCACATCGACTCCCGGATGCCGTACGCGTTCAGTGCCGCCAGGATCGCCAGGAAGACGATCACGGTCAGCGCGACCGGCACGTTGATGAACTCGGCGAGGTAGTCGCCGGCGAACCCGAGGGCGAGCGCGCCCACCGAGACGATCCCGGCCGCCAGCATGCAGTAACCGACCAGGAACCCCACGAACGGGCCGAACGCCCGGGTGGCGTAGTGCGACGACCCACCGGCCCTCGGGTACTTGGTCGCCAACTCGGCGTAGGAGCCGGCGGTCAGCAGCGCCATGCCCAGGGCCAGCAGCAGCGGCACCCAGACCGCACCGCCCGCCGTGGCGGCGATCACCCCGACCAGCACGTAGACACCGGCGCCCAGCACGTCGCCAAGGATGAAGAAGAACAGCGCAGGGGTGGTGACAGCCTGCTTGAGCGTCGGCGCCGGGGCCGCGGTGGTGGTCATTTCGCAACAGTAGGGCGGGCGGTCACCCCACCGGGCCGACTCCTGCGCATCGTCCGATCAGCCCAAGGCATAACTGCGGTCAGTTGATGACGAGAGGAGAATGGTGCATGGGCGTTCGTTGGCCGGATGCGCTGGTCGGGGTGGCGGCCGGTGCAGTGACCACAGGTGTCGCGGAGATGACCGCGGCCGGGTTCAAGCGAGCCGGTATCGGCTCGGGGAACGGTTCGCCCCTGGTGGCGGTCGCCGGCGCCTTCATCGACCGCACGCCGCCCTGGTTGAAGGATTTCGCCGTCGCCGTCTTCGGCACCGCCGACAAGCTCGCCCTCTACGTCGGGATGGCGGTGGTGATCACCGCGGCCTGCGCGCTGGCGGGGTGGCTGCGGCCTCGCGCGTTCGTCGGGCTGGGGCTGTTCGCACTGGGCGGCCTGCTCGGGGTGCTGGCGGTCTCGTCCCGACCGGGCACCAGTTGGCCAGACCTGCTGCCCACCGCACTGGGCACGGCGGTCGGGCTGTGGCTGCTGGTCTGGCTGTGGCAACGCTCAACCACCGCCGAGGACGCCGTCGATCCCGACACGGCCCGCACCCGCCGCCGCGCGGTCCTGCTGTGGGGGACCGGCCTGCTGGCGGCCGGTGCGCTAGGCACGCTGGCCGGACGGACACTCAGCCAGGTCGGCGAGGCCGTGAGCACCGTCCGGGATCGGCTGGCCGGCCTGCGGGTCCGTCAACCGGTCGACGTGCCGGCCGCGGCGTCCCAGAACGTGGCGGGCCAGACCACGTACATCACCCCGAACGGCGAGTTCTACCGAATCGACACCGCCGTGATCGTGCCGCGGGTCGACCCGGACGAATGGCGGCTGCGGGTGACCGGGCTGGTCGACCGCGAACTGACCCTCAGCTTCGACGACCTGCTGGGCGAGGAACTCGTCGAGGCGCTGGTGACGCTGACCTGCGTGTCCAACTTCATCGGCGGTGACCTGGCCGGCAACGCGGTCTGGACGGGGCTGCCCGTCCGCGAGGTGCTGGCCCGGGCCGGGGTGCAGCACGGCGCAGACATGGTGCTGTCCACCAGCGTCGACGGGTTCACTGCCGGCACCCCGCTGACCGCAATGACCGACGATCGCAACGCCCTGCTGGCGGTGGCGATGAACGGTGAACCGCTGCCCGCGGAGCACGGCTTCCCGGTACGGCTGGTGGTGCCCGGGTTGTACGGCTACGTCTCGGCGACCAAGTGGGTGACCGAACTGAAGGTGACCACGTTCGCCGACGACGAGGGCTACTGGACGCCGCGGGGCTGGTCGGCGCTCGGGCCGGTGAAGACCGCCTCCCGCATCGACGTGCCACGCAACGCCAGCGTGCCGGCCGGACAGGTGGTGCTGGCCGGCGTCGCCTGGGCGCAGCACCGGGGGATCAGCAGGGTCGAGGTCCGCATCGGTGACGGCAACTGGCTGGACACCACCCTCGCCGCCGAACCGTCGATCGACGCCTGGCGGCAGTGGATGTACGTCTGGGACGCCACGCCCGGCAGCTACGACATCACAGTTCGAGCCACCGACGGCGACGGCGAGGTGCAGACCGAGCAGCCGGCGCCGCCGGCCCCGGACGGCGCGACCGGCTGGAACACCGTCCAGGTGACCGTCAGCTAGTCCGACCGACCGACCCGACTAGTCGAGCACGGCGCCCCGGGACGCCGACTGCACCAGTCGCCGATACTTGGCGAGCACACCGCGGGTGTATTTGGGCTCCGGGTGGCTGACCCCTTCGGCCCGCCGTCGGGCGAGCTCCTCGGCGTCCACCAGCAGGTCGAGCCGCCCGGCCGCGACGTCCAGCCGGATCCGGTCGCCGTCATGGACGAACGCGATCGGGCCGTCGTCCACCGCCTCGGGTGCGATGTGGCCCACGCACAGCCCGGTGGTGCCGCCCGAGAACCGGCCGTCGGTGAGCAGCAGCACGTCCTTGCCGAGCCCGGCGCCCTTGATCGCGCCGGTGACGGCCAGCATCTCGCGCATCCCCGGACCACCCTTCGGCCCCTCGTAGCGGATGACCACCACGTCACCCGGCTGCAGGGTGCCGTCCTCGACGGCGTCCATGGCCGCCCGTTCGCCGTCGAAGACCCTGGCGGCGCCCTCGAAGACATCCGAGTCGAAGCCGGCCGACTTGACCACTGCGCCGTCCGGAGCGAGGGATCCGGTGAGGATGGTCAGTCCGCCGGTGCGGTGGATGGGCTCCGCCATCGACCGGATCACCTTGCCGTCGATGTGCGGCGGGTTCAGTTCGGCCAGGTTCTCCGCCACGGTCCTGCCGGTCACGGTCAGGCAGTCGCCGTCCAGCAGGCCGGCCTCCAGCAACGTCCTCATCACCACCGGGATGCCGCCGATGTGGTCGATGTCCTTCATCACGAACCGGCCGAACGGCTTGACGTCGGCCAGGTGGGGCACCTTGCGGCCGATCCGCTGGAAGTCGCCGATGGTCAGGTCGACCTCGGCGTCATGGGCGATCGCCAGCATGTGCAGCACCGCGTTGGTTGACCCGCCGAACGCCATCACCACCGCGATGGCGTTCTCGAATGCTGCCTTGGTCATGATCTGGCGGGCCGTTATGCCTTGCCGAAGCATGTTGACCACCGCCTCGCCGGACTTGCGGGCGTAGCTGTCGCGGCGTCGGTCGGTGGCTGGGGGAGAGGTGGAGCCGGGCAGCGACATGCCGATCGACTCGGCCACCGCGGCCATCGTGTTGGCGGTGTAGAAGCCGCCGCAGGCGCCCTCGCCCGGGCAGATGGCCCGTTCGATGGCGTCGACGTCCTCGCGCGACATCAGCCCGCGGGCGCAGGCGCCGACCGCCTCGAAGGCGTCGATGATGGTGACTTCCTGCTCGGAGCCGTCGGACAGCTTGGCGACGCCGGGCAGGATCGTGCCGGCGTAGAGGAAGATGCTGGCCAGGTCGAGCCGGGCGGCGGCCATCAGCATTCCGGGCAGTGACTTGTCGCAGCCGGCCAGCAGCACCGAGCCGTCCAGCCGCTCGGCGTTCATCACCGTTTCCACCGAGTCGGCGATGATCTCGCGGCTGACCAGCGAGAAGTGCATGCCCTCGTGGCCCATCGAGATGCCATCCGAGACGCTGATGGTGCCGAACTCGAGCGGGAAGCCGCCGGCCGCGTGGACGCCCTCCTTCACCGCCTGCGCGAGCCGGTCGAGGGACAGGTTGCACGGCGTGATCTCGTTCCAGGAGCTGGCCACGCCGATCTGGGGTTTGGCGAAGTCGTCGTCCCCCATGCCGACGGCTCGGAGCATGCCCCTGGCGGCGGTGGCCTCCAGCCCATCGGTGACGGCACGGCTGCGTGGCTTGATGTCTGGAATCTGGCTCATTCCCGGAGTCTAGGTGGCCCACGACTGCCGCGGGAAGAAGTCGACGGCACTCACCCTCGCCCGTTCGGGCACCCTCAGGTCAGCTGGTTGATCCGCACCAGGTTCCCCGCCGGGTCCCGGAACGCGCAATCCCGCACGCCGTAGTCCTGGTCGGTGGGCTCCTGGACGACGTCTGCTCCGGCCGACTCCAGACGCTCGAACAACCCCTCCAGGTCATCGGTGGCCAGCGTGATCGCGGTGAATGCCCCCTTGGCGATCAGGTCGAGGATGACGCGCCGCTCGTCCTCGGTGATGCCGGGATCGGCGGCCGGCGGGTGCAGCACGACCGAGGTCTCGGGTTGCCCGGGCGACCCGACAGTGATCCACCGCATGCCCTGATAGCCGACGTCCTGACGGACCTCGAAGCCGAGCAGGTCACGGTAGAAACCGAGGGCGGCCTCACCATCGGTGTGTGGCAGGAAGGCGTAGCAGATGTTGATGTTCATGGCGCCGACGCTACGCGCCGGACACCGGTGGTGCTTCTTGATTCCTGACCGGTCTGATCACCTGCCTGGCCAGGCACGCCGGGATGCCGGCGGCGGCCTGGGACTGGTCGCGGCGGTAGGCGCTCGGCGGCACTCCGACCAGTTCGGTGAACCGGGTGCCAAAGGTTCCCAGCGACGAGAAACCGACGGCGAAGCAGACGTCGGTGACGCTCAGGTCGCCGCGCCGCAACAAGGTCATGGCCCGTTCAATGCGGCGGGTCATCAGGTACGAGTACGGCGACTCCCCGTAAACCCGGTGGAACTCCCGGCTCAGGTGGCCGGTCGACATGTGCGCCCCGCGAGCCAGCGCCGCCACGTTCAACGGCCTGGCGTACTCCCGGTCGATCCGGTCGCGGACGCGGCGCAGCACCGCCAGGTCGCGCAGCCGCTGCGCCTCACGCTGCCGGTCGTCCATCACCCCATGGTGGCACCGGGCAGCAATGATCAGAAACGAAGAAGCGGCACGGCCGACTCCTATCCTAGCGTGGAGCCACCCAGTCAACCGAGGAGGGAGCAATGCAGTTCTCAGAGCAGGAACGTACCGCGATGAAGCAGCGCGCGGCCGAACTCCGCAACGAGGCCAGCCGCAGCCGCAGCGGCAAGGCCGCAGCGAACGAACTGGACGTGCTGGAGAAGATCGACCAGATGCCCGAGCCGGACCGCGCGCTGGCAACCCGCATCCATGCGCTGGTGACCGAGAACGCTCCGCAACTGGCGCCGAAGTTGTGGTACGGCCAGCCGGCCTACGCCCGCGACGGCAAGGTGGTCTGCTTCGTCCGCAGCGGTCAGGCCGACAAGGAACGCTACTCGACCTTCGGGTTCACCCCGGAGGCCCGGCTGGACGACGCCGCCGGGTTGTGGCCGACCTCGTACGCCGTGTCCGAGCTGACCAGGCAGGCTGAGCAGGCCATCGCCCGGCTGGTCCGCTCAGCGGTGCGGGTCGCGCAGTCGTCCTGAGCTCAGAGCCAGCGGGCCTCGGCCTCGTCGGGGCCCTCATCCTTGCCGCGGGTCACGATCACCGGGCAGTGCGCCTCGCGAAGGACGTGCTTGCTGGTCGAGCCCAGCAGCAGACCGGCGAAGCCGCCCCGCCCCCTCGACCCGACGACCACCAGGCCGGCATCCTGGGACGCTTCGACCAGCGCGTCCTGGGGCCGTGCCCCGACCACCCGCACCTCGACCGGCACGTGCGGATGGGCGTCCCTGACCTCGGCGAGGATCTCGTCGACCTTGGTGGCCAGTTGCTCCTTGAAGCGGCTGGCCGCCACCGACCAGGTCTGGGCATCCCACGGCGCGTCCCGCGGGCCGTAGTCGTAGGCGTGGATCGCAACCACCGGCACCCCACGGACCTCGGCCGCCTCAAACGCCAGCCGGGCAGCGGAGCGGGCCTCCGGGGAATCGTCCACGCCGATCACCACCGGCCCACCCTCGTGGTCGATCGCGTGGTCGCTGACCACCGCAATCGGCCCGTGCCCGTGAGCGGCCACCGCATCCGACACCCCGCCGAGCAGCCGCACCGACATCGGCGCTCCCTGCCCCCGGGCGCCCACCACGACCAGCTCGGCGTCCCTTGACCATTCGGACAGCACGTAGGCGGGGTTGCCCTCAACCACGACACCGGTCACGTTGAGGCCGGGGTGCAGGCCCTGCACCCGCTCCACCACGGAATTGACCTTCTGCTTGGCCTGCTCCCGTTCCTCGCGCTCGAACTCGGCGGCCTGCGGCACCATCGTCAACGCCACCGAGGGCTGTTCGGGGACCACGTAGATCACCAGCAGCGGCAACTTGCGGGCAACCGCCCGGTCGGCCGCCCACTCGACGGCCTTGAAGGCGCGCTGTGACCCGTCGGTCCCGACGACGATCCTGCCGATGGCTTCTGTCTGGACGATCATTGTCCACCTATCCTCTGGTGACGATCACTGGGCTGTGTGACTCACGCAACACGTGCTTGCTTGTCGAGCCCAACAGTAGCCCTCGGAACCCGCCCCGACCGCGAGACCCGACCACGACCAGCCCGGCGCCATCCGAGGCCTCGACCAGCACGTCCTGGGGACGACCCTGCGCCAGCCGCACCTCGTACGGCACCCCCGGGTGCTGCCTGACCGCGTCGGACAGCACACCCTCAACCATCTGCGTCGCCAGTGAGGTGTCGACCTCGACCAGCGAAGGCTCCCAGGCGGCTGCCTCCCACACGGTGTGCCTGGCGGCCACTGTGTAGGCGTGCACGGCCAGCACCGGGACGCCGCGCACCTCGGCGGCCTGGAACGCCAGCTCCACCGCCGCCCGGGCCTGCGGCGAGTCGTCGACACCCACCACGACCGGGCCGGTCGGGTTCTCGTGCGCCTCGTCGGTGATGACCGCGACCGGGCCGTGGGCGTGGTTCGCCACGTCGTCCGAGACCCCGCCCAGCCACTTGACAGCACGCGGCGCAGTGGCGCCGCGGGCGCCCACCACGACCAGTTCGGCGTCCCGGGACGCCTCGGCAAGCACCGCCGCCGGACCACCCTCGACCACCGCGGACTCGACGACCAGGCCGGGATTGTCGGCTCGCACCCGGTCGGCGAGCTGGTCGAGGCGCAGCCGGGCCTGCTCGACGAACTCGGTCTGGTACTCGGCGACGATGGTGCTGGCCAACTCGCCGTAGGCCGCGGCTGGCAGCGTGCCCACCGCCTGGTTCTCGGGGACGATGTGGAGGATCAGCAACGGCAGGTTGCGCTTGCCGGCCCTGTCCGCGGCCCATTGCACCGCCCGGTAGGCCCGCTCCGAGCCGTCGGTCCCCACCACGATCCGGCCTCGGGTCTGAAGTTCCATGATCATCGTGCGCCTCCTCGTTGCCGCGATTCCGCGTGTCCATCCTGCCGGTGTCCGTCGGCCCACTCGTCCACCCGTGACTCGATCGCCGATGCCTGGCAGGACGCGCGGTCGCCCGCGCGTCCTGCCTTGTGGCGGTCGAGTGGGGTCAGCCCCTGGTCACGATCACCGGGCTGTGCGATTCACGCAGCACGTGCTTGCTGGTCGAACCGAGCAACAGCCCCCGGAAGCCGCCCCGGCCACGGGAACCGACCACCACCAGACCGGCACCATCCGAGGCCTCCACCAGGGCCTCCTGCGGCCGGCCGCGCACCACCCGCACCTCAACCGGCACGTTCGGGTACTCGTTGATGGCGTCGGCCACGATCTGCCTCACGTGCTCGGTCAGCGCCTCCTGGTGCTTGGTGCCGGAGGGATCCCAGACCGACGGATCCCATGCCGACTCGGCCGGCCCGTAGGTGTACGCGTAGACCGCCACCACCGGGACGCCGCGGGTGTCGGCAGCCCGGAACGCCAGCCGGGCGGCCACCCGGGCGGGTGCGGAGTCGTCCACGCCCACCACCACCGGACCCTGTGGGTTCTCGTGGGCCTCGTCGGTGATCACCGCGATCGGGCCCTGCGAGTGGGTGACGATCGCATCGGACACCCCGCCCAGCCACTTGACGGTCCTCGGCGCGGTGGCTCCCCGGGCGCCCACCACGACCAGGTCGGCGTCCCGGGACGCCTCCGCCAGGACGACCGACGGCTTGCCCTCGACCACTGCGGTCTCAACCTGAAGGTCAGGGTTGTCGGCACGGGCCTGCTCAGCCAGTTCGGTCAACCGCTTGCGCACCTGCTCCACATAGTCCCGCTGGTACTCGGCCAGGATGCTGCCCGGCAGCTCGCCGTAAACAGCTGACGGTACCGTTCCCAGCGTTTGGTCCCGGGGGATCACCTGGACGATCAGGAGTGGCAGTCTGCGCTTGCCAGCGCGTTCTGCGGCCCACTGCACCGCCTTCTCGGCACGTTCAGAGCCGTCCGTACCCACCACGATTCGGCCCTGGGTTGGAAGCTCGCTACTCATCGTGCTTGCACCTCCTCGTCCCATGCGACTGCCGCGTCGCCGTTGTGAGTCTGCCCATTTTACTCCGATACCGGCGCCGAGGAGGCGGATTAACCGGACACGGTTGCCGCACAGGACCAGCGCCAGTCGCGTTGTTGACCTTGACAACTTATACTTCGGCGGGTGAAGCAGACCAAGCCAAGACGCCTCGGCGTGGCCCTGTGGATTCTCTTCGGGGCCTTCGTCATCCTCGGCAGCGCCACTGGCGCATATGCCGCCCACTTCAGCAGCCACGGGCTGCCGAGGGTGACCATCCTCGGTGAGTCGATCACCAACCAGTCCCAGCAGGAGGTTGCCGAAGCGCTCGCCGAGCGCGCCGACGAGGTCACCGTGGCGGTGGAACTGGACGGCAGGACGACCGAGTACACCCTCGCCGACCTTGGCTTCGAGGTGGACGCTGAAGCGACGGCCAGCAACGCCTTCCAGCAGAACGCCAACTTCACCTCGCGCATGCAGGCGCTCTACACCGAACGCGAAGTGCCGGTGGTCGTGGTTGCCGACGACGCGCGAACCGAGACCCTGCTGGACGACCTGGTCGCGGAGACCGGGGTGCCCGCTGAGGATGCGACGGTGCGGCTGTCCGAGGACGGCAGCCAGTTCACCGTCACCCCCGCGGTCGAGGGCCGCAGCGTCGACGCATCCGCGGTCATCCGGGCGGCCACCACGGCCGCCGAGACGCTGACGTCGACCACGGTCGAACTGACCATCCAGGACCTGCCCCCGAAGGTCACCGACGAACAGGCCCAGGCGGTGGCCGACAAGGCCAACGGGTACATCGCCCTCGACATCGCCATCGCCGGCCGCATCTCCACCATCGCGCCCTACCCGGCCGAGAAGGCCCAGTGGGTGTCCATCCCCACCGACGAGCAGGGGCACTTGGGCGAACCGGTGCTGGACGATGCCGCAGTGGCCGAATGGGTGACGGCGGCCGGTCAGGCGTCCGGTCTGGAGCCGGTCAACGGCGTCCGCAACGTGGACGCCAACGGTCAGGTCGTCGGCACCCCCCAGCAGGGCTCTGACGGCTTCCGGGTCAACAATGCCGCAGTGGTGGCCGAAGAGGTCGTCGCGGCGGTCCGGGCGGGTGAGTCGTACTCCGGCGCGTTCCGCTACGACACCATCGAGCCGACCTACACCAACCGCGTCATCGCGGCCGGTGCCCAGAACCTGGTCTACCAGGCAGCCCCGGGCGAGAAGTGGATCGACCTCAACCTCGGCAACAACACCGTCACTGCCTACCAGGGCTCGACGGTCGCGATGGGACCGACCTACATCGTCCCCGGCATGCCCGGCATGGAGACCCCCACCGGCACCTTCAACGTGTACCTGAAGTACACCAGCCAGACGATGCGCGGCACCAACCTCGACGGCACCCCCTACGTGGCGCCCGGCGTGCCATGGGTGACCTACTTCACCGGGCCGATCGCCTTCCACGGCGCTCCGTGGCGCGACTCGTTCGGCTGGAGCGGGCCGGGCGGTTCACATGGCTGCGTGAACATGACGGTGGACGCCGCCAGGTTCATTCACGACTGGGCGCCAATGGGCACCGTCGTGGTGAGCCACTACTGATCGGATAGCGGCTGGCTCAGGCCCGGGTGACGATGACCGGGCAGTGCGCATCGCGCAGCACCCGCTTGCTGGTGGAGCCGAGCAGCAAACCGGTGAAGCCACCGATACCGCGCGATCCCACCACGACCAGGCCGGCGTCCTTCGAGGCGTGCACCAGTTCGTGGTGGGGTCGGCCGTGCACGATCCGCACCTCGACCGGCACGTCCGGGTACTCGGCCCGGGCGTCGGCCAGCATGCCCTCCACCAGCGCCGACACCCGCGAGACGATGTCGTGGCTGTCCTTGTCGCCCCAGGCGTGAATCGCCAGTACCGGCACCCCGCGGGCCTCGGCGGCCCTGAACGCGAACCACATCGCCGCCCGCGCCTCCGGTGATTCGTCGACGCCGAGCACCACCGGGCCACGCGGGTTCTCCAGCGCCTCGTCCGGCACCACCGCGATCGGCCCGGTGGCGTGGGCGGTCACCTGGTCGGACACCCCGCCCAGCACCCGCACGGTGAGCGGCGCGGATTGACCTCGGGCGCCGACGACCACCAGCAGTGCCTGCTTGGACGCCTCGGCCAGCACCCAGGACGCGTTGCCCACCACCACCTCACCGGTGAGGTCGAGACGCGGGTGTCTCTGGTGTACCCGTTCGACCACCCTCGCCAACCGCTCATGCGCCTCGCGGAGGAGGTCGCCGTCGAAGTTGGCGGCCACCGCCGAGAACGCATTGCTGGGGTTCGGACTGCCGGCCACCACGTGCAGCACGAGCAACGGCACGTCCAGCACCTCGGCGCGTTCGGCAGCCCAGTCCACCGCATGATCGGCCCGCCGCGAACCATCGGTGCCGACGACGATTCGATCCCTGGCGTCGAGCTGGAGGTTCATGGCGGCCCTCTCCGTCCCGGGGCGACCCACCCCATCGCCGATCCTATTTCCTGGTAAGTCTAAACTCGCGGGCAGGAGGTCCAGCCGATGCCGCAACAAGTGCCCACCGCTGACGGCGGGCGACCCCTGACCCCACCCGGCAGTTCGCCTCGCTATGCCCTGGTGACCGCAGGCGCGATCTGCGGACAACTGTCGGCAGGTATCGTGCTGAGTGGCCTGTCGATGTTCACCGACCCGATCAGGGATGACCTGTGGCCCGCCCACGATGTCCCGCGGGCCGCCGTGCAGAGCTACTACACCGTGGTCCTGATGGTCGCGATGACCACCATGCCGTTGGCCGGGCGGTTGATCGGCAACTGGGGAGGGCGCCGGCTGCTGGTGGTCGGCGGCACCATCAGCACCCTTGGTTTGATCGGCATCTCCACCGCGACGGGGCTGGCCGGGCTGTACC
Source organism: Brooklawnia sp. (assembly GCF_049651565.1). Taxonomy (GTDB): domain Bacteria; phylum Actinomycetota; class Actinomycetes; order Propionibacteriales; family Propionibacteriaceae; genus Brooklawnia. The sequence goes on from NZ_JBASCI010000038.1 coordinate 18,891, forward strand.
TGTTCGCCGCCATCACCGGCGCCGGATTCGGCATCTCGGTCAACTTCGTGCCGGTCGTGCTGGTGAACACCTGGTTCGAGAAACGCAAGAGCCTGGTGATGGGCATGGTGGTGGCCGGCACCGCGCTGGGCGGCATCCTCGCCTCGGTGGTGTTCTCGAACCTGACCCCGCCGGTCGATGAGGGCGGCCTCGGTTGGCGGGCCACGATGCGGATCGCGGCAGCCATCTTCGCCTTCTTCGCACTGGTGCCCGCCATCGTCCTGGTCGTCAACCACCCGGCCGACGTCGGACTACCCCGGTACGGTGCCCGGCCGGCCGGCGGCTCCGCCGACTCGCCGGGTCAGGTCAGCGGCCACCTGCACGGTCTGAAGTCCGGTGAGGCGCTGCGCAGCGGCTGGTTCTGGCTGCTCTACCTCGCGTTGTGCATCCTGGGCGTCCACCACGCGATGGGCCAGATCACCCAGCCCTTCTTCATGAACCAGCAGACCGATCCCGGATCGGGCATGACGCCGGCGCTGGTGGGGGTCTTCATGACCATCTCGATGGTGGGTCTGATCGCGGCCAAACCGGCCCTCGGCGCGTTGATCGACCGGGTCGGGATGATCCGGGCGGTGGTCATCGTGCTGACTCTGCACGCCATTGCCGCGATAGCGCTTGCCTCTGTCCGGTTCCCGGCTCCTGTCTGGTTCTACCCGGTGCTGGTGCTGGCCGGAGCAGGCTTCGCGGTCGGTACCGTGACTCCGCCGCTGGTCTGCGCGATGGCGTTCGGCCAGCGCCAGTTCGCCGCGATCTACGGGGTGCTCGGTACCGCCTACATGTTCGGCCTGGCCTTTGGCTCGGTGCTGTGGAGCCAGGCTGGCACGGTCGGCGCCGATCCCGGGCAACCCTGGCAGCTTTACCGGTGGGCGATGCGCTGGTGCTGGGTGCTGTCGGTGGGCATCGTGCTCGGCTACTGGGCGTCGGTCAAGGGCGGACGCCGGCTGCAGCGCCGGCTGCGTCCCGAGGTGGTCCCGGCTCCGATTCGGCTGTGATTCATCGGTAATCGGCTGCCCGGTCGACGACAATGGGCTCAAGGGTCGCACCCTGCATGCGACAAGGAGGCAGCCATGAACACCGAACAGGCCAACCGGATGCGTAACGACTGGGGATTCGTCGCCGCCCTCGACCAGAGCGGCGGCAGCACACCCAAGGCGCTGCGGCTGTACGGCATCAGCGAGGACGCCTACTCCTCCGACGCCGAGATGTTCGACCTGGTGCACCAGATGCGCACCCGCATCATGACCAGCCCGTCGTTCACCGGTGAGAAGATCCTGGCGGCGATCCTGTTCGAGAACACCATGGACCGGCAGGTCGACGGCCTCGACACCGCCGAGTACCTGTGGACCCGCAAGCGGATCGTCCCGATCCTTAAGGTCGACAAGGGGCTGGCCGACGAGGTTGACGGCGCCAAGGTGATGAAGCCGATGCCGCAGCTGGACGAGCTGCTCGACCGAGCCAAGACCAAGGGCATCTTCGGCACCAAGATGCGTTCGTTCATCGCGCAGGCCAACCCGGCCGGCATCACCGCGGTGATCGACCAGCAGTTCGAGGTCGGCCGGCGCATCGTGGACGCCGGACTGGTGCCGATCATCGAGCCCGAGGTCGACATCAAGGCGACCGAGAAAGCCCAGGCCGAGCAGCTCATGCACGATCAGATCCTGGCCCAGCTGGACGCCCTGCCGTCCTCGGCACAAGTGATGCTCAAGCTCACCATCCCGACCCGGGACAACCTGTTCGCCGACCTGATCGCCCACCCACGGGTGATGCGGGTGCTCGCGCTGTCCGGTGGCTACAGCCGCCAGGAGGCCAACCAGCTGCTGGCCCGCAACCACGGCCTGATCGCCAGCTTCTCCCGCGCGCTGACCGAGGGACTGAAGGTCACCCAGACCAACGACGAGTTCGACGCCCTGCTCGCCGAATCGATCGATTCGATCTACCAGGCCTCGATCACCTGACGGCCTGCCGGTTCACCCGTCCGGCCGCCGCCGGGTCTAGCCTGACCTGTATGCCACAGCACCCAAGCGCCGCTGAGTGATGCCGGCGACCTCCGTGGTCGGCCGTTCAAGGGCTCACCGACAACGCTGGTGGGCCCTGGGCGTGCTGTCGTTCGGCCTGTTCATGGCCAGCCTCGACAACACCATCCTGAACGTCGCCCTGCCCACGCTGGCCCGTGAACTGCATGCGTCCACCGACCAACTTCAGTGGACGGTGGACGCCTACCAGGTCACCTACGCCGGGTTGCTGTTGGTCGCCGGGGCGCTGGTGGACAGGTGGGGCAAGTCGCGAACGTTCCTGGTGGGGGCGTCGGTCTTCGGTGCCTTCTCGCTGATGGCCGGCCTGGTCGAGACGACCGGCATGCTGATCGCTGCCCGGGCGCTGATGGGGATCGGGGCGGCGTTGCTGGCACCGTCCACGCTGGCACTGGTGTCGACGCTGTTCACCGGTCTGAGGGAACGCAGCTTCGCCTTCGCGCTGTGGTCGGCCGCCAACGCCGCCGGGGGAGCGGCCGGGCCGCTGCTGTCGGGCCTGCTGCTGGAGCACTTCAGTTGGGGCTCGATATTCCTGATCAACGTGCCGATAGCGGTGGCGATAGTCCTGCTCGGGTTGTTCGTCCTGCCGCACAGCCAACCGCGGCCCATCCCCGGCGGTGTGGACGCGCTGGGCGCGATCGTGTCCACCGTCGCTCTGGCGCTGGTCTGCTGGGCGGTGATCTCGGCGCCCGGGCTGGGGGTCGGTTCGCCGCTGGTGCTGTCCGCGGCCGCCCTGGGGGCGCTGCTGATGGTGCTCTTCGTCCGTTGGGAGGCCCGCGCCACCAACCCGATCCTGCGGCTGTCGCTGTTCCGGATCCGCCGCTTCACTGTCGCCGTGGTCGTGTCCGGTCTGGTCACCGCCGGCGGTGCGGGCGCCCTGTTCGTCCTCACCCAGTACCTGCAGTTCCTACTGGGGTTCACACCCCTGCAGACCGGGGTCCGGGTGCTGCCGCTGGCGGCAGCCATGCTGCTGGGAGCGCTCACCGCACCGCGCCTGATCGGCTCGCTGCAGCTGAAGCTGACCGTGCTGATCGGGCTGGGGCTGCTGGCCGGGGGGTTCACCTGGATGGCCACCATGACGGTGGAGTCCAACTTCGGTAACCTGCTGCCCGGCGCCCTGCTGTTCGGGCTGGGCACCGGTGTGCTGGTGCCCGCCGCCACCCAGGCAGTGATGGACGCGCTGCCACCCGACGCCGCCGGGATCGGCTCGGCCACCAACACCGCCCACATGCAGGTCGGCAGCGCACTGGGCGTCGCCGTCATCGGCTCGATCATGGCCGCCCGGTACCGCGGGGTGCTGACCGGCAGCGATATCTGGGACCAGCTCGGCCAGTGGCAGTCGGCGGTGCTGCAGTCGTTCGACGGTGCGTTGCGGGCCGCCGGGCAGTTGTCGACCGAACTCGGCAGCGCACTGGTCGAGGCGGCCCGGCTCGGCTTCATCGAGGGCATGCGGCTGTCGCTGCTGGCCAGCGCCGGATCGGTGGTGGTTGCGCTGATCGCGGTCGCGGTTCTTTATCCGCGGGAGTGGAGTCCTGCAGAGTGGTGTACGAGCACCGGGTGAGCGTGTCCTGCTGAGGTAGGCGCGGCCACCGGTGTGATCCTTCGAGTGATCTCTCACAACCGACTCGAGAAGGAGCACCACGATGGCCGCTGGCCCCATTATCGACCCTGAGCAGTTCCTGCACGAGCAGCTGGCCCAGGCCAGTCCGGACCTGATGCGCGAGCTGCTGCAGACCTTCATCAACAGCCTACTCTCGGCGCAGGCCGACGCCGTGTGCGGCGCCGACTACGGCACCCGCACCACGGAGCGCACGAACCGGCGCAACGGGTACCGGCACCGGGACCTGGACACCCGCGTCGGCACCCTGGACGTGGCGATCCCAAAACTGCGCGAAGGGTCGTTCTTCCCGGACTGGCTGCTCGAGCGGCGCCGCCGCGCCGAGGCCGCGCTGACCACGGTGGTGGCGACCTGCTACCTGCTCGGCGTCTCGACCCGGCGGATGGACAAGCTGGTCACCGCCCTCGGTATCACCGGCCTGTCCAAGTCGCAGGTCTCGACCATGGCCGCCGAGCTGGACGAGCAGGTGGAGTCCTTCCGCACCCGGCCCCTGGACGGTGGCCCGTACACGTTCGTCGCCGCCGACGCCCTGGTGCTGAAGGTCCGCGAGGGCGGGCGCGTGGTCAAGGTCTCCGCCCTGGTGGCCACCGGGATCAACGCCGAGGGTTACCGGGAGATCCTGGGCCTGCAGGTCGCCACCGGCGAGACCACCGCGTCGTGGCTCGGGTTCTTCCGCGACCTCGTCGCCCGGGGCCTCACCACGGCCGGGCCGGTCGGGCTGGTCACCTCCGACGCGCACGCCGGCCTGGTCGAGGCCATCGGCGCCACGCTGCCCGGGACAGCGTGGCAGCGGTGCCGCACCCACTACGCCGCCAACCTCATGGCCGCCACGCCCAAGAGCAGCTGGCCGTGGGTGAAAGCGTTGCTGCACAGCGTGTATGACCAGCCCGACGCCGCCAGCGTGCACGCCCAGTTCGACCGCGTCATCGACGCGCTCACCGAGAAGCTGCCCGCGGTCGCGAGCCACTTGGAGGAGGCGAGAGCGGACATCCTGGCGTTCACCGTCTTCCCCAAGGAGGTGTGGCGCCAGATCTGGTCGAACAACCCCAACGAGCGGCTCAACCGCGAGATCCGCCGCCGCACCGACGTCGTCGGCATCTTCCCCAACCGGGACTCGATCATCCGCCTCGTCGGCGCCGTCCTGGCCGAGCAGCACGACGCCTGGGCCGAGCAACGACGCTACATCGGACTCGACGTCCTCACCCGCTGCCGCGCCGCCCTCACCGAGGCCTCCGAGCCGGCAGAACCGACCCAGGAGGTGAGCACCACCCTCGTCCCTGCCCTGACCGCCTAACCCCTCATCGAGGGATCACCCTCGTACACCACTCCACCGGACTTGACC
>NZ_JBASCI010000039.1:0-20688 GCF_049651565.1 Brooklawnia sp.
CGCCGGGTTGCGGGGTGACTTCACCGGGCACCGGCGGTTCCTGCCGAGCGCCCCGGCCGCCCAGCCGGCGCAGCGTCCCCGGCGGGCCGCCCCCGCCGACGAGACCGTAGCCGCGGTGGTGGTCACCTACAACCGGGCCGAGCTGCTCGACCGGCTGCTGGCATCGCTCGCCGAACAGACCCGGCCGCTGGACGCGATCTACGTCGTCGACAACTCGTCGGACGACCAGACCGTTGAGGTGCTGGCCCGGCACACCGACCTGCCGCTGGTTGTCGACCACACCGGTGAGAACCTGGGTGGCGCGGGTGGCTTCCACCGTGGCCTGAAGGCCGCCTACCAGGCCGGCTACGACCGGATCTGGCTGATGGACGACGATGTGCGGCCCGCCCCGTGGGCGTTGCAGGCGCTGCTCGCCGACGGGGGTGACGTGCTGGCGTGCACCAGGGAGGACCGGCGCGGCCAGTTGGTGGAGAAGGCCGCGATCAGGTTCGACCTGACCAACCCGCTGCAGATCCGTCCCAAGACCGCCACCGTCGACAGCGTCTACGCGAGCCGGGCGGCGATGCCGGCGCGGGTGAAGATCGAGAACGCGGCGTTCGAGGGGTTCATGGTGCACCGCCGGGTGGTCGACGAGATCGGTTACCCCGACCCCAGCTACTTCATCTTCTACGACGACTGCGACTACGTCATCCGCGCCCGGCGGGCCGGCTTCACCGCCTACGCGGTTCGGGACGCCCTGATGCGCCGCCGCTACGACTTCGTGCAGGGCGAAGACCTGGCGGGCTGGAAGGGCTTCTACATGTACCGGAACCTGTTCGTGGTGCACTTCCGGTACGGGACGAACGTCCTGGTGCGGGCGAAGCCGTTCGCGATCACCGCCGCGGTGGCGGCGCTGTCGCCGCTGCAGGGTGGCCGCAAGCAGGCCGCCAACGCGCTGCGGGTGTTGCGCGAGGCGCTGGGCATGCGGCGACTCGACCCGCGGGCCCGGCTCGACCAGGACGGGGACTGATCAGGACGCCGCCCGGCGTGCGGTGTGGCGAGGTGGGCGTCCGGCCAGGTAGATGTAGCCGCCGACCGCGACGACGGTGCCGCCGATCAGCACCGCCCACCAGGGGAACTTCGGCACGCTCGGCCGTTCACCTGCCGCCTCGACGTCCTCGACCGGGGTGGGCAGCACGCGCTCACCGGTCACCAGGATGCGGTGGCTGTTGATGCCCAGCGGGGTGCAGGTGACCAGCGTCACCAGGTCTTGCCCGGCCCACGGGTAAAGGGTTTCGGTTTCCTCCGGGGCCACCACCCGGGTGTCGACCACCCGGTAGGTCAGCACCTCGCCGAAGACCTCGACGGTGAAGGTGTCGCCGGGTTCAACCTTGTCCAGGTTGTCGAACAGCTCAGCGCCGGCCAGGCCGCGATGCGCAGTGAGGACGGCGTGGGTGGACGGCCCGCCGACGGGGAGCGCGGTGCCCTCCAGGTGACCGACGCCGTTGCGCAACACCTCGTCGGTGGTGCCGTGGTAGATCGGCAGGTCGACGTCGATGCCGGGGATCTTGATCCGGGCCATCAGCCCGTTGGCGTCGGCCAGCAGCGTCTGGTGGTAGTCGATACCGGTGGCGGCCCGCTCCGACAACGGCAGCCGCTCGTTGGCGGCCAGCTCGGCACCCCCGGTGAGGGCGGCATTGTAGGCCTCCGCCTGCTGGATCGCCCTGGCGCGGCCCTCTGGCGGGATCTGGACGACCCTGGATGAGTAGTCGACGATCAGCTGCGACTGGTAGTACTGCGTGATCCAGGCGGCCACCGTCGGGTAGAGCATGACACCCACCCCGATCAGGCAGGTCAATCCGATGAGGAAGTGACGCCACGGCATCCTCCAGCGGCTCCTGGCCGGTTCGGCCGACCGGCGGGGGGCCGGCGCGGTTGCGGTGGCGCTCAAGCTGGTCTCCTGCGCAGCACAACTGGGGGACGCCGGTCCTCGGCATCCCCCAGCCGTGCGGTTGGGTCAGTCATTCAACTGACTTGCTGGTGGTGGATCAGGCCTGGACGGTCTTGCGACGAGACATCGCCAGGGCCGCGCCGAGCGCGCCCACCATCAGCACGCCACCAGCGATCATGAAGGCGTTGTTGCCCGCGCCACCGGTCAGCGGCAGCAGCCACTCGGGGATCGGCTTGTTGGCGACCTGGACATCGTAGGGCACCACGACGCCTGCGACGACGCTTGCGGTGCTCGGGACGTTGACCTCGATGCGGTCCTCCAGCGCGAAGTAGCCATCCGGTGCGGTGACCTCCTGCAGGTAGACCGTGACGCCGGCCTTCAGGCCGGGGAGGATGAACTCACCGTCGGCGTTGGTGGTGAACCGGGTGACGCCGTTGAAGGCCAGCAGGTTGCCACCGGTCGCCGCATCGTAGACCTCGAACACCGCGCCGGCCAGGCCGTTGCTGGTGTCGCCCTCGGCGTACTTGAGCACCTTGACCGGCATCCAGGTGGTGAGTACCTCGTTGGTGCCGAATTCGACGCCGTTGACGTTGGCGATTGCCGTGTTCTCGATCGTGCCGTCGCCCAGGTCGGGATCGCCGACCACCTTGGCCGTTATCGTCAGGTTGACGTTGCCGTTCGGGGCGTTGAACAGCTTCACCAGCCCAGGAGCCAGGAAGGTCAGCTCGACCGGGTTGGTGGTCGACAAGGTGTAGTCGGTGCCCTCGGTGAGCGGGACGACGTCGTTGGCCGCGTCGGTCAGGGTCACGGTCGCCGAGACGTACTCCAGCCGGGAGTCGAGGTCATCGGTGATGCTGAAGCTGATCAGTTGCTCAACGCTCTGGAAGGCCGGCACCTTGATGTCGATCGGGAAGTCGACCTCATCGCCCAGCGAGATGGCGGCATCATCGTCGACGGCCTTGGTCGGCAGCTCGACGACCGCGTTCTTCGGGTAGACGTGAATGTTGTAGTTCCAGCCCGGGGTCTCACCGACCGTCGGCAGCGGCACGGTGACGTAGAACGGGTCGATCGCCTTGACGATGTTCGAGTCGGCCGGGTGCGAGACCTCGGAGATCCGGTACAGACCGAGCGGCAGGTCGCTGAGCGACGTGCTGCCGTTCGCATCAGTGGCGGGGAACGGGACAGCGGTGCCCAGCGCTTCCGGGGGAACCAGGCTTGAGCCGCCGGCGATCTCGGCCGCGCGATCCCAGCCATCGTTGGTGGTCAGGTCCACGCCCGCAACTGGCTGGTACTGGAAGACGACGCCCTTGATCGGGGTCAGCCCGGTGGTGTCCTGCTGGGTGCCGTCCGCGGGATCTCCGTTGGGAGATGGCTGCTCGAACTTGTGCAAGGTGATGGTGCCGACGTCCTCGGCGTCGATGTTCGGGCCGACTGCGGCGGACGCCGGAGCGGTGAACCCGAGCAGCCCCACTGCGAGGGCGCTGAGAGCGGCGAGTCGGCGCAGGCCGCGTCCGCGTTTGCTGTTTGTCATTCTTCTGATCTCCTTCAAGAATTCGTACGAAATGGGCATGGTGGTATCGGAATTGGTGAATCTGGAACGGGGTCGAGCTATCGGGTGGCGGCTGTCAGCGCGTGCTGGTGTGGCGGCGACGCTGCAGGGCGGCCAGGGTCAGCGCGAGCAGCAGGACGCCCGCGCCGGCGATCAGGAAGGTGTCCGAGGCCAGACCGCCAGTCAACGGCAGGATGATCTCGGGCAGCGAGTCATTGACGAACCGGTAGGTGGCCTGTTCGCCTGGTTCGAGCGTGATCTCGTCGCTGTCCACGGCGACCCACTCACCCTGCACCAGCTTCTCGATGCCGAGCGCCCGGAACGCGATCGTGCCCGGCTGGGCAGCCAGCTCCTCCGAGATGGTGTAGCTGTGGTTGGGCCGCACGTAGAAGGTGTTCTCATCGGACGCGGTACCGGCGCCGACGACGGTCTCGGTGCCGAGGTTCAACCCGGTCACCTGCTCGGGTTCGGCGGTGAGTTCCCAGTCGCTCGGGTCGAGCGCGGGGTCCTCGACGTGCTTCAGCAGCGTCAACTGGGCGGTCGCGTTGCTGATGGTGCAGGTGACCTGGTCACCGGACGCCAGGGCCACCTGCCCGTCGGTGACCGTCACCGGGTCATCGGTGTCGGTGAGGCAGACCCAGTCGCCGTCGGCGATGTAGGTGTCCGGTCCGCCCGACTCGGTCAGGGTGTACGCGACACCGGGGGTGACGTCCGCGGTGGCGTCCGCCGTGCCGGTGGTGCCGTTCGGGCCGGGCAGCGAACCGCTGGGGCCGGTCGCCTGCAGCGTCCACTCGGCGGGGTCGTCGTCACCGAACGGGACCTCCTTGGCCAGGGTCAGGGTGGTCGGGTTCAGCTTGTTGGTGAAGGTGCAGTCGACGGTGTCGCCGGGTGCCACACCCGGGATGGCCGTGCCGGCCTCGCTGGGCAGGTCGATCGGGCCACCGGGCTCGCCACCCAGTGGGGTCACGGTGCACTGGCCGTCGACGAATGCGTAGCCGGGCTTCTGGGTCTCCGACACGTTGATGGTCGCCCGGGCGTTGGTCGCACTGAAGTTGACGCGCCAGGTTGCGCTGCCTGTGGCATTGGTCTGCTGAGTGGGCGCCGCCGGGTCGAGCGTGGCCGTGCCGGTAGTGGCGGTCGCGGAGGTGCCCACTGTCCAGCCGCTGGCGGGCTGCGGATTCAGGCCCTCGGCGTCCAGCTCGACCTTGTTGATGTTGACGGTCGCGACCAGCGGCGAGTTGGTGAATGTGCAGACCACCGCAACGCCGGGCTTGTTGGGCATAGTCACCGTACCGGAGGCCGCAGACCCAGACACGATGATCCCGTCGTCATCTGCACACACGTAGCTGGTTGCGTACTTGTCGAGGCTGGACGCCGATCCGGTGGCCATGGCCTCGCCGATCCAGTAGCTGGTATTGGTCTGGGCGGGTACCGGACCGATCTGCTTTGCCTGGACACCCAGCGCGGAGCCCTCGGTGGTCGCCGTCGAGATCAGTGAACCCTGCTGAGTCGTCCCCTGCCGGAGGGTCAGTGTGAACTGGTCGGCAGGCGCCAACCGGCCCACTATGTTCTTCTGCACAGTCAGGCTCGCCGGGGAACTGCAACTGGCCAGGTCGGAACTATCGCCCAACCCGTCAGTGACGCGGCCTCCGACCTGCGTCAACGTTGCGTTATAGCGATACACGGTGGTGGCATTGCCAAGATAACCCGTGCCGTCCTCGTGGAATGCTATACCGTTGACACTAGAGAAGTTGGTACCCAGAGACTTGGACGAGGTGGCCGACGCGGGGATCAGGCCCCCGTTGGCACTGGCCAAGCCCCCAGCATCCACACTGATGATGTTCGTGGTGCTGCCACTGCGCACTATGTAGAGGGTGCCCTGTGAGTCAAAGGCCATGTCGCCGTTCGATGTGCTGCTCGCCGGTACTCCGGCATCGACGTAACCCACGAATCGGAACTCATTCGTCCCAGGATCGAACTCGTGCAGCCTGAATTGCAGATTGCCGGAGCCCGGATTGTGGAAGCCGCCGAACAGGTAGTTTCCGTTGCTTAGGTCGACCGCACCGGCGACCAAGTTCTGACTGTTCCCGGTCTGGTACCCGGTGTTAAGAAGGGCTTCCCACACTCCGGTGGCCGCGGTGTAGCGGTAGATGCCTGCTACGTTCGACGCGTTGGCTGCCCGCCGCATGGCATACATGACTGACCCGTTCTCACCGATGGCCAGGCCATTCATGGAAGACAAGCCGCGGCCGAAGCTGCCGAAGTCGCTGACAACCCCGTTCACGACCCCGCGCACCGTGCCGTTGTCCTGAATGGAATAGAACGTCCCGGCGGCGCAGCTGAGCGGCTTGCCGTCCAGTTTGTTGTGCACGAAGGCACCGAAGCCGTAAGTCCGGTTTTGCCAGGCACCCTGCGAGGGAGTCTGCCCAACGCCCGCGATCTTTCGGTATTCGTTGTTCTCGTTGCGCATCTGGTAGCCGGCTGGTGCGGTCTCCTGACGGACGCGGTAGCGCCGGTCACCGCGAACGTCGTGTCCGTCGAAGCTCTTGACCAGGAACTCGCCCAGATCCGGGTCCAGGTCGGGGCCGACACACGGTGCGGCAACGCAGTCAGTGACAACGGCTTCGTTGGCGTTCCAACGCCAACCTGAGTCATCGTCAGCCTGACCTTGATCGCTCCGCGGCCCCTGGATCCGGAAGGTCGCGCCACCGATGAGGGCGCCAGCCGCCGTCGCCGTCCAGTAGACGTACGGCGGCTGGGCGCCGTCGGGTCCGAGCGCCAGGATGCTGATGCCGTCCTCTTCGGCGGCGGTGGCGTCCTGGGATTCGGTGTCGTCTGCCGCCGATGCCTCCAGCGAGGAACCGGCATCCGGGGTGGTGGATCCGGGCGTCTCGACAGCGCCTTCGGTGGTGCTCGGGGCGACCGGCGCCTCGGAAGTGCCTTCGGGTGTTCCGCTCGGTTCGGGGGTCTCCTCCAGCGCCGAAGTCTGGGCGGGCGAAGGTGCCTCGTCCGTGGTCTGCTGCGCGGTCGACTGGGCCGCCGAAGGTTCTGGGTGCGGCGAGTCGGTGACGCTGGGCAGGCTCGATGCGGGCAGCGCGGTGCCCAGCAGCAACACCATGGTCAGCACCGCAACGGCAGCCGTTGCCCATGACCTGGGCGACGGGCGGCGCCGTTCGCGGCGCATGCGGGCGCGCACGACAATTCGGTCCATTATGAGGATCCCCCAAGAAAGATGATGCGGCGCGACGACCCGACGGGTCGGAGCGGGATCGCATCCCGAATATCGTTGGCCGGGGTAAGCCCTAGTCAAGCGCGACAACTGATGAAGATCAAACTACTGAATACAGTGGTGTATGTCAAACGAAAGGAAAGAAACCTTAAGACCCGTGACGGGTGAGGCGAGTCAGTCCGGCATGGTGGAGCGCAGGAAGTCCACCGCCTCCGCGATCGGCGCATCATGCACGACCCGGCCGTGCTCCAGCACGATGCCGCGTTCGCAGATGTCCTGGATCAGCTGCAGGTCGTGGCTGACCACCATCAGCGTCTGGCCGGCCGCCCGCAGCTCCTTCATCCTCGCGATGCACTTGCGCTGGAACGGCTCATCCCCGACCGCCAGCACCTCGTCGACCAGGAAGAGGTCCGGGTCGGTGTGCACGGCCACCGAGAACGCCAGCCGCATGTACATGCCGGAGGAGTAGAACTTGACCTCGGTGTCGATGAACTTCTCGATACCGCTGAAATCGACGATCGAGTCGAACCGGTCATCCACTTCCTGTTCGCTGAGGCCGAGGATCGCCCCGTTCAGGTAGACGTTCTCGCGTCCGGTGAGGTCGGGGTGCATCCCGGCGCCGACCTCGATCAGCCCGGCTATCCGGCCGCGGACCCGGACGGTGCCCTTGTCTGGCAGCATCACGCCGCTGACCAGTTTCAGGGTGGTCGACTTGCCCGAACCGTTGAAGCCGAGCAGCGCGACCGACTCGCCCTGGTGGATGGTGAACGAGACGTCGTCCAGCGCGTTGAAGGTCTCGCTCAACTGGCCGCGGCGTCCGGTCGCCCACCAGACGATGTACTCCTTGATGGAGCGGGTGTGGCGCAGGTCGAACCTCTTCACCACGTTCTCCAGTTCGGCCATCACCAGGCCGTCGGGCTGCGTCGGCATCAAAGCTCCTGGGCGAACTTGCCCTCGAGGCGGTGGAAGATCACCTGTCCGAGCACCAGGCAGCCCACCGCGATCAGCGCACCCAGCACGGCGACGGTGGTGAAGTTGCCGGGCAGCAACTGGCTGGCGTCCCCGCCTGGCGGGATGACCCCCTGCACCGGCATCCAGAAGCAGTAGTGCGACAGTTCGACGCCGAGGGCGAGCGGGTTGAGCTGGTATATCGTGAACGCCCACTGCGGCAGCACGTCGGCGACCATGTGCCACTGGTAGAAGACCGGCGAGACCCAGATCGCCACCATCATCAGCAGGTCGACCAGGTTCTCGGCGTCCCGGAAGTAGACGTCGAAGGCGGCGAATGCCAGCCCGACCCCGAGCGCGAACATGCCGACCACCAGCAACGCCGCCAACCCGCCCAGGATGCTGACCGGGCCGGGACGCCAACCCATCACCAGCGCGCCGATGATCAGCACCACGATCTGCGGCACCACGTGGACGAACGCCACCCAGACGCTGCTGACCGGGAACAGCTCGCGGGGCAGGTAGATCTTGCCCACCAGCGGGGCGTTGAAGATGATCGACCTGGTGGTGTTGGAGAGGATCTCGTTGAAGAAGTTGATCATCACCATGCCGCTGAACAGGTAGATCACGTAGCCGGGGATGCTGCGTCCCAGCCCCAGGAACTGACCCATCGCGACGTAGTAGACCAGCAACTGCACCGCCGGCTTGACGTAGCTCCACACCATGCCGAGCACGGATCCGCGATAGCGGACCCGCAGCTCCTTCTTGACCAGCAGCTTCAGCAGGAACCGCCACTTGAACAGCTCCAGCAGCCCAGCACTGTGCCCGGGTTGACGCAGCCGCTGATCAGCCAGATCGACGTCGTTCGTCGCCACCCTGTTACCTCTCGGCAGGCACCTGCTGGGGTTCGGCCTGCTGCTGCTCGGTTATCCCGAAGGTCTTCTCCCAGGCCTCCAGCGACACGATCTGCGGCAGCGCCTCGCGGTACTCCTTGCGCAGCCGTTCCCAGTTGAGGGTCAACGCGCTGCGGGCGGACGCGCTGCGGGCCAGCAACCGGCGCAGCTTCCTCGGGTCGCGGCGGTACCAGGCGGCGCCCGATCCGTCGGCCTTGGTGACCAGAGCGGAGTCGTACTGGCTCAGCACGTAGTACTTGCTGTTGGCGTGGCTGACGAACGCCTCCGGCCGCTGCTTGGACTCCTTGGTTGGCGGCAGCATCTGCCGGATGACCGTCTTCAGCGTCCACGGCACCACCGTCACCATGTTCGGTGCCTTCGGCCGGGTCTTGAACTTGGGCTTGGCCAGCCGCGAGACCGACGGGAAGGCGTCCGGGTCGGCCTTGTACTGGGCGTCGGAGAACTCCTTGGTGAGCTCGCGCAGCTTCGGCATCGTGGTCTTGATGGTGCGGTGCAGGTGCTCGGGGCCGGACAGGATGTCCTCGATCGCCATCAGCCGGATCGCCTGGGCGTAGTACTCCCCCGACACCGAGTGCTTGACGTCGAGCGTGCTGAGCTCGTAGGGCAGCCGGCCGGCCAGCTCGTACGGGGAGTGCAGCAGCGCGGTCAGGATGCGGTTGCGTTCGTGGAAGTACGCCTGCCAGTCGCGGGCGTCGTCCTTGTCGACCCAGGAGATGTGCCACAGCCCGGCTCCGGGCAGGGTGACGGTGTCGACGCCGATGGTTTGGGCGCGCAGGCCGTACTCCAGGTCGTCCCACTTGATGAAGATGGGCAGCGACAGCCCCAGCTCGCGGATCACCGAGACCGGGATCAGCTCCATCCACCAGCCGTTGTAGTCGACGTCGAGCCGGCGGTGCAGGGTGGCCCGGCGACGCAGGTTCGCCGCGCCGAGGTCGACCCGATTGCTGGTGTCCTCGACCGGACCCCACAGCCAGCGCCACTTGTTGATGCCCTCACCGAACGAGTGCGCGATCGACTTGTCGTTCAGGTCGAACATCTGACCGCCGACGATGGTGCGCCGCCGGCACATGCTGGCGAACATCGCCATCCGTTCGATGCTCTCGGGTTCGACGGTCACGTCGTCGTCCAGCAGCAGGTGGAACTCGGCCTCGTCGGCCTTCACCGCTTCGTACATGCCTCGCGAGAACCCGCCCGAGCCGCCCATGTTGGCCTGGTAGATCATCCGCAGCCGGTCGCCGAGCAGCTCGCCGGCCTGCGGGAACAGCTCGTCGTCCTTGACGTTCTTGTTGCCCTGGTCGACGACGAAGACCCGCTTGACGATCTCGGTCAGGTTCCCGGCCGTCGCCAGCGTCATCAGGGTGCGGGCGCAGTAGTCGGGCCGGTTGAAGGTGGTGATGCCGATGGTCAGGGTCGGCGGACGCACCGGTTCGGCGTCCACCTGCCAGTCACCGGAGATCAGCCGGGCACCGTCGTCACCGGCCACCAGGTCGAACCAGTACCAGCCGCCGTCGGTGAACGAGTTCAGCGGCAGGTCGAAGGTCAGCTCGCTGGTCCCCTCACCGGTGGTCTTGCTGTCAACCCGTTGCGAGCGGCCCTGTGCGTTCGACTTGTAGATCAACACGCTGGTGGCACCGTCGATCTCCAGCCGCAGCCGCACCTTGGTGGCGACGGTCCACTGCCGCCAGTAGCTGGCCGGGAAGCCGTTGAAGACGGTGGCGAACGAGACCCGGATGCCGGGCGGCAGCAGCCGGCTCTGGCCGTCGGCGATCAGGTCGGGGTGGTCGGTGCCGCCCACCACGTCCAGTTCCAGGCGCTGGTCGTCGCCGTCGATCGGGGTGGCCTTGCCGAAGTCGACGTAGAGGGGCAGCGTGTCCTCCTCGCCCTCGGGCGGAAAGACGATCCGGGCTACCCGGGTCCAGGTCTGGGGGGTTTGGGTGTCGGTAGTCACGCTTCCACGTCTCCGCTCTTGAGGGAATCGCCGTCGACGAAGTGCGGCCGCAGCGTGGTTTCGTAGGTCACCAGCGCCGAGGCGATCGCCATGTGCATGTCCAGGTACTTGTAGGTGCCGAGCCGGCCACCGAAGATGACCTCCGGTTCGGCGGCTGCGGCTTGGCGGTACTTCGCCAGCTTGGCCCGGTCGTCGTCGGTGTTGATCGGGTAGTAGGGCTCGTCATCGCGGTCTGCGAAGCGGCTGTACTCGCGGTGGATGACCGTCCGGTCGGTCGGGTAGTCACGCTCGGGATGGAAGTGCCGGAACTCGTGGATCCGGGTGAACGGCACGTCGAGATCGGCGTAGTTCATCACCGAGGTGCCCTGGAAGTCGCCGGTATTGAGCAGCACTTCCTCTTCAAGGTCGATGGTGCGCCAGCTCAGGTCGCCCTCGGAGTAGTCGAAGTAGCGATCGATCGGGCCGGTGTAGACCACCGGCACCTTGCCGACCACCTTCGACCTGGAGTACTGGTGGCCCTCGTCGAGGAAGTCGCACTCGGTGTGCACCGTGATCAGCGGGTGGTCGACCATCCGGGTGAGCCAGGCGCCGTACCCGTCGGTGGGCAGGCCCTCGTAGGTGTCGCTGAAGTACCGGTTGTTGTAGGTGTAGCGCACCGGCAGCCGGCTGACGATCGAGGCGGGCAGGTTCTCGGGCGCGGTCTGCCACTGCTTGGCGGTGTAGTTCATGAAGAACGCCTCGTACAGCGGCCGGCCGACCAGCTGGACGCCCTTCTCGACGAAGTTCGCCGGCTCGGCGTCGCCGAGCTCCTGGGACTGCTCCTTGATCAACGCCCGCGCCTCGTCGGGGCTGTAAGCGGCCTGGAAGAACTGGTTGATGGTGCCCAGGTTGACCGGCATCGGGTAGACCACGCCCTTGTGCACGGTGTACACGTGGTGCTGGTATCCGGTGAAGCTGGTGAACTGGTTGACGTAGTCCCACACCTTTTTGTTGGAGGTGTGGAACAGGTGCGCCCCGTAGCGGTGCACCTCGATGCCGGTGGTCGGTTCGACCTCCGACCAGGCGTTGCCGCCGATGTGGCGCCGCCGTTCAAGGACGACCACCTTGCGTCCCAGGTCGTTCGCCACCCGTTCGGCAATCGTGAGCCCGAACAGACCGGCCCCAACCACGACTAGATCTGCGTCCATGACACTCCTGTCAGTACTCGCGCCAGCAGCACCCTCGGCACCTTTCGACAATCTACCTGAACACCCCCTGAATGGATGGCCGGCCATGGGTCTGCGTCGGCAGATGTGGCCGCGGTCCGGCTCGTCCCCGCCTGCCCAGGACGGTGGCTGGCACTACAGTTTGAACCGGTGAGCCAGTGCCGCACCTGGCCCTGTGACCTGGATTGGAGACCGTGATGAGCGTTCTGGTGGTTGGAGGCGCGGGCTACATCGGCGCCCACGTGACCCGGTTGCTGAGGCAGGACGGCGTCCCCGTCGTAGTGCTGGACGACCTGTCCACCTCCTCGGCCGAGCGGGCCGGGGACGCCACCCTGGTGCAGCTCGACGTGTCCACCCCCGAGGCGCCGGACGCGATCGCCGCGCTCATCCGCGAACACGACGTGGACGCGGTCATCCACTTCGCCGCCAAGAAGCAGGTCGGCGAATCGGTGCAGCGGCCGCTGTTCTACTACCGGCAGAACATCGGCGGGCTGGTCAACCTGCTGGACGCGATGGAGCGCGAGGGTGTGCGCAAGATGATCTTCTCGTCCTCGGCGGCCGTCTACGGCGAACCGGTGGAAGCGGTGGTCAGGGAGGACTCGGCCACCATGCCGATCAACCCGTACGGCCGCACCAAGCTGATCGGCGAGTGGATCATGGCCGACTGTGAGCGCGCCTGGGGCCTGCAGTGGGTGGCGCTGCGCTACTTCAACGTGGCCGGCGCCGGCTGGCCCGAGCTGGGCGACTCGGCGATCATGAACCTGATCCCGATGGTGCTCGACCGGCTGACCAGCGGTGAGGCGCCGCGGGTCTTCGGTGACGACTACGAAACCCCGGACGGTACCTGCATCCGCGACTACGTGCACGTGAAGGACCTTGCCGAGGCGCACATCGTGGCGCTGAACGCACTCGGCGGTGAGCTGCCGAACCACGTATACAACGTGGGCACCGGCACCGGGTCGTCGGTCAAGGAGGTCATTGACGCGGTCGGGCAGGCATCCGGCCTGGACACCACCCCGGTCATCGAGGGACGCCGGGCCGGCGACCCGCCGAAGCTGATCGCCTCGGCAGACCGGATCGCTGCCGACCTGGGCTTCAAGGCGTCGTTGGGGCTGACCGAGATCGTCGAGTCGGCGTGGCAGGCCTGGCAGGCCGGTCCCCGCCGGATCGAGGTGTAGCGGCCTGGGGGCGCAGCGCAAGGGCGGCCTACTCGGTGACGGGTTCGGCGGTGACGGCCTCGTCCGCCGCCGCCTCGGCAGGCTCGGCCTGCCGGGGGTAGACCCAGTACTTCATCAGCGGGAAGTTCCACAGCGTGGTGAGCGTGGTGGAGACCACCTTGCCGATCAGGTAGAGGTCGAAGAACTGATCGAACGCCTCCACGATGCCGGCGGTGAGCAGCATGTTCGCCGCGAGCAGGATGCCGTAGCGAACCGCCGAGTGGCCGACGTGCAGGTCGGCGCTGAAGGTGACTCTGCGTTGCAGCAGGAAGCTGTACAGGGTGGAGACGGCGAAGGCGACCGATGCCGAGAACCACGCCGGCAGGCCCAGCCCCGACCGCAGCAGCGCCAGCAGTCCGAAGTCGATGACGAAGGCAGACCCGCCGACCACCAGGTACTTCATGATCTGACCCATGACGCCGCTCGTCATCCGCTCGGCCAATCCTGCCATTCTCACGCTCCTCACCGGCGCTACCGGTGTCGACTCAGCCGGGACATCCCGACCTGGACCATTTTCCTGCGCCCGATGCGATCCGACCAAACAGGACGTGGCGAGTTGCCTCATTCTTGCCGGTTAGCCCGGCGTTAGTTGCCGCGGGATTGCACCAGCTGGCGCAGGTACTCGCCGTAACCCGACTTGGTCAACGCGTCCGCCCGCCGCAGCAGGTCCTCGTCGCCGAGCCAGCCGTTGCGCCAGGCGACCTCCTCGGGGCAGCCGACCTGCAGCCCCTGTCTGGCCTGCAGGGTGCGGACGAAATTGCTGGCGTCGTTGAGGGAATCGAAGGTGCCGGTGTCGAGCCAGGCGGTGCCGCGCGGCAGCACCTCGACCTGCAGCTTGCCGGCGTCCAGGTAGATCCGGTTGATGTCGGTGATCTCGAGCTCGCCGCGGGCGCTCGGGGTCAGGCTGCGGGCGTAGGCGGTCACGTTGTGGTCGTAGAAGTACAGGCCGGGCACCGCCAGGTGCGACCTGGGCTGTTTTGGTTTCTCCTCGATGGAGATCGCCCTGCCGTTGGCGTCCACCTCGACGACGCCGTAGGCCTGCGGGTCGGCCACCCAGTAGCCGAAGATGGCCGCGCCGTCCACGTCGGCGTGCCGGCGCAACTGCATGCCCAGGCCGGTGCCGTAGAAGATGTTGTCGCCCAGGATCAGCGCGGCGGGCCGGCCGGCTACGAAGTCGGCGCCGATGGTGAACGCCTGCGCCAGTCCCTTCGGCTCGGCTTGCACCGCGTACTGCAGGTTGAGCCCCAGCTGGGCGCCGTCACCGAGCAGCCGGTGGAACTGGTCGGCGTCGTGCGGGGTGGTGATGACCAGGATGTCCTGGATGCTGGCCAGCATCAGCGTCGACAGCGGGTAGTAGATCATCGGCTTGTCGTACACCGGCAGCAGCTGCTTGCTGGTGGCGATGGTGATGGGGTGCAGCCGACTGCCCGCACCGCCGGCCAGGATTATGCCCCGCATGACATCGTCCCTTCTGGTTGCCCCATCGGGCGGGCGCCGTGACGGTTCCCCCACTCTAGGCCAGACCCTTGCGCGCGGCCTCTGACCTGGGTCAGCGGTTCCGCAGGTACTGGCGCAGCCGCTCGCCGGCCGGCGCCGGGGTGAACCCGGTGGCCTTGAGCCTGGTCAGGTCCAGGGTGCTGTCCAGTGGTCGCGGGGCGGCCTGCCGGCCGGCGAAGTACTCCTTCGTCCTGACCGGGTGGACGCGGGACGGATCGTGGCCGGTCAGCTCGAACACCCTGGTGGCGACCTGATACCAACTGGTCGGCTCGCCGGTGTTGGTGAGGTTGTAGGTGCCGGGCTCGGCGTCGGTCTCCAGCAGGTGGATGATGCCCGCGGCCAGGTCGGTGGTGAAGGTCAGCCGGCCGACCTGGTCGTCCACCACGTTGGGGTCGACCCCATCGGCGGCCAGCCTGGCCATGGTGCGGACGAAGTTCCTGCCGTCCCCGACCACCCAGCCGGTGCGCACCAGGTAGTGCCGGGGCACCGGCGCGACCGCGGCGTCCCCGGCCGCCTTCGACTGCCCGTAGACCCCCAGCGGGCTGGGTGGTTCGTCCTCGGTGTGCGGGGCTCGGGTGCCGTCGAAGACGTAGTCGCTGGACAGGTGCACCAGCGTCAGGTCGTGCTGGACGGCTGCCCGGGCCAGGCTGGCCGGCCCGACCGCGTTGGCGAGCCAGCAGGCGCGGCGGCCGTCCGGGGTCTCGGCGCCGTCGACATCGGTCCAGGCGGCGGCGTTGATCACGATGTCGTGGCCCGACCAGTCCAGACCGGCGACCTGCGCCGGGTTCGACAGGTCGAGGTCGGGACGCCGCAGCCCGGTCACCTGGTAGCCGGCCGCCGGGAGCTGGCGCAGCAGTTCGCGGCCCAGTTGCCCATTGGCGCCGGTGACCAGCACCCGCCGCCTTGGGGTGGACGCCGTGAAGGGCGCCACTTGGGCCAGCGGGGGGTGGCCACGATCCTTGTCGGAGATGGTCGCCCGGTCGAGCGGGATGGGCCAGTCGATCGCCACGGTCTCGTCGGCGAGGTTCAGGTTGGCGTACGTCGCCTGCGCGCTCCAGTGCGCGTTCACCAGGTAGCTGTAGGCGGTACCCGGCTCCAGGGTCTGGAAGGCGTTCCCGACCCCGCGCGGGACGAAGACCGCCACGCCAGGGTCGATCTCGTAGCTGTACACGGTGCCGAAGCCCGCACCGGCCCGCAGGTCGACCCAGGCGCCGAAGACCCGTCCGGTCGCGACCGAGATGAACTTCTCCCAGGGTTCGGCGTGGATGCCGCGGGTGACGCCGGCCTCGTCGTTGAACGAGATGTTGTTCTGGACCGGCCCGAAGTCGGGCAGCCCGAGCGCCACCATCTTCTCCCGCTGCCAGTTCTCCTTGAACCAGCCGCGGGTGTCGGCGTGCACCGTCAGGTCGATGCGCAGCAGCCCCGGGATCGGGGTCGGGTGAATCCTGAGCGGCTGGCCTGCCGGCACGGCGGGCACCTACTTGCCCTGGGCGGCGTACCTGGCCTCGGCCGCCGCCTTCTGTGGACGCCACCACGCCTCGTTGGCTCGGTACCAGTCGATGGTCGCCGCCAGACCCGCCTCGAGGTCGACGTAGCTGGGACGCCATCCCAACTCGGTGCGCAGCTTGGTGGCGTCGATGGCGTAGCGCAGGTCGTGGCCGGGCCGGTCGGGGACCAGGTCGTAGGCGTCCGCCGGCTGGTCCATCAGGGTGAGCAGCATTTCGACCACCGACCGGTTGTCCTGCTCGCTGTCGGCGCCGATCAGGTAGGTCTCGCCGAGCCTGCCGGCCTGCAGGATGCGCAGCACCGCCGAGTTGTGGTCGTCCACGTGAATCCAGTCACGCACGTTGTGGCCACGCCCGTACAGCTTGGGCCGGACGCCGTCGATGATGTTGGTGATCTGGCGCGGGATGAACTTCTCGACGTGCTGGCGGGGCCCGTAGTTGTTCGAGCAGTTGCTGATGGTGGCCCGCACCCCGAAACTGCGCGCCCACGCCCTGACCAGGTGGTCGGAGGCCGCCTTGGTGGCCGAGTACGGGCTGGACGGTGCGTAGGTGGTGGTCTCGCAGAAGCGTCCCGGGTCGTCCAGCGCCAGGTCGCCGTAGACCTCGTCGGTGCTGACGTGGTGGTAGCGCTTGTCGTGCTTGCGCACCGCCTCCAGCAGCGCAAAGGTGCCCAGGACGTTGGTGGTGACGAACGGTTCGGGATCGAGCAGCGAGTTGTCGTTGTGCGACTCCGCGGCGAAGTGGACGACGGTGTCGGCCCTGGCGACGAGTTGGTCGACCAGCTCCCGATCGCAGATGTCGCCCTGCACGAACTCGTAGCGGTTGGCCGGGCAGTCGGCCAGTGATGCCCGGTTGCCGGCGTAGGTGAGCTTGTCGAGCACGATCACCGTGTCGTCGGTGGAGGCCAGCACGTGGTGGACGAAGTTCGCGCCGATGAAGCCGGCTCCGCCGGTCACCAACAGGATGCTCATGGCCCAACCGTACCGAAGCTGTCCACTATCTGGGCTGGTCAGACGCCCGTCAGTGGACGTCGAAGCCGGAGTAGTGGACCGGGGTCTGATCCTCGACGCCGACCCGGGCGACCCGGGCGTACCGCGGACCCTGCCACAACCACTCCAGCATGGCGCCGACCTCGGCGTCCGGACCCTCCAGCCAGCACTCGACGGTGCCGTCGGGCCGGTTGCGGACCCAGCCGGCCAGGCCGAGCGCCTCGGCCCGATGCATGCAGGACCAGCGGAACCCGACGCCCTGTACCTGGCCGTGCACCACCGCCCGCACCGCACGCGTCATGACTCAATGATGGGCGTTGGTGGCTAGAATCGTCGAGACTGTTTGGAGGACCGATGGTTACTTCCCCAATAGCCCAATCGATCACCCGGCGGGCCGCGCTGGCGGGAGCCGCCGGTGTGGCGCTGGCCGGATGCGCCAACAATCCGTCCGGCGGGTCGGCACCCGCCAACGGCGACTCCAAGGTGCCGCGCCGCAACCCGGCGTCCGAACCGGTCACCACCATCAACACCGCCCACGGCCTGGCCACGATGTGGCCCGACGAGCCGATCGAGATCGAGGTGACCAACGGCACGCTGGCCGGGGTGGTCGTTACCGACGCGGCCGGTGAGCCGGTGCCCGGTAGCGTCCAGGAGGGACAGTGGCGTCCCGACCGGGGGGCGCTGCTGGTGCGGTCGAGCTACCAAGTGACGGCCACCGCGACCGACGCCGCCGGCCGCAGCCACCAGACCACTGCCGACATCAGCACCGTCAACCCGGAGCTGGTCGTCGAGGTCGACTTCCGCTACGCCGACGGCGCGCCGGTGGGCAACGGCATGCCGATCTGGGTGCGGTTCGACATGCCGATCCGCGAGGACCAGCGGGCCGCCATCGAGAAGGCCGCCAGCGTCACCACCAACCCGCCGCAGCAGGGCGGCTGGGGCTGGGTCGACGAGACCACCCTGCAGTGGCGTCCCCGCACCTACTGGGAACCGGGCTCGACTGCGCACGTCGAGGTCAACGCGGCCGGGCTGCCGGGCGGCGACACCTGGGTGCTCGCGGACGCGTCCGCCGACTACCACTACGGCGACCTGCGCGTCCTGCAGGCCAACATCGACACCCACACCCTGACCTGCCTGCGCAACGGCGAGGTGGTGCAGATCCTGCCGGTCAGCATGGGCAAGCCGGGCTACGAGACCATGACCGGCACCAAGATCATCATGGAGAAGCAGAACCCGGTGATCATGGACTCCGAGTCGTACGGGGTGCCGCACAGCGACCCGGAGGGCTACCGGATCACCGCCTACTGGGCGCAGCGGGTGACCTGGTCGGGCGAGTACTTCCACGCCGCCCCGTGGGCCGACTACGCGCACGGCAACAGCAACGTCAGCCACGGCTGCACCGGGCTGACCAACGGCAACGCCGAGTGGCTGTACAACTTCACCCTGGTCGGCGACCCGGCCGAGTTCACCGGCAGCACCTTCCCGGTGCAGGCCCACCAGACCTTCGGCGGCTGGACCTATTCGTGGGAGGAATGGCAGCAGCTGAGCGCCCTGGCCTGAGCACGGCCACAATGGAGCCATGCTGACCGCCGGAATCCCATACCAGGCCTCGTACACCCGCTACGACGGCACCATGAAGTACCGCCGAACCGGACGCTCCGGATTGCTGCTGCCCGTCATCTCGCTCGGTCTGTGGCAGAACTTCGGCGACCTGCACAAGTTCGGGACGCAGCGAGCCATCGTCCGGGCCGCCTTCGACGCCGGAATCACCCACTTCGACCTCGCCAACAACTACGGCCCACCGCCGGGACAGGCGGAGATCAACTTCGGCACCCTGATGCGCAGCGACCTGGCCCCCTACCGCGACGAGCTGATCATCTCGACCAAGGCCGGCTACGACATGTGGGCCGGGCCCTACGGCCAGGGCGGCGGCTCACGCAAGTACCTGCTGTCCTCGCTCGACCAGTCGCTGCGCCGGCTGAGCGTCGACTACGTGGACATCTTCTACTCCCACCGGTTCGACCCCGACACCCCGCTGGCGGAGACCATGATGGCGCTCGACCAGACCGTGCGGTCCGGCAAGGCGCTGTACGTCGGGATCAGCAGCTACTCGGCGCGCCGGACCGCCGAGGCCGCCCAGATCGCCCGCGAGCTCGGCACCCCGTTGCTCATCCACCAGCCCAGCTACTCGATGTTCAACCGGTGGATCGAGCAGGACGACGACGGCCACGGCTCGGTGCTGGATCGCTGCGAGCAGGAGGGCCTGGGGATCATCGCGTTCAGCGCGCTGGCCCAGGGCCTGCTCACCGACCGCTACCTGGAGGGCATCCCGGAGGGCTCCCGCGGCGCCCGCGGCGGCACCTTAAACGTCGACGCCCTCACCGGTGAGGTGCTGGCCCGGGTCCGGGCACTCAACGAGATCGCCGGCGAGCGTAGCCAGAGCCTGGCCCAGATGGCGCTGGCGTGGGTGCTGCGGGACGAGCGGGTCACCTCCACCCTGGTCGGTGCGTCCAGCGTCGAGCAGTTGCGCGGCAACCTGGCCGCACTGTCGAACCTGAGCTTCTCCGACGAGGAAATCGCCCGCATCGACGAGTTCGCGGTCGAGGCCGGCGTGAACCGCTGGGCCAAGTCGTCGGCGCACTGAGGCCGGCAGCTTCGCCATCGGGCGGGTCCCGCACCATCGGGGCCCGTCCGGCGCGTGGGCCGTGGGGGTTCAGGCGAGGAACTCGACCAGCGCCGTCGCCACCTGGTCGGGGTGGGACGCCAGCACGCCGTGCGGGCCGTCCTGGATGACCTGCACCTCGGCGCCTTCGACGAATTGCGGCATCCGCTCGCCGCTGGCGGGGAACGGGACGATCTGGTCGCCGTCGCCGTGGATCACCAGGGTCGGCACTGCCAGCTGCTGCAGGTCGGCGCGGAAGTCGGTGAGCCAGAGCTGGATGCAGGCCGCCAACGCCTCCAGCTTCGCCTGCCGGGCCACCTCGATTGAGGTGATCACCTGCTCGCGGGGCACCATCAGCTGCGGGTTGCCGTCGCCGGGCACCGAGTAGAAGTTGGTGAGGAACTCGGTCAGGAACGCGTCCGGATTCTCGCGCAGGCCGGCCTGCATGCCGGCGGCCGCGTCTGGGGTGAACGCGCCGTCCGGGTTGTCGGGCAGCGTGGCGTCCAGGCAGGGCGTGATGGCGCTGACGAAGACCGCGCCGGTAACTCGGCCGGTGCCGTGGTTGGCCAAGTAGCGGGCCACCTCACCGCCGCCCATCGAGAAGCCCACCAGCACCGCGTCCACCAGGTCGAGTTCGGTCATCAGGTCGTTCAGGTCGGCGGCGAAGGTGTCGTAGTCGTAGCCCTGGTCGGGCTGGCCGGAATTGCCGAAACCCCGCCGGTCGTAGGCGACCACCCGGCAGCCGGCCTGCTGCAGGGCGGGGATCACGCGCTGCCAGGACTGCTCGGAGGCGGGCCAGCCGTGGATCAGGACGACCGGGCGGCCGGGGCCCTGGGTGTCTGAGTAGAACAGCTGGGTCGGGTTGCTTCCCGTGGTGGTCAACGTGGGCATGGAACCTCCTCGAAGTCTTGCCCACCAACGTAGGCGTTGCCACCGGTCAGTGCCGGATTCCGGGCCAACTTGGCGCCCGGGTGATGCTGCCCGGGACGCCGGCGCCGGTAGGCTCGCCTGCGTGCAACGGTGGACACGAATCGGCTGGCGTTGGCTGACGCTGCTGCTCGCCCTGCTGCTCGCCCTGACTGCCTGCTCCGGTGG
>NZ_JBASCI010000040.1:0-8560 GCF_049651565.1 Brooklawnia sp.
CCTGGACGGCCACCCGCGCGAGGCTGCGCTGCCAGCGCCGGGGGTCGACTTCGTCGAGGGCCCGCAGCACCGCCTCATCGAAGCTGGTGGTTCCGCCCGGCGGTTCGGGTAGCCACTTGTCCAGGTCGTCATCGCCCCGGACGGCCTCGTGGATAAGGCTGCCGACCAGGGGCTTCGCCACGCTGGAGGGCACCGGGGTCACCAACCCGACCCAGTGCGACGCCAGCCGCGGGGTCAGCACCGGGACGGTGATGATCGGCCGCTTCGGCAGTCCCGCGACACGGGCGTATCGCTGGATCATCTCGGCGTACTGCAGCACCTCATCCATGCCGATGTCGAAGCTGCGGCTGACCTCGGGAGGCAGTTCGGCGGCAGCGACCAGGTAGTGCACCGCGTCGGCGATGTCGATCGGCTGGATGCGGTTGCGCAGCCACTTGGGGCCGATCATCGCCGGCAGCCGCTCGGTCAGGTGCCGCAGCATCTCGAAGGACGCCGACCCGGCACCCAGCACCACCCCGGCCTGCAACACCGCGGTCGGCACGCCGGTTCCCAGCAGGATCTCACCGGTCTCGACCCGGGAGGCCATGTGCTCGGACAACTCCACTCCACCAGGGTGCAGGCCGCTCAGGTAGACGATCCGCCGCAGTGTGGGACTGGTGGCGGCGATGTCGGCGAACGTCTGCACGATCTGCCGGTCACGGGAGCTGTAGTCGGAGTGCCCGGCCATCGAGTGCACCAGGTAGTAGGCGACGTCGACGCCGGCCAGGGCGTCCCGCACCGCGGCCGCGTCGCCGGCGTCCCCCTCGACAACGCTCACCTGGTCGCGCCAGGCGGGGTCGAGCCGGTCGCGGGAGCGGGTCAGCACCTTGACCTGCCAGCCCTTCGCGAGCAGGGCCGGCACCACCAGACTGCCGATCACGCCACTGGCACCGGTCACCAGCGCAGTTCGGTCATTCATCTCAGCCTCCGAAGTTGGGGAATTGCGGCAACAACAGCAACATGCCTAGCGACCAGGTCAGATGGGACGAGATCGGGCCTAGCACCCCGCCGGTGACGCGGCGTTGGGCGGCGGTCAGCAGCCCGAGGCAGACCGCGGCGAAGGTGAGCAGCGGCACCCCGGTGAACAGGGTGGACGCCGCGTACAGCACAGTGGAGCCGGGGATCGCCCAGCGCTCCGGGAAGGCCGCGTAGACCGCACCGCGGAAGAACAGTTCCTCGGCGATCCCGCTCACGATGGTGATCAGGGCGACCACCGGCAGGGACGCGTAGCGGGCGTGGTCGAGCAGTTCGGCGACCGGCCCGCGCAGCCACGGCACCTGGCCCACCATCAGTGCGCCGGCAAGGAAGATCGCCAGCAGCAGGGCGCCGAGGATGAACCCCTGCAGCACCCCCAGGCTGCTGCCGCCGGCCCGGGAGCGGGCCCTGCCCAGATCGAGGCTGCCGGACGCCAACGCCCCGACCGCCCACAGCACCGCGACCCCCGTGGTGGCCAGGTAGAACAGTGGATCACCTGGACGGGTGCCGACGCCCAGACCCAGCATCACCGCGCCCAGCACGATGGTCAGCCCGACGACCAGCCACCGGCGCCTCGCGCCGGAGCGTCGGCTGCCGGCCGGGTGGTGCGCCCGCACCAGCAGGGACGCCCGGAGGAACGCCCCGACCTCCCTGGCCAGGGCTCCCGGTGAATCGATCGGCCCGCGGGCATCAGGCCTGGCTCGGCGTGCGCCACCGGACGACCGGCCCGGTTGGGCGCCCTCCCGCTGCAGCCTGTCCACCTCGCCATTGCAGCATCCGCCCCTATCCCGGGCCAAGGGACTGCCCGCCACCAATTGGACTGTCCACCGGGTGGCCGGGCTCACGACCGTCGGGAGCGGGCCCGTATCCTGTAGGGCGGCTGGGGACCGTCCGCTGGACGCCCCGCCGCAAGCTGACCCAGGAGGACGCACCGATGAAGTCGACGAACGCCCCCACGCCCATCGCCCGCTGGCTGGGTGCCGCCATGGTCGCCATGGCCATGCTGCTCACCGCCTGCGGCGGCGGCTCGGCGTCCACCGGCAACGGGGGCTCCGGCACCCCGGACCCCGGGTCGCGCACCGACACCGTACGAATGGGTATCCAGCCGTGGATCGGTTACGGCCAGTGGCACGTCGCGGAGGAGCAGGGCATCACCGACAAGCACGGCCTGGACGTTCAGCTGACCGAGTTGGCCGACGACGCCGACCAGTCGGCCGCGTTCGCCTCGGGGCGCATCGACATGGACAACATCGCCAGCCACACCGCGCTGCTGCTGATGTCGCAGGGTCTGGACCTGCAGATCGTGGCCATCGAGGACTTCTCCACCACCGCCGACGCCATCCTGGCCCGGGGTGACATCACCTCCGCCGCCGACCTGAAGGGCAAGCGGGTCGCCTACGAGCAGGGCGCCACCTCCGACCTGCTGCTGCACGCGGCGCTGGCGTCCGCCGGACTGACCATCGATGACATCGAACCGGTGCCGATGGGCGCCTCCGAGGCGGGCACGGCGCTGATCGGGAACCGGGTCGATGTGGCCGTCACCTACGAGCCCTACATCACTGCCGCGCTGTCCTCCGACCAAACCGTGCAGCGAGTCTACGACGCCGCGCAGAACCCGGGCCTGATCAGCGACGTACTGGTCACCAGCGGCAAGTTCGCCGCCGAGCACCCGGATGTGGTGCGGCGCGCCGTCGCAGCCTGGAACGAGGCGGCCGACTGGTACCAGGCCAACCCCGAACAGGGCCGCGCCATCATCTCCCGGGCGGTCGGTGAGGATCCCGAGGCGCTGGACAGCGCGTTCGACGGCGTCCAGTACTACGGCACCGCGGCGAACCGGGCGGACTTCGCCGGTCGCTACACCACCGAGACCCTGCCGCTGGTGCACCAGGCCGCCAAGGAGGCGGGCCTGCTCGCCAGCGACGTTGACCTCAGCAAGGCGACTGACCCGCAGTACCTGGATTGATGGCCACGGCACACCGCCGCCGGATCGGGGCTCCGCTGAGCCGGCGGAGCTACCTGATCACCTCGGTCACCACGTTCGTCGCGCTGCTGGTGATCTGGACGCTGGTCACCGTGACCGGGTGGGTCTCGCCGGTCTTCCTGCCCTCACCGGTGGCGGTGCTCGGCGCCCTGGCCGAGCAACTCGGCAACGGCGAACTGGCCGCCGACACCGCCGCCAGCGTCTACCGGATCACCGTCGGCTTCCTGGCGGCCACCGTGATGGCGGTCCCGCTCGGCATCTGGATGGCCACCTCGAACCGGGTCGAGGCAGCCGTCGAACCGTTCGCCGACTTCGTGCGCTACATGCCGGTGGTGGCGTTCGTGCCGATGACGATCCTGTGGGTGGGCATCGGTGACCTGCAGAAGTTCGTGATCATCTGGCTGGGCACGTTCTTCCAGCAACTGCTGATGGTCACCGCCGACGTCGCTCGCGTCCCCCGGGCGCTGATCGACCTGGGCGAGACCCTCGGCATGTCGAACGGCAAGATCCTGCGCCGGATCGTGCTGCCGGCCGCCGCCCCGCGGATCTGGGACACGCTGCGCATCACGCTCGGTTGGGCGTGGACCTGGCTGGTGGTCGCCGAACTGGTGGCCGCTACGTCCGGCCTGGGTTACCGGATCACCCTGGCCCAGCGGTTCCTGGCCACCGACGTGATCATCGGCTACGTGTTGGTGCTGGGGGTGCTCGGTCTGGTCACCGACCAGTTGATGCGCTGGATCGGACGGCGGGTCTTCGCCTACGAACGGGTGCAGCGATGAGCGTCCATATCGAGGTCGACAACGTCACCAAGCGGTTCGACACGGTCACCGCGATCAGCGGACTGAGCCTCGAGGTGGCGCACAACGAGTTCGTCACGGTGGTCGGGGCGTCGGGGTGCGGTAAGACCACCCTGCTGTCGATCGTGGCCGGCCTGACCACCCCGTCCAGCGGCCGGGTGCGGGTGGACGGCCACCCGATCACCGGGCCGGGACGCGACCGCGGTGTGGTCTTCCAGCAGTTCACTTTGCTGCCGTGGCTCACCGCGCAGGGCAACGTGGAATTCGCGCTGGCCGACGAACCGATGAGCCCGGCCGAGCGCTCGGCCTGCGCCCGCGAACACCTGGAGCTGGTCGGCCTGCAGGGTTTCGAGGACGCCTATCCCGCGCAACTGTCCGGCGGCATGCAGCAGCGGGTGGCGATCGCCCGCTCGCTGAGCTACCGGCCAAAGATCCTGCTGATGGACGAACCGTTCGGTGCGCTGGACGCGCTGACCCGCCGCGACATGCAGCGGTTGCTGACCCGGATCTGGGAGAAGGCCCGGATGACGGTGCTGATGATCACCCACGACATCGAGGAGGCGCTGATCACCTCCGACCGGGTGGTGGTGGTGACGCCGCGGCCGGGCCGGATCGCCGGCATCATCGACGTCCCGCTGCCCAGGCCACGATCGATCGACATGATCGACGATCCCGAGTTCCGCAAGTTGCACCACCGGGTGCTGCACCTTGTACAACCGGGTCTGACCGACCAAAACCCCTAGTCATCTTCTCGCTGCCGGGCTCTGGTTGGGGTGTGGGCGGCGATCTTGTTGCCGTGCCCCGGACAAGCCGGGACCGCGCGCTGCGTTACCCTGTATCCAACCCCCTGAGACGCCACCCTGTGAGAGGTACTTGATGGAGCTTGCTGACTACCTGCAGATAATGCGCAAGCACTGGCGCAGCGTGACCGCCGTCACGTTGGGCACGCTGCTGCTGGCCGCGTTGTTCTCGCTGATCGCCCGACCCACCTACACCTCAAGCTCCACCATTTTCCTGTCGATCAAGAACGCCAGCACCGCCGGTGAGCTGAACGCCGGCTCCAGCTACGTCGAGAATCAGGCCCAGTCCTTCGCCAAGGTGGCGCGGACCCCGATCGTGCTGCAGCCGGTCATCGACGACCTCGGCCTGGACACCACCCCCGAGCAGCTGGCGACCAGCGTCACCGCATCGGTGCCCACCAACACCGCCACCATCGACCTCTCGGTTGTGCGCGGGGACGCCGTCGAGGCCACCGAGATCGCCGCCGCCGTCAGCGACCGGCTGATCGTGGTCGTCTCGCAGCTCTCGCCGCCCGGCCCGGACGGCGCCGAGCCGGTGGTGGCCACCGTGGTAAAGCCAGCCACCGTCCCGACTTCACCAACCTCGCCCAAGGTAGCTCAGAACCTGGCCCTGGGCGTCCTGCTCGGGTTACTGCTCGGCGCCGGCCAGGCGATCCTGCGGGACACCCTGAACACCCAGGTCCGGTCGGTCAAGGACATTGAACGGGTGACCGACCGGCCGGTGCTGGGTACCGTCGCGTTCGACCCGGATGCGTCGACTCATCCGTTGGTGTTGCAGGTGGATCCGCATTCGCCGCGCGCGGAGGCCTATCGCAGCCTGCGCACGAACCTGCAGTTCCTCGGGCTGGCCGACGGCAACCGGTCGATGGTCGTCACCTCATCCATCCCGGGTGAGGGCAAGACCACCAGCGCCATCAACATCGCCTCCACGCTGGCCACCGCAGGCGAGCGGGTCCTGCTGATCGACGCCGACCTGCGGCGTCCCAAGTTGGCCAACTACCTGAAACTGGAAGGCTCGGTCGGGCTGACCACCGTGCTGATCGGTGAGGCCCGCTTCGAAGAAGTGGTGCAGCCCTACGGCAACACCCGGCTGGACGTGCTGGCGGCCGGCCCGGTGCCGCCGAACCCGGCCGAACTGCTCGGTTTCGACGCCATGGCGCAGCTGGTCACCTGGGCCACGCAGCACTACGACCACGTCATAATCGACGCTCCCCCGCTGCTGCCGGTCACCGACGCTGCGGTGCTGTCGAAGATCGTCTCCGGCACCCTGATCATCGCCGGGGCGCGCAAGGTGCGGCGTGGCGAACTGGAGGCCGCGATCGACAGCCTCGACCGGGTCGAAGCCCGCGTCCTGGGCATCGTGCTCAACATGGTGCAGCAGGCCGACAGCGCCCGTTACGCCTACCGGTACAGCTACGAGCAGGCGTACCCGCCGAAGCAGCCGGCACCGGTCGGCGAGCCGTCGCTCACCACTCGCCTGGAAGGCCGCCGGACGCCGGCCCGGGCCCTCCGGCCGGCCCGCCAGTAGATGCCTGCGGCTGCGCAGTTCAGCATCCTCACCGTCTGCACCGGCAACATCTGCCGGTCCCCAGCGGTGGAGCGGCTGCTGAGGGCCGGGTTGCCGGCTTCGGTACAGGTCACCAGCGCTGGCACCGGCGCCGTGGTGGGTCACCCCATCGATGACCAGATGGCCCGGCTACTACGGGCGGCGGGCGTCCCCGATGCCGGCTTCGCTGCCCGCCAGCTTCGCCCCGACCAGGTCCGCTCGGCTGACCTGGTGCTGGCGCTGACCACCACCCACCGCGCGGCGGTGCTGCGGGAGGTGCCGGCAGCCCTGCGCCGGTCGTTCACCCTGCTGGAGTTCGCCAGGATCATCGAAGCGCCGCAGTTCCCACCGATCCCGGCCGGCGGGGTGCCCGAGCGGCTGCGATTCATGGTGGCCGAGGCGTCCCGGCACCGGATGCTGGGCGAGGTGGTCAGCTCCGACGACGTGCCCGACCCCTACCGGCTTGATGACGCCGTCTTCGAATCGACCTTCACGCTGATCCAGCGGGCAGTGGACGCCATCGTCCGGGCCGCACTGGGCTGACCGGGCGGGTCAGGCGGCGGGCGCCAGCGCGCTGGCCACGATGCTGGCGTACAGCCGGGAGCCGTCCAGCGTTGGGCTGCCGTCGGCCTCGAGCAGCGCGTCGCGCTGGCCCTGGTCGGCCGGGAACCCGTTGTAGACATCCACAGTGGGCAGCCCGTTGTGCTGGGCCCACTCGTCAACAGCGCGCACACTGGCCTCCTGGGCGGCCGCCACACTCCACGGACCCGGATTCTGCAGGATCACCACCACCGGAACCTCCGGGTCCTGGGTGCGGATGACGTCCAGAATGGCGGTCAGTTCGGCCCCCACGGTGGCCGGGTCGCGCCAGTGACCATAGCTGAGGAAGACCGCGCTCACCGGCTGCCAAGCCGCCTGCACCCGCGCGGGCTCCTGAGTCATCTCGGGGGCCAGGACGCTGGCATTCCACACGTCCAGGTCGGCGGGCCCCTGACCCATGGCCACCGGTTCGGACCACCGCAGGCCGTACCGGTCCCACAAGCGGTAGTTGACGCCCCGGTCGATGGCCAGGTAGTCCCGGGCCCAGACGGCCACCCACTCGTCGTCCTCGTTTCCGGTACCGTCGCCGACCACCATCACCGACGCGCCCGGCTCTCCCAGCCGGAGCCCGACCTCCTGCAACGGGGTCAGCGGTTCCGGCTCGGGCGTGGGCTCCGGTTCGGCCGGCCAGCTGGTGGCGTCCTGGGTATGCGGCGCCGGGGTTGCTGCCTGCGGCACCGGTGCGCGATACCTGGTCAGCGCAAGAACGGACACGATCAGGGTGACGACCCCCAGGACGACCAGCCCGACCAGTTGTAGACGCCTGAAATCCTTCGGCCACCTGAACTCCACACCGGGACTCTACCGAACCGGCTTTCCGCAGCGGGCTGCTGGTGCCGCTCGGGGTGCGGGAATGCGCCTGACTTGGTGGGTAATAGCCTTCACCTGTGGTCGAGCCATCTACCGGGAGGTTACCCTTGTCGCCACGTGCCACCAACCGCACCATCAGCGTGGTGATCCCCTGCTACAACGACGCCCAGCTGCTGCGGCGCTGCCTGGCGTCCTTCGCCGCCCAGATCGTCCCGGCCGACGAAGTGATCGTGGTCGACAACGGGTCGACCGACGACTCCGCTGCGGTCGCGTGGGCGGCCGGCGTCCGGGTCGTCCACGAACCCCGGCGCGGCATCACCTGGGCGACCCGGACCGGTTTCGACTCCGCCACCGGCGACGTGCTTCTGCGCACCGACGCCGACGTGGTCGCCCGGCCCGACTTCATCGCCCGACTGCACGCGGCCTGGGACGCCGCTGAGGCTTCCCAGGGTCGACGGGTCGTCGGGGTCAGCGGCAGCGGCCGCTTTGAGCTACCCCGGCCGCTCGGCTGGCTGGCCAGCGCGCTCTACCTGGGCGCCTATCGGCTCAGCGTGGGCGCGGCGTTGGGGCACCCGCCGTTCTTCGGCACCAATTACTCGGTGCGTGCCGACTGGTGGCGGCAGGTGCGCGATCGGGTCGACCTCACCGACACCTTCGTGCACGAGGACATCCAGCTGTCGTTCGCCGTCCGCCCGCACGAGACGGTGCGGTTCCAGCGCGACCTGGTGCTGCCGATGAACCCGCGGGCGCTGCGCGGCGCCCGGCAGTTGGTCGTGCGCTTCCAGCGCGGCTTCCACACCATCTTCAGTAACTGGCGCATCCAGCCGCCGCACCGCAGGCTGGCCGAGCGCGGCAGGCTCGGGCCACGCCTGCAGCGGATGCTGAACGCCTAGGAGACTGCTGAACAAGTGCGTGTCTGTGCCCGGGTGGTGGGGCCGGGTGCGGGAGCCTTGGTCGTGTGCAGGGGCGATCGCGGGATCAGCGGGATCTGTTCGATGCGGAGTCGATGGCC
>NZ_JBASCI010000041.1:0-3569 GCF_049651565.1 Brooklawnia sp.
ATCCAGGCGTGATCTGTGGCGTCCACCAGGGTCTGGTGGACGCCGCCCTGCAGGCCTGGGGCGATCAGGCGGAGGCTCGGCTGCAGCCGTTCAGTTCTGCGGAGGGCTGTCGGCTGGTTCGGCGTCCACCTGGTCAGCAGTCGGCCCCGGGTAGCTGACCTGCTGACCGTCCACAACCGCGAACGACGTCAGCTTGTGCGGTTTGGGTGCGGCCTCGCCGATGATGTCGAGAACGCTCACCCCGCGCGCCAGCAGCGCGTCCCCCACCAGCGAGCGATGGCAGCGCCACGGCACCGCCTCGGCGCACATGATCGCGGTCTGGCCGCGCTGGGCAATCTCCAGCAGGGCCGCGATCCCCTGCCGGAAGTCGTCGGTCTGCATGTGGTCGGCGTAGTTGCGGAACGACTGGTTGCGCCAGCCCAGGTTGGTCGAGTCCTTGACCTTGGATCGCAGGCCGCCCAGCTGTTTCAGGTAGTGGTAACCGAGCCCGGCCTCGGCGAGGGACGCCGCCAGGGCGTCCTGGGCGAACTGCGGGTTGTGGCGCGACCGGGGCACGGTGCGGATGTCGACCAGTTGGGTCACCCCGTGGGCCTGCAGCAGTGCGATGAACCCCTCGATCGGCCGGGTCGAGTGGCCGATGGTGTGGATCGTCGTCATGGCGTCGCCAACTCGCCGGTTCTCCTCGGCACGCCCGGCACCCGGTCGATGATCGCGGACGCCACGGCGTCCGGGTGGTTCTGGGGCAGCCAGTGGCGGGCGTCCAGCTCGACGAAGCGGTAGTCCGCGGCGACGAACTCGGCGGTCCGCGTGGCGGCCACGCGTCCGAGGTAGGGATCGCGGTTGCCCCACAGGTAGGTGGTGGGCACCCGGACGATCCGGTCGGTGGCAAGCAGCGACAGCGGGATGGCCCGGTACCAGTTCATCGGCGCGGTCAGTTCGCGCGGGTCGGCGAACCGTTCGGCGTAGCGGCCGGCGTCGGCGGGGTTGAGCCCGGTGCGCAGCAGCGTGCGTTCGAGGACGCGGACGCTGGTCCGCTCGGGCAGCCATGGCAGCTGGAAGAACCCCATGTACCAGCTGCGCAGCAACTGCCCCGACCGCCACGACGACGCCAGCACCGCGACTGGGTGCGGGGTGGCCAGCGCCACCAGCGAGGCCACCCGGCGCGGGTGCCGGGTGGCGAGGTCCCAGGCGACACCGGCGCCCCAGTCGTGCCCGACAACGTGTGCGCGGTCGAGGCCCACGGCGTCCAGCAACGCGATGACGTCACCGGAGAGCTTGTCGATCGTGTAGTCGCCGCGCCGAGGTGGACGCGCCCCGGGTGAGTAACCGCGCTGCTCGGGCGCCAGGGTCCGCAGGCCGGCGGCCTGCAGGCGGGTCGCAACCTGGTCCCAGCTGTCGGCGTCCTCGGGGAAACCGTGCAGCAGCACCACCGGCTCGCCGGACCCGGCGTCGAAGTAGTCGAACGTCAGCCCATCGTGGGTATAGGTCGGCACATGTTCACCCTAGGTGCTGAGTCGATCCAGGCCGCGCGCAACGAGGCTCGCGAAGACTGCCCAGGGGAGGAGCGAGGCCAGCGCGAACACGACACCGACTGTGCCGAAGTTGGACGGCACAGCCATCAGCGCCGCGGCCACCAGTGCCCAGATCGCGGTCGCCCGCGTGAACACGGTGCTGCGGTACATGAGCACCGCAAAGATCAGCAGGGTCACGAGGTTGAAGAAGTAGTAGACGTCGAACGCCGTACCTCTCCAGGTGGCCAGCATCCCGTCACCGGTGGCCAGCAACGCGACCTGTGCCACCGGGTCGGCATCTTGGTAGGCCCGCGCAAGGGCGAGCATTTCCACCGGTCGGGGTGAGGCCATGTACGCGGCCATGCCGAGCACACCGAAGGCAAGTGCAACGACCACGGCCGACCGACTCACCTGCCACAGCGCAGCCGCGAGTGCGAAGTACAACAGGTAGGCCAGCAGGTTGCTGATGACGTACAGGAGATCAAGGGCGAGTAACCCCCGCAGCGGGTCGGCGATCAGCAGGGCGAAGAAATCGCCGGTGGTCTCCGGCGGAGGCCAGAGGACATAGATGACGATCTGGATGGCGATGAGCGCGACGCTGGCCAACGCCGCCCACTCACCTGTCCGCAGTAGTCCGGTCCACTGTCGCAGGCCGGTGTGGATGCCTCGTTCCTCTTGGGTGGTCATGGCTACCCTGCCTGTCCTGGGAGGTTCTTGCCCGCGGCCGGTATCTGGTCTTTCACTGGTGCACACCTGCTGCCAATCCTACTGCGGCGACCAGTGGGCGGGGCTGGCCATCTTGCTGCGCACCGGGCACGGCTGCTGCGGCGTTCCCCGTTCACCGCCCGGCAGGCTCAGCGAGATGTCGGGGCGGCCGCCAGGTTTGGGTTGACGACTGCGGGCCGGTACCGGGAGTCGATCAGTCCAAGTCCTGCAGTCACCACCAGCGGGATGTGCAGGACTCTCATCCACCAGTCCTGCGGACTCGAAACGAACCACACGGCCATGTTGATCACACCGAAGATCAGACCGACGAAGGACGCAACGGCGAGCGCGCGGCGGTCGACGCCGCTCGGGAAGAGCAACAGGACGCCCAGTACGACCGGGGTGATCATGCAGTAGGTGACTCCGGCCTCGTTCCACAACACCGTCTCGACGGATGCAACGACGTGTCCCGCGTCGATCGAGTATGGCATCAGCAACGCCAGTGTGATGGGCACCAGGAGCCACAGGCGCCGACGCTGCAGGCTATCCCGGTGCAGGGTTGTGCTTCCGGCGAGCACGTCCACCAGACAGAAGAAGGCGACGATCAGCTGTACAACAGTGTTGCCGATCAGCCAGACGAACCCGAACTGCTCGGTTGCGGCCATGTTCTGCAGGAACGAGATCACCAGCAGTATGGCGGCGTAGTACCCGACGACGAACCGCCCCGACCAGCGCGTCCCCAGAAATGGCAGCACGGCCGCGCTGGCCAGCAAGAGCTTGGCGATGGGTAGCAGCGCGGGAATGAACATCGCGTACGGCTCCTGCAGGACGGCGCGGACGACCTCGGTGGTGCGCGCGGGATCGTACGACAGTCCCGTCATCGGCGGGATGAGGAAGCAGCACAGAATCAGCAGCCGGAACCACCACCTGTGACTGGCTGGTCTCGTGGTCGGCGGCATCTCCATCGCCCACCCCTCCTGCGACAAATCCCGTTGTGACTCCACTGTGCTCCTCCGCCCGCCGGCCCGACAATGGTTCGGTAACGCTCATTTGCGGACGCCGCGCTGACTGGGCACCAGCACCTAGCGTCCCCGGCGGTCAGGGGACCAGAACTGCGGCGCCCTCGTACCTGCCGGCGGCCAGGTCGGCCAGCGTCTCGTCAGCCGCGGACATCGGCCGGGTTTGGACGCGCGGGGTGATACCCAGTGCGCCGGCCAGGCGGAGGAACTCTTCGCCGTCGGCCCGAGTGTTCGCGGTTACGCTGCGGATCTCCTTCTCGTAGAAGAGCTCCTGCTCGTACACCAGCGGCGGGATGACGCTGAGGTGGATTCCGGCGAGCACGCAGACCCCGCC
>NZ_JBASCI010000042.1:0-9832 GCF_049651565.1 Brooklawnia sp.
GACCCTCCTGCGGGGCCGGCGCGACCAGCGACTGCACCTCGGCCAGCAGCGGACGACTACCCTCCATGGTCACCGTTACGCAGGTGCCGGGCACGGGTTCGGTGTGCCGGGAGGTGAACAGCCCGGACGGGTCGGGCACTTCGACGATGCCGCGTTCGGCCATCTCGAAACAGCCCACCTCGTCGGCCGGGCCGAACCGGTTCTTGGTGGCTCGCACCATCCGGAAGCCGGAGTGCCGATCACCCTCGAAGGCCAGCACCACGTCCACCAAATGCTCAAGTAGCCGCGGCCCGGCGATGCTGCCGTCCTTGGTGACGTGGCCGACCAGGATCACCGCCATGCCGCGGCGCTTGGCGACCCGCACCAGTGCTGCAGTCACCTCCCGGACCTGGCTGACCCCGCCCATGCTGCCGTCCGCCTCGGCGGTGCCGATGGTCTGGATGGAGTCGACCACCAGCAGGCTCGGATCGGCCTGCTCGATGTGTCCCAGCACGGTGCCCAGGTCGGTCTCGGCGGCCAGCAGCAGCCGGTCGGCGACCGCGCCGGTGCGTTCGGCCCGCAGCCGCACCTGCGCGGCGGACTCCTCACCCGAGATGTAGAGGGTGGTGTGCCTCGCCCTGGCCCAGCGGGCAGCCACTTCGAGCAGCAGGGTCGACTTGCCGACCCCCGGTTCGCCGGCCAGCAGCACCACCGCACCCGGTACCAGACCGCCACCCAGGACGCGATCGAGTTCGCCGATGCCGGTCAGCGTCCGGTCGGCACTGCGCAGGTCGACCTGGCCGATCGGCACCGCCCTCGTCGCCGGCGCCGCGGCACTGACCTCAGTGAGCTTCGGGGCGCCGCGCTCGGCGACGCTGCCCCAGGTCTGGCACTCCCCGCAGCGGCCGACCCAGCGCACGGTCGTCCAGCCGCACTCGGTGCATTGATAACTGGCGTTCTTGTTGGCCACGCGCCAACCCTAGGGGTCGACACCGACAAGACTCAGTCGCCACGTGGCCGGCAGCCCGGGTAGGCGTCGGTCAGATGCGGACCAGGCCGCGTCCGGGGACGTCGAAGACCACCGCCGACAGGCCGGGATGGCCGTGCGGGCTGGTGAACTCGATGCGGACGCCGTCGAAGACGTCGTTGAGTTCGACGCCGATCCACTCCTCGACGCGCTCCTTGGAGCCCGCGATCTCGAGGGTGTCGAGCCGGATGTCGCCCGCCAGCGCCGAGGGCAGCACGTCCGCCGGTGACTCCCACTTCAGGAAGTACGGCAGTTGCGGGTCGGTCATCAGGCCCTTGATGCCGATCTGTTCCCACTCCAGGCGGCGTCCGTCGGGGAACTGCCGGGAACCCGGAACGGCCGAGCGCTCCAGCCGGAGTTCGTAGGGGGCGAGGTCGTCCACCGAGATCACCCAACCCAGCCAACCGCCACCCAGTTCCTGCCGGGCGCGCACCGCCTGCCCGTAGACGGCCTTATCGGCCGCGGGGTGGTCGAGCACCTCAACCGCCTCGATGTAGCGTCCATCGGTCAGCGGCAGGATGTTGTTCCTGGTGCCGAACCTGGGGTGGAATCCGCCGTCCCTGAACTTGCGCCCCAACGCCTCGGTCAACTCGGCGACGGTGGTCTGCAGTCCTTGCGGCCCGGCGACGAAGGTCAGGTGATCCAGATGCATGTGCTCATTGTGGCAATGCCAACCTCGGATGGCGAAACCGGGTCGCGCCTCACCCGAGCCCCGGCGCGGACGGAGGCTTCCCAGTACGGTTGGGGTGTGCAGTCAGAGCCCTTTGATCACTTGCGAGGTGATCCCGGCCGCACGGGCGCGTCGGGGCATCGAAGGCTGCCGCTGGTGGGGCTGGGCACCTCCACGGTCTACCCCGAAACCACCGCCAACGCGTTCGAGCTGGCGGCGGCGGTCGGCTACGACGGCGTCGAACTGATGGTTGGGATCGACCCGCCGAGCACCGACATCGACTACGTCCGCAAGCTGGTCGACTACCACCAGGTGCCGGTGCTGAGCGTGCACTCGCCCTGCCTGGTGATCACCCAGAACATCTGGGGCAACGACCCGTGGGAGAAGCTGAGACGCTCCTGCCGGGCCGCCAACGACCTGGGCGCCGACGTGGTGGTGGTGCACCCACCGTTCCTGTGGCAGCGGGAGTACGCGCGCAACTTCGTGGCCGGCATCCGGGGCCTGGCCCGGCAGACCGGCGTCACCCTGGCGGTGGAGAACATGTACCCGTGGCGGGCGCCCGGCGCCACCGTCTTCGGCTACGTGCCCGACTGGGACCCGACCGAGCAGGACTACGACGCCCTCACCCTTGACCTGTCGCACGCCGCCACTGCGCAGGCCAGCTCGCTGGACTACGTGGAGGCCTGGGGCAACCGGCTGCGACACGTCCACCTCACCGACGGTCTCGGTTCCAGCCGGGACGAGCACCTGTTCCCCGGCGAGGGCAACCAGGACGCCTGGCAGGTCGTCGAACGGCTCGCCGCCGGCCGGTACAGCGGCCACATCATCCACGAGATCAACACCCGCCGGGCCGCCGACCACGAGGAACGCGAGCAGCAGTTGGCAGATTGCCTCAAGCAGACCCGGCGGCACTTGATGCTGGGCAGGACAGGGCGGGGAGAACGGCCATGAGCGATCTGTTGGTGCGGTGGGCCGGACGCGACCGGGTGCGTCGGGCGGCGGTGTCCAATCCCGCCGTGCGCGACCTGGTGGCGCGTTACGTCGCCGGGGAACGCCTCGACGACGTGCTGCCGGTGCTGCACTCGCTGGTCGACAAGGGCCTGCTGGTCAGCGTGGAGTACCTGGGGCTGCCGGTGGCCGCACTCGCCGACGCCCGCACCAACCAGGCCGGCTACCTCGACCTGATCGCCCGGCTCGTCGACGAAGACCTGGCCGGGGTGTCGGAGGTGTCGATCCGGCTCAGCCTGCTGGGGCTCGACCTGGGACGCGACGGCGAGGCGTTCGCGCTGGAGGCCGCCCGCCGGATCACCCGGGCCGCAAGCAACGCCGGCGCCCTGGCGACCCTCGACATGGACGGCATCGAGACCACCGACGCCACCCTCGGTGCGTGGACCGAACTGATCCAGGACCTGCCCCGCACCGGCATCACGGTGCAGGCCGAGCTGCACCGCACCGAACGTGGCCTGGCCAACCTCGCCATGCCCGGGGTGCGGGTCCGGCTGGTCAAGGGCGCCTTCCAGGAGTCCCGCGCCCAGGCGTTCCGCAACGGCCACGAGATCGACCTGGCCTACGTCCGCTGCCTGCGGCGGCTGATGAACAGCCAGGCGGTGCCGCTGGTCGCCACCCACGACCCCCGCCTGGTCGCGATCGCCGAAGAACTGGTCCGGCGCAGCGGCCGGGCGTCCGACAGCTACGAGTTCCAGATGCTGTACGGGGTGCGGCCGCTGGAGTTGCGGCGGCTGGCCGACATCGGGCACCAGGCGCGCTCCTACGTCCCGTTCGGGCCGGGCTGGTATGACTACTACCTGCGCGGGCTGGTCGAGCGTCCGGCCAACGTGGCGCTGTTCCTGCGGTCGCTGTTGGGGAAGCGTTAGGTGCCTGCCACCGCAGCCGGCGGCAGGCGCTTCCTGGTGGCCGAGACCGTGCTCGTCCTCGGGTTGTCACTGGGACGTTCGGCGGTCTACTCGGTGCTCAACATCATCAACCGGCTCACCATCCCGGATCGTCCGCTCGGTGAGCAGACCTCGACGATGAACGCCTCGGTCACCCCCGACCGGCCGTGGCTCGACTTCGCCTACCAGCTGGCCAACAACACCTTCCCGTTCTTCCAGCCGGCACTGGCGCTCTACCGCTGTGGCGGATCTGGCCGCCCCCGCACGCCCCGTGGCGGGCGATCGGCCTGGACGGCCGCCGGCTCGGCCGTGACATCGGCTGGGGCGTCGGCATCGCCGCGGTGATCCTGGGTCCGGCGCTGGCCTTCTATCTGCTGGCCCGCCAGCTAGGCATCAACACCACCATCGTGATGGCCGACCTGACCGAGGCGTGGTGGACGATCCCGATGTATGTGCTGGCCGCGTTCATGAATGGCTGCCTGGAGGAGGTCGTGATGATCGGTTACCTGTTCACCAGGTGGCGGCAGGCCGGTTGGCAGCCAGCCGTGATCGTCGTGGTCAGCGCTCTGATCCGGGGGACTTACCACCTCTACCAGGGGTTCGGCGGCTTCATCTCGAACCTGGCGTTCGGGCTGCTGCTGGGCTGGCTGTACACCCGCACCGGACGCCTGTGGCCGCTGATGATCGCGCACGCCCTGATCGACGTGGTCGCCTTCGTCGGCTATGCGCTGTTGGCCGGCGTGGCCGATTGGCTCTGAGGCGGGGCGCTAGGCTTGCGGCCATGCGTGTTGGAGTCTTCGGAGCAACCGGCCAGGTCGGCAACGTCATGCGGACGCTGCTCGACGAGCGCAACTACCCGGTCGACGAGATGCGGTACTTCGCCTCGTCCCGGTCGGCCGGACGAAAGCTGGGTTGGCGGGACGCCGAGGTGACCGTCGAGGACATGGCCACCGCCGACTTCGGTGGGCTGGACGTGGCCATCTTCAGCGCCGGCAAGACCGCCTCCCGCGAGTTCGCGCCGAAGGTCGCCGCCTCCGGCGCGGTCGTGGTCGACAACTCCTCGTGCTGGCGGATGGATCCGGACGTGCCGCTGGTGGTCTCCGAGGTCAACCCGGAGGACGCGATCAACCCGCCGAAGGGCATCATCGCCAACCCGAACTGCACCACCATGGCCGCGATGCCGATCCTGAAACCGCTCAACGCGGCCGCCGGGCTGCAGCGGCTGATCGTGGCGACCTACCAGGCCACCTCGGGTTCGGGGGTGGCCGGTGTCCGGGCGCTGCGCGACCAGACCCTGGCGGCGGTCGAGCAGGACTTCGCCCGGCTGGCCTTCGACGGCAACGCGCTGGCCCCGGTCGACAACGCCCCCTATGTGGCCCCGATCGCGTTCAATGCGGTGCCGATCGCCGGCTCGCTGGTCGACGATGGCAGCCTCGAGACCGACGAGGAGCAGAAGCTCCGAAACGAGTCCCGCAAGATCCTGCACCTGCCCAACCTCGCGGTCTCGGGTACCTGCGTGCGGATCCCGGTCTTCGCCGGCCACAGCCTGGTGATCAACGCCGAGTTCGAGCGCCCGATCAGCCCGGCCGAGGCCACCGAGTTGCTCGCCGACGCCCCCGGGGTGCGGCTGGTCGACGTCCCCACCCCGCGGCAGGCCGCCGGAGTGGACGAGAGCCTGGTCGGCCGGATCCGGGTCGACCAGTCGGTTCCGGGCGGTCGCGGCCTGGCCATGTTCGTGGCCTGCGACAACCTGCGCAAGGGGGCGGCGCTGAACGCGATCCAGATCGCGGAACTGCTGGCCAGGGCCTGATCGTGGCGACCAGCACGCTGCCGGTGGTGGTCGTCGGCGGCGGGGTGATGGGCGGCGCGCTGGCGTCCGGCCTGGTGCGGGACGACTGGACGCGGGTCAGCATCGTCGAGGCGCTGCCCGAGCGGCGGGCCCAACTGGCCGACGAACTCGGCGTCCCGGTCAGCGCTGAGCTGGCCGACCTGCTGCCCGGTGCCGCGGTGCTGGTGCTGGCGGTCAAGCCCAACCACGCCGCCGCGGTGCTCGACCAGGCGTTCGACCTCATCGAGCCGGGCACCCTGGTGCTGTCCATCTGCGCCGGGGTGACCATCGCCGAACTGGCCGACCACCTGCCGGCCGGCACACCGATCGTCCGGGCGATGCCGAACACGCCGGCCCAGGTCGGCGCCGGGATGGCCGCCCTGTCAGCCAACCAGGCGGTTACCGACGACCAGCTGCAGCTGGCGGTGCGGTTGATGGGCGCGGTCGGCCGGGCGATCGTGCTGCCCGAGTCGCTGCAGGACGCCGTCACCGCGGTCAGCGGTTCGGGGCCGGCCTACGTCTTCTACCTGGCCGAGGCCATGATCGAGGCCGGCGTCCAGTTGGGTTTGACGCGGCAGCAATCCGACGAACTGGTTCGGCAGACCATCCTCGGTTCGGCGCAACTGCTCGCCGGCGGGGAGCACCCCGCGGTGCTGCGGGAACGCGTCACCTCGCCGGGCGGCACGACCGCCGCCGCCATTCGGCAGCTGGACGCCCACGCCGTGCGGGCAGCCATCAGCGCCGCGGTCTGGGCTGCCCACGACCGTAGTCGGGGATGACCACGACCAGCGCGAACGATCGCTGGTTTTTCACAGCGGAACCGGACGGGTAAGCTGACCTGACGCGGTGCCGCCACCTGGCACCGTTCCGCGCGTTTGCGCGCGGGTTGAATCGGAATTCCGAAAGGCACACAGTGGGATCAGTCATCAAGAAGCGTCGCAAGCGCATGGCGAAGAAGAAGCATCGCAAGCTGCTGAAGAAGACGCGCATCCAGCGGCGCCGCGCGGGCCGCTGACCAGACTGTCGCAGGGATCCCCCAGGCCGTAGCCGTCCCGACGTGGCTGCGGTTCGGCTGGGGGATTTCGGTGTGTCGTCGTCGACGGCATCGTTTCTCGAGGAGTCGCGTTTTGAGTGAACAGCAGCCGGCAATCGCTGTCGAGCAGTGTGATCCGGACGACCTGATCGGCCGGATCCGCCCGACCCGTACCGCACCTGGCCATGTGGTCTTCGTCGGCACCGGGCTCGGTGGGCCACTGCGGTTGACCCTCGAAGGCCTCAAGACGATCTCGGACGCCGACGTGGTGGTACTCAACCCCGATGTCGATGCCGACCTGCTGGCCGAACCGGAGGTCAACCAGGACCCGCACACCCCGCTGCTGCTGGCCGGCGACGAACCCGACCTGGACAAGATCGCCCAGCTGGCCGGCTCCGGGTTGACCGTCGCCTGGCTGGTTGCCGGTGATCCGATGGCCGACGGGCAGGCCGGGACGCTGGCGTGCGCGCTGGCCGAACGAGGCGTCCGGCTGGATATCGTGCCGGGGCTGCCGAAGGCGTCGCTGGCGCTCACCTCTGCCGGGGTCAGCCAGGGCAACGGCATGTGGCGGC
Organism: Brooklawnia sp.; assembly: GCF_049651565.1. GTDB lineage: Bacteria > Actinomycetota > Actinomycetes > Propionibacteriales > Propionibacteriaceae > Brooklawnia. The sequence continues at coordinate 7,002 of NZ_JBASCI010000042.1, forward strand.
TGGCGCAGGATCCGGAGCTGGTGGAGTCCCAGCCGAACATCATGGCGCTGGTGCGGGTCGAACAGGTCAGCGAGCTGGCCGAGCAGATCCGGCAGCGCGGGCTGCCGGCCGACACGCCCGCCCTGGTCACCCTGAACTACGCATCCAGCAGCCAGCGGTCGCTGGAGAGCACCCTCGCCGAACTTCCCGAGGCTGTCGCCGGGTACGAGGACGAACAGGTGGCGATCGTGGTGGGTAGCGCCGCCCAGCGCGACCCCCGACTGAACTGGTACGAGTCCAAGCCGCTTTTCGGCTGGCAGGTGCTGGTGCCCCGGACGAAGCGTTCATCCGGGGTGATGGAGCGCCGCCTGGAGCACCACGGCGCGATTCCGGTGCAGGTGCCCACCACCTCGGTGGAACCGCCGCGGAATCCGCAGCCGATGGAGCGGGCCATCCAGGGACTGGTGGACGGGCGCTACCAGTGGACGATCTTCAACTCCGCCAACGCGGTGCGGGCGGTGACCGAGCGGCTCGGTGAGCTGGGTCTGGACTCGCGGGCGTTCTCGGGGCTGCGGATCGCGGCGATCGGCCACAGCACGGTTGAGGAACTGCGCAGCTGGGGAATCACGCCCGACCTGGTACCCGAGGGCGAGCAGCGCGGCGAAGCGCTGGCCGCCGAGTTCCCGGTCTTCGACGACATCCTCGACCCGATCAACCGGATCCTGGTGCCACGGGCTGACATCGCGGTCGATGCGCTGGTGTCCGGAATCACCGCGCTGGGCTGGGAGGTTGACGAGGTGATCGCCTACCGGACCGTTCGCGCGGCCCCGCCGCCGCCGGAGATCCGCGATTCGATCAAGGCCGGACGCTTCGACGCCGTGGTGTTCAGTTCGGCGTCCACGGTGCGCAACATGGTCGGCATCGCCGGCAAGCCGCACACCGGCACGATCGTGGCCGCGATCGGGCCGGCCACCGTGGCGTCCTGTGAAGAGCACGGGCTGCGCGTCGACGTGGTGCCCGAGCACCCGACCGACATCGAACTGGTGGACGCCCTGGCCGAGTTCGCGGCCGCCCGCCGCGCCGAGCTGATCGCCCGCGGCGAACCGGTCAGGAGGCCGTCCCAACGCCGCACCCGTCGCCGCAAGTGACGGTGCCGCTGGCGTGTTGGAGTGCTGTCGGCGGAGTCTGACATGATGACGACATGGAGTCCAGCACCGGGCCGCGACCCGACCACGTAGACCTGTGCATCATCGGTTCGGGCTCGGGCTTGAGCCTGATCGACGATGACATCAACGACTGGCAGATCGCGCTGGTCGACAACGGCGTGGGCCCGATCCACATCTTCGGCGGCACCTGCCTGAATGCCGGCTGCATCCCCAGCAAGATGTTCGCCTACCCGGCGCGATACGCCCTCGCGCCCACCGACGCCCGCCGCGTCGACGTGGACGTCGAGTTCGGTGGCGCCGACTTCAAGGCCATCCAGCAGCGCACCTTCGGCCGCACCGATGCGGTCGCCGAGGAGGGATTGGCCGGGCTGGAGAGCCGCCCGAACGTGCAGGTGCTGACCGGGCGGGCCACCTTCGTCGACGAGCGCACCATCCGGGTGGGGCAGCGCCAAATCACCGCCGACCGGATCGTGATCGCGGCCGGATCGCGGCCGAGGATGCCGGAGGTGCCCGGCTTCGACGAGCCGTACCTGCAGGCGTTCGTCCACACCTCCGAGACGATCATGCGGATCGAGGAACTGCCGAAGAAGCTGGTGATCCTCGGCGGTGGCGTGGAGGCGGTGGAGTTCGGCCACATCTTCGCCGGCATGGGCTGCCAGGTGTCGATCATCACCCGTAGTGAGCCGCTGTTGCGCCACCATGACGCCGAGGTCGCCAGCCGGGTCACCGAAGCGATGGCCCGCCGGATGGTGCTGCGGCTCAACCAGCAGGTCACGCTGCTCGAGCCGGGCGACAGCGGTGGTGTGGTGCTGAGCACGCAGGACGCCACCGGCATCGAGTACACCTACGAGGCCGACGCGGTGCTGGTCTGCCTGGGCCGGATCCCGAACGGTGACCAGTTGCGGATCGAGAACGCCGGCCTCACGCCCGACCCGATGGGCTTCGTACCGGTGGACCAGTACCAACGCACCAGCGTCCAGCACATCTGGGCGCTCGGCGATGTCTGCTCGTCCCACATGCTAAAGCACCTCGCCAACCGCCAGGCCCGGGTGGTCAAGCAGAACCTGCTGGCCGAGCGGGATGGTCGCCCGTTGCAGGCCAAGGACGAACGGTTCCTCCCGCAGGGTGTCTTCGGTGAGCCGGAGGTGGCCACGGTGGGGCTCACCGAGGCGGAGCTCAACGCGGCCGGCATCGAGTACCTCAGCTACGTCCACGAGTACGCGTGGGTGGCCTACGGCTGGGCGCTGAACGACCAGGAGCACTGCGTGAAGCTGATCAGCGACCCGGCTGCCGAGCAGTTGCTCGGCGCGCACATCATCGGGCCGCAGGCGACTTCGTTGATCCACCCGCTGGTGCAGGCGATGACGTTCAACCAGCGCATCGAGGACATCGCGCGGGCGCCGTACTGGATCCATCCGGCGCTGACCGAGGTGGTCGAGAATGCGCTGCTGGGTCTGCTGAAGCTGGCCGCGGAGCGGTCTGGCCGCCAGTGAGCGGGTTGCGGTGGGGGACGCTGCTGCTGGTCGCCGCGCTGGGTCTGGCCACCGGGTGCGCCTCGACACCCGGGCCGGCCGAGAGCGGGTTGACGTCGGTGCCGTCGCGACCCACCACGGTTGCCGCCCAGACCTCGGCCCCGGCCAGTGAGCCGGGTCAGCCTGCCAGCGGATCGGAGGCGGAGGCGAGCTG
>NZ_JBASCI010000043.1:0-1570 GCF_049651565.1 Brooklawnia sp.
GATCAACGACGGGCATGTGGCGATGTGGGGGCTGCTGGACGCCGCCGACGGGATCGACTTCGACCAGGCGATCAACCGGATCGCCAACAGCTTGCCCAACGACCCCACCGCCGCCGGCGGCAGCGACCTGGACGCCCGCCGCGCCGCCGCGGTCGGCATCCTCGCCCGCACCGCGTTCGGGCAGCACACCCTGCCCACCCACACCCTGGTCGTGCACATCACCGCAACAGATCCCGCCATCAGAGCGCAGCAACCGGGCAAGGGTTGAGGTGCCCCGAGGCTGCCGGACAGGGCCCCCCGTAGGATCGGGGGATTATCTGGAAGGAAGATGGTATGGGGAATCGGCGGAGTTATTCTGCTGAGTTCAAGGCCGAAGCGGTCCGGTTGGTTATTGATACGTCTCGGCCGGTGGCGCAGGTTGCTCGGGAACTCGGGGTTGTTGAGCAGACCTTGGGGAATTGGGTGAATGAGTATCGGCGCGAGCATGCCGGTGACGAGCCGGAGCTTTCCGTTCCGGAGCGGGCGAGACTACGGGAACTGGAACGCGAGAACCGTGAAATACGGATCGAGAATGAGTTCTTGAAAAAAGCGGCGGCGTACTTCGCCAAGGAGCATCGGTGAGCGACAAGTTCGAGTTCATCGACGCCGAGTACGCCAGCAATCAGCGAACTTTCAACCCCTTGGCTGCCTCGATCACGGTGATGTGCCGGTTGTTGGGGGTGTCGAGGTCGGGGTTCTACGAGTGGCGGGACCGGTCCGCCTCGGCCACCGCCCGGCGCCGCGAGGAGTTGAAGCTGATCATCGCCAAGTCGTTCGAGGACTCCAAGCAGACTTACGGCTACCGCCGGGTGCACGCCGACCTGGCCGGTTGGGGGGTGCCGGCCTCACCGGAGTTGGTGCGTGCCCTGATGCGGGAGATGGGCCTGCGGCCGTGTCAGCCGCGGCCGTGGCGGCACTGCCTGACCGCCGCCGATGATCAGGCCGGGGTGATCCCGGACCTGGTTGGTCGGGACTTCACCGCGGACCGTCCCGGAGTCAAGCTGGTCGGCGACATCACCTATGTGGCCACTTGGCAGGGTTGGTTGTACTTGGCGACGGTGATCGACTGCTGTACCCGGGAGGTGGTGGGTTGGGCGATGGCCGACCACTACCGGACCCCGCTGGTCACGGCCGCGATCGCCATGGCCCACCGGAATCACCGGATCGAACCGGACGCGATTTTCCATTCCGACCGCGGCAGCAATTACACTTCTGCCGAGTTCGGTCGGGTGTTGGCGGATCGTGGGATGCGCCGGTCGGTGGGGCGGACCGGCATTTGTTACGATAATGCGATGGCGGAATCGTTTTTCGGGGTGTTGAAGAACGAACTCGTTCACCGTACCCGGTATCCCACGCGTCGGCATGCCCGCCGGGATATTGTGCGGTACATCGAACTCTACTACAATACGAAACGTAGGCATTCAGCGCTCGCCTACAAGACCCCCAGACAGGTCCGCGAAGAACACCAAAACACACTCGTAGCAGCGTAAACAAACACAAAATACCTGTCCGGAAACTCCGAGGCCCATCA
>NZ_JBASCI010000044.1:0-3371 GCF_049651565.1 Brooklawnia sp.
GTCTTGCCGTGCGCGCCGGCCACCGCCACCGAGCGCTTGTCGAGCATCAGCGCGGCCAGCGCGGTGCTGCGGTGCCAGACCCGTCGGCCCTGTTGGCGGGCGGCGACCAGTTCGGGATTGTCCTGCCGGATGGCGGACGAGATCACCACCGTGTCGACCCCGGCAAGGTGGCCGGGGTCGTGGCCGATCGCCGTGGCCAGCCCGGACGCCGCCAGTTGGCGCAGGGTCGGCGAATCGGCACGGTCGCAACCGCTCACCGGGTGGCCGAGCCGGTGGTACAGCTCGGCGATCCCGCTCATCCCGGCACCGCCGATGGCGATGAAGTGGAGGGCGTTCAGTTGGTCGGCGGGGACCAGGTCGACGACTTCGTGCAGGCTCACAGCGCTCCTCCAACCCGCAGCAGGACTTGGGCCACCCGGTCGGCCGCGCCCGGGCGCATCAGTTGCTGGGCCGCGCCCGACATCCGGGCCAGTCGGCCGGGGTCGCCGAACAGTGCGCCCACCTCGGTGACCAGCCGGTCGCTGGTCAGTTCGGCGTCGGGCACCATGACGGCCGCGTCGACGTCGATCAGCGGCTGGGCGTTCCTGGCCTGCTCGCCGTTGCCGATGGGTAGCGGTACCAGGATGGTCGGCAGCCCCACCACCGCGGTTTCGACCACGGTTCCGGCGCCGGAGCGCGCCAGCATCAGGTCGGCGGCGGCATAGGCGTCCGACATGTGGTCGACGTAGGCCAGCGGCAGGTACCGCGCCCCGTTACCCTCGTCCACCCGTTCGGTGAGGCCGTCGTGGAAGTTCTTGTTGCCCCAGACGTGCAGCACCTGGACGCCGGTGGCGAGCAACCGGTCGGCGGCGTCCACGGTGGCGTTGTTCAGGCTGCGGGCGCCCTGCGAGCCGCCGCTGACCAGCAGCACCGGCAGTTGCGGGTGCAGGCCGAAGCGGTCGCGCTGGTCGGCCTGCCGGGTGGTGCGGCCGGCCTGCGCCAGGTCGGTGATCTCGCTGCGCACCGGCAACCCCTCGAACCTGGCGCCGCGCAGCGGGGTGCCGGGGAACGAGGTGAGGACGGCCGCGGCGAACCGGGAGGCCACCTTGTTGGCGATGCCCGGCACGGCGTTCTGCTCCTGGATGACCACCGGGATTCCCAACCGGCGGGCCGCCAGGTAGGCCGGCATCGCCACGTAACCGCCGAAGCCGCACAGCACGTCCGCGTCGGCCTCCCGAAGGATGCGGGCGGCGGCCCGGACGGCGCCGGCCAGCCGGGCCGGCACCTTCAGCAGGTCGAGACTCGGCTTGCGTGGCAGCGGGACGGCCGGCACCAGTTGCAGGTCGAGCCCGGCCTCCGGTATGACGCGGGTCTCCAGGCCGCGGGCGGTACCGATGCAGGTGATCCGGGCATCGGGTTCGGCCGCCCTGATCGCCTCGGCGGTCGCGATCAGCGGCGAGGTGTGGCCTGCCGTACCACCACCGGCCAGCACGACACTCACCATGAACGCTCTCCGATCATCCGACTTCTGGGGGCTGCGCGCACCTCAAGTCTGACACCGTTCGGCCGGGCCGTCGCCCAACGACACCGGCGCGGGGAGCCGGCGGGCGTCCTCAGTCGCGTGGCTGTGGCCCGTCTATCACGCTGGTCAGCCGTGGTTGCCGGGGGCGCCGGCCGGATGCCAGCAGCCTGGCCGCCCCGGGTTCCTGCCGGGCGGCGCTGAGCAGCACCCCGACGGCGACCAGGTTGGCCAGCAGCGCCGAACCACCCTGGCTGAGGAACGGCAGCGGCACCCCCACCACCGGCAGCATGCGCATCACGACGAAGATGTTGATCGCGGCCTGGCAGATGATCCAGGCGGTCATCCCGGCCGCGGTGTAGCTGAGGAACTTGCTGGTGGAGCGGGCAGCGATCCGCAGCCCGGCGAAGCCCAGGACGAAGAACAGCAGCAGCACGAACAGGCTGCCGATCAGGCCCATCTCCTCACCGAGGACTGCGAAGACGTAGTCGGTCTGGGCGCCGTTGTAGAGCCCGCCCCACTTCTGCCGGGAGGCGCCGAGCCCCAGCCCCCACCAGCCGCCGGACGCCAGGGCGTAGATGGCGTTCATCGGCTGGTCGCTGGCGGCCGCGGTCGGGTCCAGGAAGGCGAAGATGCGGGTCATCCGCTCGGGGTCGGTGGCCACCAGCGCCCCGACGCCGACCACGGCCACCCCGCCCAAGGCCAGCAGCACCCGCAGCGGGGCGCCGACGAACCAGAACATCCCGAACATGATCAGGGCGATGATCAGCGCGGTCCCGACGTCGTGCTGCAACAGCACCAGACCCTCGATGACGGCGAAGCCGAGCAGCGAGGGGAAGAGCAGCCGCTTCGGGTCGCCGAGGGTGCGGGTGCGGTTGGCCAGCACCGCCGCGGTCCACAGCACCAGGGACGCCTTGGCGAACTCGGACGGCTGGATGGTGCCCAGCACGCCGACGCTCAGCCAGGCCCGGTTGCCGTACGACTCGATGCCCAGGGGGGTGAAGACCAGGACGAGCAGCACGATGCTGACCACCATGCCGATCCAGCCGAGCGCCATCAGCACCGTGGGTTGGCGCCGGGACAGCCACCAGGCGGTGGGCACCCCGACGCACAGGAAGGCGACCTGCCGGACCAGGTAGTAGTAGGCGTCGCCCTGGTTGGTCACCGACGACCACACCGAGGACGCCGACAGCACCATCAGCACCCCGAGCCCGACCAGCAGGGTGGTGGTGGCGAGCACCAAGTAGTAGTCGGCCAGCGGGTGCGACAGCGCCCGGGCCAGGCCGGAGTCGCCGCCGGTGCCGAAGCGGGCCAGGCCGGTCTCCAGCAGGCTATCGCGGCCACGACGTGGCCGGTTGTTCGGGCGCCTGGCGTCGATCGCTGCGCTCACCTGCGTCCTCCCTGTCGGTACCAGTCGCTCACCGCCGCCGCGAAGTCGTCACCTCGAGCGTCGTATCCGCTCCACATGTCCTTGCTGGCACAGCCGGGTGCCAACAGCACGGTGTCGCCCGGTTGGGCGAAGCCGGCCGCCGACGCCACGGCGTCGACCATGGCTCCAGTGTCGGCGCGATCGATCACGACCACGGGGACGTCGGGGGCGTGTCGACCCAACGCGTCCGCAATCACCTGGCGGTCCACGCCGAGCAGCACCGCAGCCCGCAACCGGTCGGCGTGGGTGGCGACCAGGTCGTCGAAGCTGGTGCCCTTGGCCTGTCCGCCGGCGATCCAGACGATGGACTCGAACGCACTCATCGACGAGTTCGCGGCGTGCGGGTTGGTGGCCTTGGAGTCGTCCACCCAGGTGACGCCGTCTTGGACGGCGACCGTGGCGATGCGGTGGCCGCCCAGGCGCAGGCTGCGCAGTCCCCCGGCC
>NZ_JBASCI010000045.1:0-3411 GCF_049651565.1 Brooklawnia sp.
GTGCACCGGTTGCCCGGCGGCTGTCTGCCGGGCGATGGGCGCGATCGGCAGCAGGGTGCGCCGGTCGGTGGGTACGTGGGACCCGATGTGGGCGCCGGCCAGGATGGCGCGCAGCCGCTCGGCGATCTGCGGGTAGTTGTCGAAGCCGAGCACCGCGTCGGCCTCCGGCAGCGCCTCGGCGAGTTCGCGCCCGTAGCGTTCGGCCAGGCAGCCGACTGCCACCACTGCCCTGGCAGAGCCGGTCGACTTGTGGTCGGCCGCGGCCAGCAGGGTGTCGATGGAGTCCTTCTTGGCCTGCTCGATGAAGCCGCAGGTGTTGACCATGATGACCTCGGCGGCGGCCGGGGCGTCGATCAGCTGGAACCCCTCGGAGTCCAGCCGGGCGGCCAGCTCCTCGGAGTCGACGTCGTTGCGTGAGCAACCCAGGCTCACCAGGTGTACCGATGTCATCTTCCATTGGCCAGGTCGGCCAGCACCTCATCCAGGTCGTCGGGCTTGACGAGAACATCGCGCGGCTTGCTGCCCTCGGACGGCCCAACCAAACCGCGGTTCTCAAGGATGTCCATGATACGACCCGCCTTGGCGAAGCCGATCCGCAGCTTGCGCTGCAACATCGACGTGGAGCCCAATTGCAGCTCGACTACGTGCCGGGCGGCGTCCAGCACCAGCTCGAGGTCGTCACCGATGTCCTCGGCGACCTTTGGTGCCGCTTCGGTCGCGGCAGCGACCTCGGGACGGTACTGCGGCTCCAACTGGCTCTTGATGAACTCGACGACCTCACGGATCTCGGCCTCGGTGACCCAGGCACCCTGCACCCGCATCGGTTTGGACGCGCCCATCGGCAGGAACAGCCCGTCGCCCTGGCCGACCAGTTTCTCAGCGCCCGGCTGGTCGAGGATGACCCGCGAGTCGGTCATCGAGCTGGTCGCGAAGGCCAGCCGGCTGGGCACGTTGGCCTTGATCAGCCCGGTGACCACGTCGATCGAGGGACGCTGGGTGGCCAGTACCAGGTGGATGCCGGCGGCCCGGGCGAGCTGGGTGATCCGGACGATCGAGTCCTCCACGTCGCGGGGAGCGACCATCATCAGGTCGGCCAGCTCGTCCACCACCACCAGCAGGTAGGGGTAGGGCGCCAGCACCCGTTCGCTGCCCGGCGGCAGTTGCACCTGGCCGGCCCGAATCGCCTTGTTGAAGTCGTCCACGTGCCGGAAGCCGAACGCGGCGAGGTCGTCGTAGCGCTGGTCCATCTCGGCGACCACCCACTGCAGGGCGTCGGCGGCCTTCTTGGCGTTGGTGATGATCGGGGTGACCAGGTGCGGGATGCCGTCGTAGTGGGTCAGCTCGACCCGCTTGGGGTCGACCAGCATCATCCGCACCTCATCGGGGGTGGACCGCATCATCACCGAGGTGATCAGCGAGTTGATGAAGCTCGATTTGCCCGAGCCGGTCGCGCCGGCGACCAGCAGGTGCGGCATCTTGGCGACGTTGGCCAACACGTAACCGCCCTCGACGTCCTTGCCGAGCCCCACGGTCAGCGGATGGTGGTCGTTGCGGGCCTTTTGGCTGCGCAGCACGTCACCCAGCGAGACGACTTCCTTGTCCTTGTTCGGGATTTCGATGCCGATCGCCGAGCGGCCCGGGATCGGGGCGAGGATTCGGACGTCGGCCGAGCCCACCGCGTAGGCGATGTTCTTGGACAGCCCGGTCACCTTCTCGACCTTGACCCCGCTGCCCACCTCGATGGCGTAGCGGGTGACGGTCGGGCCGCGGGTGTAGCCGGTCACCCGGGCGTCGATCTCGAACTCGGCGAAGACGTCGGTGAGCTTGTGCACGATGGCGTCGGACGCCTCGGTGCGTGCCTTCGGCACGGTGCCCGGCTTCAACAGTGCCGGGTCGGGCAGGGTGTAGACGATGTCGCCCGACAGCGCCAGCTGCTCTACCCGCTGTGGTGCCGGGGTGTGCGGTGGTGCCGCCAGTTCCGGCGCTGGATCGGGGGCTGCCGTCGCCTTGCGGCCCACCAGCACCGGCGTCGAGGGCAGTTCGGTGCTGTCGTGTTCGGCACCCTCAGGGTCGGCCTCGTCGGCTCGCCCGGAGGTCAGGGCACGCACCGAGCCCTCGACCAGGGGGCTGTCGTAGGCTTCGTCCACCCCGTAGCGCAGCTTCTCGGCCCGGGCGTGCCGGCCGGCGCGCACCTTGCGCGCGAACCACTCGTAGATGCCGTGGAACAGCTCAACCCATTCGGCGATCGGCTTGCCGATCACCACGATCAGCCCGAACAACGCCACCAGCGCCAGCACGAACGCCGACAGCCAGACCGGCAGCAACTGGCTCATCATCGAACTCGAGATGTAGCCGATGATCCCGCCGAAGCGGCTCATCGTCGCCGGGTCACCTGGTGCCGGCAGCGGAACCCGGGTCAGGTTGATGATGCCCTGCAGCCCGAACAGCAGGAACCCCCAGCCGACCCATTGGCGTCCGGCCGGGCCGTTGTTCAGCGGGTTGCGCAGGGTGCGCATACCCATCACCAGGAAGATGGCCGGCAGCGCGTAGGAGGTCAGCCCCACCGTCCAGGAGACCCCGATTCGCAGCCATTCACCGATCAGTCCGGGGATGTTCAGCCAGAACCCGGCGGCCATCAGCAGGGCGAGCAGGAAGCAGCCCAACCCGACGCCGTCGCGACGCACTGCCGGATCCCTGGCCTGCACGTCGCCGCCCATACTGCGGGCCAGCGTGCCCAGCGCGCGGGCACTTCCGCGCCACAGCCCCCGTGCTGCGCTGACCACCATGTTGGGTTGGTCGCCGCGCTTGGGTGGGGTCGGCTTGGCCTTCGTCCGGCTGGGAGAGCGGGACGAAGATCTGGTGGTACTGCCGGACGCTCGCGAACTCGCCGGTTTCGTCCCACTGGAACGGGACGTCGAACCACGAGGCCGCGCCGGGGAAGACGCGCGGGTCGCCATGGGGGCAGATTACCCCAGCCCCGGCTGGCCGTTTTCCTGACCACGCCGAGGTCAGCGGAAGTGCTGCCAGCCCTGTTCGCCCTCCCAGGCGTGGCCGTCCACCAGTACCTGGGGGCCGGCAACCGGGTCGACCTCGACGACCCGGCCGACCACGTCCCAGTCTGCCGGCACCCGCCCCGGGTCGAAGGTGGCGGCCATGGCGTGGTCCTCCCCGCCGGTCAGCACGAAGCCGAGGGGGTCACGACCCAGCGCGGTGGCCACTGCGGCCACCGGTTCGGCGATGACGAACCGGGCGCTGTCGAGGTCGACCCCGACGTTGCTGGCGTCCGCGATGTGCCGCAGGTCGGCCAGCAGGCCGTCGGAGACGTCGATCATGGCGGACGCGCCGGCCTGCGCCGCCTGTCGTCCCGCCCCGTATGGAACCTGGGGGGCGCGTTGGGAGTCGACCGCCGCC
>NZ_JBASCI010000046.1:0-14054 GCF_049651565.1 Brooklawnia sp.
GATAAGCCTACGACAACGCCCTGATGGAGACCATCAACGGGCTCTACAAGGCCGAGTGTGTGCGCACCACGGTCTTCCACGAAGGGCCCTACAAGACCATCGCCGACGTCGAGTACGCCACCGCCGGCTGGGTCGACTGGTACAACAACCGGCGCCTGCACAGCACCCTGGGCAACGTGCCCCCAGTAGAGTACGAACAGCACTACTACGCGACCCTCAACCGAGAGCCGCAACCCGTATAGCAGCGGCACGAAACCTGATGCGATTCAAGGTCACGGGCCTGATCCGGCGGGCCGGGCTGCGCTACCCCAACGCCGACCTGCGCCGCATCGACCTGGCCGAACAACGCGGCCTGGACCGCGGCGTGCTGGCCAGCCTGGGCGCCTGCTCATTCGTGACCCGCCAGCAAAACGTCGTGTTCCAGGGCTTCACCGGCTCAGGGAAGTCCTACCTGGGATGCGCCCTGGCCAAACGGGCCTGCGAACACCGGATCCGGGCCCACTACATCCGCATGCCCGACCTCGAAGAAGCCTGGACCGCAGCCCAGGAACAACCCGGCGGAGCCGGCAAGTTCCTGCGCAAATACGCCGCCTTCACCGTCCTGGTCATCGACGAATGGCTGCTCGACCGGCCCACCGAATCCATGCGCGGCATGCTGCTGGAACTGATGGAACGCCGCTACGGCGAAACGTCCACCGTCTTCTGCACCCAATACCAACAGAAGGACTGGCACGCCCGCCTCGGCGCCGGAGTCCACGCCGACGCCATCATGGACCGAATCGTCCACAACACCATCTGGATCGAAACCGGCACCTACAACATGCGAGAACACACCGCCTCACAGGCCTGACCGCCGGGTGAGCGCCAGCAGTGGCCCCCACCCACACCACCGTTGGCGCTCAACCGCACCAACCCCGGCGCCCAACCACACGAACCCCCGGCGCTCAAGCCGTCAAATACTCAGGCCACCGTCGACTTCGCCCACGAACTCGGTGCCGACCAGCTGAACGGCGTCTCCTACGCGGTCTTCGGGGAGCGCAGTGAGCCCTTCAGCCGGGAGCGCCTGGCTGCCTCCAGCGAAATACTCGGCCAGGTAGCCGAGTACGCCCGCTCCGCCGGGATCGTGATGACGTTTGAAGTGGTGAACCGCTACGAGACGGCGATGCTCAACACCGCCGAGCAGGCTGTCGCATATGTGCAGCAGGCGAACTCGAGCAACTTGAAAGTCCATCTGGACACTTACCACATGGGCATCGAGGAAGCCGACATGGGCAAGGCCATTCGCGACACGGTGACGTGGCTGGGTTACCTCGAACTGGGCCAATCCGGGCGCGGCTCACTGCTCACCGGCGCCGTCGACGTCCGGGACGCTTTGCAGGCGGCCAAGGACGCTGGATACGCCGGCCGTATCGGTCTGGAAGCCTTCACCCGGCAATTCCTCGACGCACCGGTCGCCAATGGCTTGGCGATCTGGCGACAGACCTACACCGACCCGCACCAGGTGGCCGCCGAAGCGATCGCACTCGTTCGCTCGGTGTTCGAGACCAACTGAGCGCTGAACGCTCGAATCCCAGCAAGGAGCTCATACACGTGAACGAAGAAATCGCCCGCTTCTCGATGGACTACTTCAGACTCGATGGCAAGGTGGCCATGGTCACCGGCGCCAACACGGGTCTGGGTCTGGCGTACGCCGCGGCATTCGCCAAGGCAGGTGCGGACGTCTACATTCCGCACTTCACTCCCGAGGTCGACGAGGTCAAGCAGGTTGTTGAGGCGGAGGGCCGCAAGGTGGCCTTCCTGCAAGGTGACCTGACAGACCCGGATTACATGGACCAAGTCGTCGAGGACTGCCTCGCCAAGTTCGGCCGCATCGATGTCCTGGTCAACAACGCTGGCATCAGCAAGTTCGGCAAGTTCGAGGAGTATCGGGACGAGGATTACCGGGCCTGCATCGAACTCGACCTCAACACCTCTTACTTCCTGGGTCGTCGAGTGGCTCTGGTCATGATGAATCAGGGCGGCGGCAAGATCATCAACATCGGTTCGGCCCTGTCCTTCACCGCCGACAAGCACTGCCCGCCCTACACCACCGCCAAGCACGGCATCATCGGCTTGACGAAGGTCTTCGCCAACGAACTGGGCGAGCACAACATCCAGTGCAACGCGATCTGCCCAGGTTTCCTTGCCACCGAAGTCAACCGCGAGCTGCGCGCCGACCCCAAGTTCTACAACAAGGTCACAGACCGCATCCCAGCGGGACGCTGGGGAAGTCTGGACGACCTCATGGGAGCAGCCATCTACCTGGCCAGCAAGGCGTCCGACTATGTAAGCGGATGGACCATCAACGTCGACGGCGGCTTCACAACCACCATTTGAGGCTCGACGGACCGGCAGGCGTAGAGGTACTGGCGCTGCGTCCCCTGGACCCCTCTTCGCTTTGCAGTCAAAGCGAAGAGGGTCAGCGTCCGCGGCCTCATCACAGGCATCAACTACCCAGAGGGTAGTCAGGTCTCAAATCCAGGTCCGTCAGCTAAGAAGCGCTCCGGCCCGTACCAGTCGACCTGTCGGTCACCCCACCAGGAGAGGAATTGCTCGGCAGTCTCACCGTTGTGCTCGATGTCGAAGGCGCTATCGGAGGACGCAAGGACACCGTCGGTTGCCTCGGCGAGCGCCGCGGCTACGAGGCCGTAGCCTGTCGAAGCGACCGCCGGACCTCCCGCGTTGCGGTACTCGTACCAGTAATGGTCTTGGGTGAGAAGCTGACCGAGCTTGGGTGCAGGAACGACTCCCTCGAAGTCGTCGATGATCGTGCGGCAGCCGATGAACTCGGGCGACCAGAGAAATGGCCACACTGTGTCCTCCTCTGTGACAAAATCATCCGCTTCAACCGCGACGCAACTCGGCCAGGAACTGGAGTCCCACTCGCCGTTGATCCAGTAGCCAAAGCCAAGGTCCAGCCCTTGGTGCCAGCGCAGCTCGTCGGCCGCGTAGCGGATTGGCCCAGGTTCGGCATTCGGGCAGAACGCCTTGACTTCGATCTTGGACACGATGCCACGTCGGTCAAGCAGTTGCTGGAAGAGCTCCTGAGTCCGCGCGCGAGTTTGTTCGACCAATGGCATGAGGTCGGTCGCCGGGTATATGTCGATGGCCGTGGACACCCATTCCACGATAGGGGCGGCGTCCCCATGTCGCGTCGACCTTTGAGCTGCTGCCCGACGCTGGCCTGTCCGACGTGCTGTCCGGGCGCGCCCACCACACCGACGTGCTGCAACCGGTGGCCGGGTCCGACCACCTGCAGGTGATGGCGGCCGGCCCGATCCCGCCCAACCCGAGCGAACTGCTTGGCTCCGACAAGATGCGTCAACTCATCAACACCCTCACCAGCGACGCCATGGTCATCATCGACTCCCCGCCGGTGCTGCCGGTCACCGACTCCACCGTGCTCAGCACCCAGGCTGACGGAGCCCTGGTTGTGGTGAGCATCGGCGCGACCACCTACGACATGCTCGAGCAGGCCTTGGACAACCTGAACAAGGCCAACGCCAAGCCGTTGGGTGTGGTTCTGAACAAGGTCCCCAAGTCGGGGCCGGGCTCGGTCTACTACCAGTACACCGGCGACTACGTCAATGACTCCCCCGCCGCCCGGCCCGTCGGCGCTGATGCTGTCGATCGGACCGCGGGCACCCGGCGCCGGGACAATGCCCGGCGGGCCGCCGCAGCCGCCGTCTGATAGCCAGCCATCGGCGGGCCGGGTTTTGTCAGGCGGCGTCGCTAGCCTCGTCCGCATGAGTCGTCGAAACCGTGAGAAGCGAGCCGCGCGCGCCAAGGAGCGAGCCAGGCACAGAGCCAGGGGCGATGCCGGGGACGGCCGCCGGCCGGGTGGCCCGGACACGGGGTCGGGGTGCTTCGAGTGGCCAGAATCGCCGCCGCGCATCACCACCGCAGAAGTCCTTGACCGGGCTCGTGCCGGCATGATCTACGCGATCTGGCGCGCCAAGGCGGACGAGATCGATCCCGCCGTGTTCCTGGCCGACGCCGAACCAGTGCTGCTGGCCTGGCTGCGCGACGTCTACGGCAGGGGCGGCTGGCAGCCCACGGAACTGATCCGCATCCAGGGTCGTCGCGGGAAGTCGCCCGTGGGGCAGCTTGCCCGGGTCGTCGTGGCGGCGGAGCGTGCCTCGCGGGTCGGGCCCACCGTGAACGACCCCAGCTGGCTCCGGCAGTGGGACGCTGCCGGGCTGCCCAGGGTGGCCGGGTCAGGCTGGCTGGCCACGTGGGCGGCGTCCACCCCCGACTGGCTGAAACTGATCCACCGGTTCGTGACGATCCTGTCCGGGATCCCGGCTCTGGAACCCCTGCTGCCGCCACCCTCGGGCCGCCGATCTGCGGTGCTGCGGGCCACCGACAGCGCAGCTGCGTCGGCAAACCCCAAACTGGAACGGGTACGTGCCCTGCTGGCAAAGGCAGAATCCACCACCTACGAATCGGAGGCAATCGCCTTCACGGCCAAGGCCCAGGAACTCATGACCAAGCACGCCCTCGACCAGGCGATGCTGACCGGGTCGGCGTCCGGCCCCGCAACCCCGGGCGTGGTCCGCATCCCCATCGACCCGCCCTACCTGAACGCCAAAGCGCTGCTGTTGCAGGTCATCGCGGCCCACTCACGCTGCCGGGCCGTCCTCCATTCCGACGTGGAGATGTCCAGCGTCATCGGCTTCTCGAGAGACTTGGAGACGGTCGAACTGCTGTTCACCTCCCTGCTGGTCCAGGCCCACCACGCCCTCACCGAAGCCGCCGCCACCGCCCCGCCAGGCAGCCGGACCAGGTCCCAGTCGTTTCGGGCCGCGTTCCTGCAAGGCTTCACCGGCCGGATCGACGATCGACTCGCGGCCGCCAACCGGACGGCCTTCGACACAGCCGAAGCCCAGGCCGACACGTACCTGCCGGTCCTGCGCTCGCAGGAACAGCAGATCGGCGAGTTCATGGCGCAGCACTTCTCGACGCTGGCGTCGTCCAGGGTGCGGGGCGGGTTCGACCCGCTCGGCTACCAGCACGGCCAACGCGCCGCAGACGCCGCCGCCCTGGTCTCGGGCGCCATCGGTGTCTGCCCCAGTCGGGGTCGCTAACCCACGCGCACCGCGCGGCATGACGGAGGGTCTGTCAGAAGGTCTTCTCCTGAGCCTCAGCTCGGCCCCGGTCGCCGGCAATGCGTTGATCCGTGTAAATCGCCATTGGCGTCCCGGAACGCGATGACGACCAGCGCACGATGGGCGTCCGCCGACAACCCGATGGACCGCGAAGCCCCGACCAGCCGCGCCGACGCGTGTTGACTATGAGCGGGTCGTGATCAAGTGCGGCGCGCTTCAATGAACTGCCCGCCCTGGGTCACGCAACGGCATGCAGGGTGAGGCGTAGGCCAAGAGCTTGGGTGACTTTGAGGACGGTCGTCCAAGTCGGGTTGCCCTGGTCGGAGAGTGCCTTGTAGAGGCCGTCACGGCTCATGCCCACACGGCGCGCTAGTTCGCTCATGTTCTGGGAACGGGCGATCACTCCGAGGGCGCGGGGCACCGCGGTCGGGTCATCGGCCGATTCCTCCAGCGCGATCTCCAGGTAGGCGGCAACGTCGTCGATGCTGTCGAGATAGTCGGCGGCATCAAACGGGGTGTACTTGACCATCTTCGCCATCTTCCTTCTCCTCTGAACGCCACTCGGCGGCGAGCTGGTGCGCCCGCTCGATATCGTGTTGCTGCGTGGACTTGTCGCCGCCATGCAGTAACATCACCACACGGTCATTCTGCGCGTAATAGACCCGGTAGCCCGGGCCGTAGGTCAAGCGGAGTTCGAGGACTCCCTGTCCCACCGGTTTCACATCACCAGGGTTGCCGTGGGCGAGTTGATCGATCCGTTCAAGGATCCGCAGTCGACCGTGTCGGTCTTTCAACTTCCTGAGCCAACGGTCGAAGCTTTCCGTGGTGAAGACCTCGACCATGTGTCAACTATATCTGACACCTGGGGTGGCGGTAAGCAGCCAGACGGCCCCTAGCCGTCATGTCGGACGACGTAGTACGCCCGATTGACCTTGGTGATGCACGACGTGGCGATACTCGCGCCGACGCGGGGCGATCAGTCCTCGGACCGTTGGGTGACCAGGCCGGCGCCGGCCAGTCGACTCAGGACGTTGGTGACTTCCGGGCGGATGGCGTCGGGTGAGGTGGAGTAGCGGGTGGCCAGCCGGTCAAGCAGGTCGTCCTCGCCGACGACCGGACGCGCGCACTGGTCGTCGGGGTCCAGCAGCTCCTGCCAGATGGCGGCGCCGGTGAACAGCAACGCCTGCGGTTGGACGCCCGGGTGGTCGAGGCTCAGCACCACCACCCGCTCGTGGTCGCTGACCACGTAAGCCGCCCGCTGTGAGACCTGCCAGCTCGTCATGTCTTGTCCTCGTCTTCGGTGCTCAGGCGCTCAAGGACGCGCCTGCTGATCAGGTCGTCCACTGCGGTCTGGGTGGCTGCGAGCGGGTCACCGGCCGGTGCGCCGAACTCGGCCTGCAGCGCTGCTGCAAGCTCCCGGGGGGTGACTGGCTGAACGGCATGCGAGACGATGGCCGACCCGAGCGGACCCAGGCGGACGACCTCGTTGTCGTAGAGCAGCGAGGTTTCGTTGCCCGGCCCTTCCGGCCAGGGGCGGGTGAGCGAGTCACGTGCCGGGCGGGTGCGGACCCTCATGCCTCTTGCTCCAGCCGCTCGTGGGCGAGCGGCAGCACTGACTCGGCCTCCGAGTAGGTGATCTGCAGGACCGGGCCGGTGCGGCCCACGACGGCTGCCAGCTGCTGCAGGCCGGCCGGCATGGCGCCCAGGGACGACATCTGCGGCGCGAGCTGCATGATGGCGTCGAACAGGTCGAGTTCCTCGGCGGTGGCCGGCCCGGTGTGCTGCGGGTCGCGGTTGATGATCGCAATGCGGGCCAGCGTGGGATGGTCGTGCGCGGGTTGCAGCCGCAGGTCATCGGCGGCCGTCTCGGCGCGGGCGGCGCCGTCCCTGCTGCGCATCGACAGCGGCTTCGGATAACCCAGGACGCGCAGGTTGTCGTCCACCGCCACCAGTTCATCGCCCAGGTAGCCGAAGTGCCTTCCGAGCACCGCGGTGAGGGTGGTCTTGCCGGTCTGGCTCGGTGCCACGAAGACCAGGGTGCGGCCAGTCGTGGGGTGGCAGACCGCGCCCGCGTGGAACATCAGCAGCTCCCCCGCCCGGGCCTTGATCAATGCCAGGGTCACCGCCCGGCTGGTCCGCTCCCAAAGACGGCGGGCGTCGCTGTCGGCCACCCGGGTGGGCGTTTCCGCCTGGGCAGCCTGGGTGGCGCCGGGCTCGGTGAGCTGGACGGTCAAGGTGTGGCTGACCTCGGCGTCCGAGGAGGCTGCGCAACGTGACCACAGGTGGGCCAGCTCGGTGACCGCCTCGGCCCGCCGGCCGCCCGCGATATGGAGCGCCATGTGGGCACCGATCCCGCCGACCACCAGCCGGTGGTTGCCGCTGGACCTGGCGGTCGTGGAGGCGGGTCTGATCACATCCAACATGGTCGACGGGCCGACAAGTGCATCACAGACAAGTCGCGTAGTGGGGCCCGGTAGGCAACTTTCGCGTCCACGGATCTACTTGACTGTCACCGTCGCAGTGGCGACCACGGGCCCCAGCGACCAGCTGCCGTCATTCGTCCCGCTATCCGACACGAAGCTCGTCACGTTCGCGGTTACCGACACTGTGAGCGTGTAAGACCCTGTTGTCAGTTTCCCGAAGTTGGCTGTCGCCAGGCCCTCGGCCGACGAGACGACCACGGTCTGTGAGGCTCCCGAGGGACTGAGAGCGAAGATAACAGTGGCGGTGCCCACCCAGCTGGTAAGCCCGAACAGGTCGAACTCCACCACGCCCCTACCGGTCTTCGCGTTCAGCGAGATGGAGTAGAGCTCAATGTCCACGCCATCCGGCAGGTCCGGAGGAGACGCTGCCGCGGCCGGGGCCGCGGTGGCTCCCACCACGACCGGGGCGACCCAGGCGGCCGTCCCGATGGCGGCTGCGTGCAGCACGGTCCGGCGGGTGGGCGCTACAGGCGGAGGAGTGATCTCTGACGACGTTTCCATTTCCCGACTCTCCTTCTCGGTCCTGGTCACACATGCATCAATCCGGGGGCCGGCTAGCCGGTGGGTAACTCGCCTAGTGAGGCTAGTGTGAAGGTGAACTTTTCGCCAATTGCACCCCGGCGTGTTGCCTTGTGAGCGGGTGGGCGACTGCCAACTGGTACTCGATGTGCCCCAACTCGCTGGGAATGAGAAGCTAACCCTCATGCCGTTGCCCGCTTCCGACCGTCGCCCGCAGCGATTCCGGCTCCCTCAGGCCGGAGCGGACAGGTTCGCGATCGCGGCGATGCTGGCGTGGCTGGCGTGGCTTGCGGTGTCCGCGGTGGCGTCATGGCGCGGCCTGTCGCCGCTGATCCCCTACCTGACTGCTCCGCTCGTGGCGGGCGTCGGAGTGGTCCTCGGCCGGCTGGCGGCCGGCCGCTGGCGGCGCTGGTGGATACCGCCACTGCTGGGCGTGCTCGGGCTGGTGCTCCTGGTCGTCCCGATGTACGCGAACGCGCAGGCGGCCGTCGGCGTCCAACTCGTGGCGCTGGCCTCACTCGTTCTGCTGACCGCCCGGCCCGAGCCGCTGGCCCCCGACGACCCGGCGCTCGGCGTCCCGGACACGTTCCTGCTGGCATTCACCGCGGTGATCGTGGTCGCCGGCGTCCTGCTGGCAGCCCGGTCGGACGCCGCCAGCATCCTGGTGGTCCCGCTCGCCGTGCTCACCACCACGGCGATCGCCCGGCGAAGCGGCCCACCCCGGTGGGTGACGGTGTCGCTCGGGGTGAACGCGCTGGCCCTCGCATTCGCGGTCGTTGGCTGGCTGGGCACCCTGATCACCTGGCCGGCCTGGCTCAACCGCGGCAGCAGCCTCAGCAGCGCCCGACACCTGCTCTGGCGGGACGCCCTCAGCCTCTGGCGCAAGAACCCGATCACCGGCGGCGGCCCCGGCTCGTTCATCGAGTCGTCGGCGATCGCCGGCAGCCGCGCCGGGCTCGAGACCGTCCACTCGTCGGCACTCCAGGTCGGCGCCGAACTCGGCATAGTCGGACTGGTGCTGTTCGTCGGGCTGCTCGCCGCAGGCCTCGCACTGGCCGCGCGGGGCACGCGTCCTGCCGCCCTGATCGCGGTGGCCGCCTGGAGCTGCCTCGGCGTCCACTCGATGATCGACCACCTGTACGAGTACCCGCCCGTCACGCTCGCCGCCGGATTGGTGCTGGGCTGGGCCAGCTCAACCGATCCAGGCGCTGACCGGCCATCCCGTGCATAACGGACAGTTCTCGCGGAACCCGTCCGGTGGACCAGCTGGCGGCTCGGCCGGGTAGTGAGCTTCGCCCGGGACAGAGTGGACGCGTGTGCGAACCGATCCTCGGCGAGGACTCGCGTCCCCAAACCGATTGTTCTAGAATCGCACACATGGCTATCGACTCCGCGAGTCTGGGGCTGCGTGTTGCGCAAGCTCGCCAGCGCGCTGGCCTCACGCAGGAAGATCTTGCGCGCTCATCGGAACTTGAGCGTTCCGCGATCGCCAAGATCGAGACCGGTGCTCGCCGGATCACGGCCCTTGAACTGGCCCGCGTGGCAGAAGCGGTAGGTGAGCGGATCGAATGGTTCGTTCAGGAATCGCCACCAGCGATCGTGTCGCATCGCAACATGTCTGACCCGGGCGAGCCGAGTCCGCGCATCGATACAGCTATTGATCGGTTCGTGCGAGCGGTCAAGTTCACGGCCCAGCACGATGGCAACCTCCGGTCGACGCTTCGAAGCATTCCCGTGTTCGACGAACCGACGAGCGCGACACAGACAGAGGCGCTCGCACAGCAAGCTCGTGAGCTCATCGGAGTGGGCCCCGAGGTCCCTCTGCACAACCTGAGCGCCAAGATGGTCGGCGTGGGCGTCCTCACGTTCGTTCTGGATCTTGGTCCCGAAGCGGCAGATGCGGGCAGCGTCCTGCTCGAGGATGGCGCTGTTGCCGTCGTCAATGGCGCTCTGCGCACTGGTCGCCGACGCCTGGCTCTAGCCCACGAGTTCGGCCACATTTTGATCGCGGACGAGTACACCATCGACTGGCGCCTCGACAGCACGCAGAACAGTCGAGAGCGCATTATTGACCGATTCGCGCGGGCGCTCCTGCTGCCCCGCAAGTCGCTCGACACCCAATGGCGCCGCCTGGGCGGAACCGAACGATCGAAGACACGCGAGGCTGCCGTGCGAACCGCGAGCCACTTCCGAGTGGATATGTCGACCTTGGCTCGCCGTCTCCTCGATCTATCGCTCATCGACGACGAAACGGCCGCGCGCGTGCGCACTTTCAAGACCGAGCGCGCCGACATCGTTGCCCACGACCTTGTCGTCGCGGACGAGTTGCCGGCCGGTGAACTGTCGAGGGAATACCAGGCCGCCGTGCTAAGGCTCTTTACCTCTGAAACCATCAACACGGACCGAGCACTCGATCTCCTAATGGATACCTGGGAACCGAGCGACCTACCAGAGCTCGCGCCGCGGGACGAGTCAGAGATCTGGCAGTTCACTTCATGACGGCAGCGGTGGACCAGGACCTTGTCATAGACACCGGCCCCCTCAGCCATTTTGCTGCAGCCGGCTGGCTAGCGGTGCTGAGATCGATCGCGGGAGAACGCTCTGTCATCATTCCAGATGCCGTTGAAAGCGAGCTCCGTCAGGGCCTCCACGCCAATCCGCACCTGCTTCAGGTCTTGGAGGCAGAATGGATCACCATCCGGGCACTCACGACCAGCGAAGAGCTCACCTCGTTTGCGAAGTTCGCAGAGAGACTCGTGGTTGGCAGCCGAAATGTCGGTGAGGCTGCGGTCCTCGCCTACGCTGATGTGCATCGAGCCACCGCCGTGATCGACGACGGCGCCGGCAGAAGGGCCGCTCACGATTTCTCCGTCTCGCTTAGACCTACCCTCGCCCTGTTGTGTGACGCGATTCGTGACGAACTGCTCACTGTGAGGATGGTCAGCAACTTGGCAGATCATCTCCTCGAAACCGAGTACCGGCTCCCGTTCGTCTCTGGCGGTTTCGCAAGATGGGCCTGTGAGAACGGCATGATCTGAACACGCGGGGCATGACGGCCAGTTCGCCCGGAGCCAGTCTCACCGGCGGGCGATTGGACTCCGGGCTCCAGGTTGCCAACTAGTGTTCCACAAGGACCTGCAGCCGCCCGATCCGAAATCCCAGCAGGAAGCAACGATGCATCCGGCCACACGAATCACCACCGCACTCTGTCTTGCGGCAGCCGTCCTGTTCACCGTCGGTTGCGGCAGCTCCACCCCACCGCCCGAAGAGGCAGCCACCACGACGGCGTCGGCGCAACCGGTCCAGGTCGATGAAAACCTGCTGACCGTGGATGTCACAGTCATGCGCTCCATGATGGACCCCAGCGGCGAACTGACCGACGAACGGATCATCGAGCCAGCCAAGGAGAGCGAGATGACCGCCGTCATCAACTCCGACGACACGGTCACGTACACCATGAGCCGCGCGCAACAGCGGGAAATGCTGGACACGATGCGGACGTCGATCGAGCAATCGGTCGCGGAGTTCGTCGACGACCCGAGAGCTCATTCACCGCAGTCGACATGAACGCTGACCTGACGCAGTTCACCGTGCAGGTGGACGCGGCCCGTTTCTCCGCCCTTGAGGCGTTCTACGCGGTCATCTTCTATGTCGGAGGCGGGCTCTACCAGCAGTTCGACGGCGTCACCGCAGACGACGTCGACGTGCAGGTCGACTTCGTCGACAACGCCACCGGTGAGGTCATCGACTCGGGCACGCTGCGCGACTGGCTGGACTCCGCAGAACAGCCTGAGTAGTGGCCTGACCCGGGGCCACTCCGCCGGCGTCCCGGCCGTCAGCCCTTCAACTGCTCGGCAAGCATCACGATGATGCCGCTCGGACCCCGCACATAGGTGAGCTTGTAGGCGTCCTGGTACGTGGCCACCCCGCGCAACGGATGGCAGCCGTGCCGCGCGGCCACCTTCAGCGCCTGCTCGATGTCGTCCACCGAGAACGCCACCGGGTGCATGCCGATCTGGTTGGGACGCGTGGGTCCATTCTCGATCGCCTCCGGGTGGATGTACTCGAACAGCTCCAGCCGACCATGGCCGTCCGGAGTCTGCAGCAGCGCGATCTTGACGTGGTTGCCATCCAGTCCGACCGCGGTGTCGGCCCACTCTCCGCTGACGGTGTCGCGGCCGAGCACGGTGAGCCCGAGGTCGGTGAAGAACCCGACCGCCGACTCGATGTCGCGAACCGCGATGCCCACGTTCTCAAGCCTGATCGGCATGCGCCTTCTCCTGTCCTGTCGGTCCAGTCACAGTGCGCCCACCACCCCGGTCCGGGAGCGGAACAGGTAGTCAGGGTCGTAATGGCGTTTCACCGCGGCCAGCCTGTCGAAGTTGGCACCGTGCGCCCGGCGGGCGGCGTCCGGATCTGAGAGGTCGTCGAAGTTGAGGTACGCTCCGCCGCTCGCGAACGGTTTCAGCGCCGCCGACACGTCGTTCGCCCAGGCCCGGTTCGCCTGGTCGTCGGACTGGTCGGTCCAGTTCGCCTCGATCCCGATCATGCACGGTAGGTGCCGGGTGCTGATCGGGGTGGCGTCGGCGGGCACGTCCGCGATCGCTCCCCCGTTGAACCAGACATCAAGCGAGGACGCCTGGGACGGCCGGCTGGCCGCCAACTCGAGCAGGGTCGAGATCGAGTCGGGGCCGAGCCCGGTCAGGTGCGACGACTTCCAGTAGTAGCGGCCGCCCCGCGGATAGTCCGGGTCGAAGAACTGCTGGGCGTCCAGCCACTGCGTCCGGTCGCTGAAGTCGGTCAGCACCGGGCCCAGCTCGCTGAGCGGGGCGAGGACGCGTTCGCCCTCCGCCGGGTCACCGGCGTACGGTCCGGCCACCCCTACGAACTGCTGGCCCCGCGCCTCAGACGGGATCTCCTCGTTGTCGGGGAACGTCCAGCAAACCGCCAGCATCCCGGCCTCGCGCGGGGCGTCCCGCATGAACTCGGCCAGCCCGGCCAGGACGCGGCGTCCCTCGGCCAGCGGGTAGGTGATGAACGGCATGAACACCTCAGGACCCACCGGATGCGCCTGGTACTCGATCGCCGTCACCACCCCCAGGTCCCAGCCGCCGCCGCGCAGCGCCCAGAACAGCTCCGGCTCCTCGTCGCTGCTCGCCCGGACCTCGCGGCCGTCCGCCGTCACCAACTCCACCGCCAGCATGTTGTCGCAACTCAGCCCGTGCTTGCGCCGCAGGAAGCCGTAACCGCCGGCCAGGCTCAACCCGGCCACGCCGGTCGCCGACACCAACCCGAGCGGCACCGCCAACCCGTGCTCCTGGGTAGCCCGGTCGACGTCCCCGATCAGGGCCCCACCCTCGGCCCGGACGCGCCGGTTCGCCGCGTCCATGCTCACGCCTCGCATCGCCGACACGTCGAGCACCAGCCCGGACTCCAGCACCGACGAACCCGCCACGTGGTGGCCCGCGCTGCGGACCGAGACCGCCAGGTCGTGAGAGCGGGCGAAGTCCACGGCCTCCTGCACATCGCCGACCCCTTGGCAGTTGACCACCAGCGCCGGCCTCTTGTTGACCATCCCGTTCCAGACGCTTCTGGCGGCGTCATATTCGTCATCCCAGGGCGCGACCACAGATCCGCCCAACCGAGGGGCAAACATCGTTACAGCGCTGCGATCCATACCCCACATGGTCACCCTGCGGGCCGGTCGATGGAAGACCCTGCGGCGTCCGATTGACCCCGGATTAGGTGGTTTGGGACGCCGCCCGGGGTGGCTGGGAGAATACGGGTTGAGGAGGCAGCCCATGGACATCACGACCTGGAACGTGCTGCTGCTGCTCGGCGCCGGGATCGCGGCCGGACTGATCGGCTACCTGGCGGGCCTGGCGTCCCTGGTCAGCTACCCGGC
>NZ_JBASCI010000047.1:0-4075 GCF_049651565.1 Brooklawnia sp.
GTGCTGTGTCGCCTCGCTGATCATCGCCGCCATCGGATCGGAGCCGTCGAAGTCCGCCCCGCCGATCCCGCCCAGCGCCCGGTTGCGCACCGATTTCGGCAGGAACGGCAGGCTGGCGACCAGCGCCTGCGCAAAGACGCCGGCCGGCGGCCAGCCGAGGGTGAAGACCGGCTCCAGCAGCACCAGCGTCCGCACCCGCTCGGGGTGGACGCTGGCGTAGGTGGCCGCGGTGGCAGCGCCGAACGAGTGTCCCACCAGGTGCGCACCGCCCGGTGCGAGCTGGCTGACTACCTGGTCGATCCACGCGGCCTGCTCGTCGAAGCTGGTCAGCGGGGTGCCTTGCACCGACAGCCCGGCGTCACCAAGGGCGTCCATCGCGATCACCCGATGGGACGCCAGGTAGTGCGGCAGGTTGTCCAGCCACATCGGCACCCCGGAAGAGCGCCCGGGCATCAGCAGCACCGGTGTGTCCGGCGCATCGGCCGGTCCGGCCCACTCGTAGGCGCGCACCGTCCCCCAGTTCGTCGGCAGGTCATGGACGGTGGTCGGCTCGGGCAGAACGGCGAAGGCCTTGCGGTAGGCGTCCAGGTAGGCCCGTTGGCCGTCGGCATCGTCGAAGTGGCCGATACCGGGTGGGCCGGTGAACGTTCGCCAGATCGACCACGCCCCAACCAGCGCCAGCAGGACGACCAATGTGGTCAGCATCCTTCGCGGCCAGCGCCGGCCGGTAGGACGCGATGTGGTTGCGGCGGATGGGTGGGTGACAGTGGCCATGTCTTCACAATACGTTCGTATTGGACCGTGTTCAAGGCGTCCGGATCTACAGTGAGGGCGTGACTGAAGCAGCCGTCCTGCCTCGCCGTGAACGGATAATCCGCGCGCTATTCGAGGTGATCTACCACAGCGGTGTGGATGGAGTCAGCATGCGGGCGGTCGCTGAGGCCGCCCAGGTGTCAGTGGGCGCAATCCAGCACCACTTCGGGTCACGCGAGCAACTGATCATCGCGGGGTGCCGCGCCATCGTGGCCGGGGCGGAAGCTGCGCACCGTGAGCGCAGCCAGGATGCAGCGCCACTCCAGACGTTGCGCAGCATCGTGGCCTCGCCGATTCCGCGCACCCAGCAGTTCCGGATCGGGAGCACCGTGTGGTTCGCCTACCTGGCGAAGGCGACGTCGAATCCGGACGTCGGGACTCTGCTGTTGGAGACTGCCGTGGGCACACACCGCGAATGCGTCCGGCTGCTTGATGCGGTTGGGGTGTCGGACGGGACGTCGACGGCCACCCGCCTGCTGGCCCTGGGTGAAGGGCTGGGCCAGCGCGTGCTGATCGGGGCACTGTCGGCCGACGAAGCGCTTGGTCTGTTGGACGCCGAACTGGCCGTGATCGCCGGAAGCGCCTGATGTCCTCCGTTCTCGCGGCCGTGCTGGTCGGCGTGATCGTCGGAATCGTGGTGGGCGCCCTGGGCGCCGGCGGCGGCATCCTGTCGGTGCCGATCCTGGTCTACGCGCTCGGTCAGCACCCGCACTCGGCCACCGCGAGCTCGCTGGTGATCGTCGGCAGCACCGCCGTGGCCGGGCTGGTGCACCACGTGCGCCGACGGACGGTGGACTGGGGCAACGGCGTCACCTTCGGGTTGCTCGGCGTGGCCGGCTCGTTCGCCGGTTCACGGATCTCGGTCCAGCTGGACGGCCGGGTACTGCTGGCCCTGTTCGCGGTGCTGCTCGCCCTGGTCGCCGTCGCCATGTTCCGCAGCGCCCTGATCGGCAGGCGCGGCTCCGGCCGAGAGCCGGTCGAGCCTCCGGCAGGCGGGCGGAATTGGTTGCGCACGATCGCGCTTGCCACCCTGACCGGGCTGCTCACCGGTCTGTTCGGCGTCGGCGGCGGGTTCATCGTGGTCCCGATCCTGGTGCTGGTGCTCAGGGTGCCGATCCGGACCGCGGCCGGCACCTCGCTGGTGGTGATGATGATCGCCTCGATCAGTGGCCTGCTGTCCCGAATCGGCACCGGAGTGGTGATCGACTGGCCGCTGACCATGGCATTCGCGCTGGCCAGCATGCTGGGTGGCCTGCTCGGCGGGCCGGCCTCGGCGCGCCTGCCCGGCTGGGTGCTGACCATGGTCTTCGCGGGCCTGCTTGCCGCGGTCGCGGTCGGGATGGGCACGGCTGTGGCGCTGGGCATCACGTGAACACTGCGTGAATCCGTCGTTGCGGTTTGGTCTGCTGATCGGGGCCGAATAGCCTGAGCCCAATTGGCCGTTGTCGGCCGAGGTCGCGATGAGGAGTTCACATGGCCAGTCAGCCCGTCCGTCCGCCGGTCGAGGAACCGAACGCCAGCGGCAAGTTCTCCATCAGCGAGGACTGGCTCGCGTTCACCGTTGGCCTGATCCTGTTGGCGCTCTGCCTGACCGGCATCATTCCCGAGGGGTTGATCCCGTGACCGACAAATCGCACCTGACCTCGTCCGTGCCCGCTACCGCGGGCGAGACCGCCACGCCGGTTGGCGCCGCGACCACCGGCGCCGCGCCGGCGTCCAGGCGCAGCAATGCGCTGTGGACCGCCACGGGAGCCGCCGTCCTGCTCGGCCTGGCTGCCGTAGTGCACTGGCTGACCATCTGGGTGCCGGAAGCCACCCAGGGCACCGGCTTCGGCCGGGTCGCCAAGTCCATCGAGTTCCCGGTCTACGCAATCCTGATCGGCTTCGGCGCCAACGCGTTGCTGTCGGCGCTGGGTGTCCGCAAGCAGATGTCGTCGGCCTTCCGCACCGAGTTCCTGATCAAGACCGGTCTGGTGCTGCTGGGCGCGTCGGTCAACTTCGCCGTCATCGCCAGGGCCGCCCTGCCAGCGGTCGCCCAGGCGGTCCTGCTCATCGGCGTGGTCTTCCTGTTCACCTGGTGGTTCGCCGGGCTGCTCGGGCTGGACGACCGACTGCGCGCCCTGCTGAGTTCGGCAGTGTCCATCTGTGGGGTTTCAGCGGCGGTCGCTGCCGCCGGCGCAGTGCAGGCCAAGAAGGAGCAGCTCGCCTACACCGCGTCGCTGGTAATCGTCTTCGCGGTGCCGATGATCTTCTTCCTGCCGTGGGCCGCCAATCTGCTCGGCCTCACCCCGGCCGTCACCGGCGCCTGGATCGGCGGCAACATCGACACCACCGCCGCAGTGACCGCTGCCGGCACGATGGCCGGCGAGCAGCCCCTGCAGATCGCCACCATCGTCAAGGTGACCCAGAACGCGCTGCTCGGCGTGGTCGCGGTGCTGCTGTCGATGTACTTCACGTTCAAGGTGGAACGCCAGGCCGGCAACTCCCGACCGAAGCTGGTCACCCTGTGGCACAGCTTCCCGAAGTTCGTGCTTGGCTTCCTGATCGCCTCGGTCGTCGCCACCATCTTCTCCGCGGTAGTCGATCCGGTGGTGGCCAAGCCGGCGATCGGCGTCGCCGACGACCTGCGCACCTGGTTCCTCACCCTGGCCTTCGTCAGTATCGGCCTGGAGTTCAGCTTCGGGTCGCTGAAGGAGGCGGGTTGGAAGCCGGTGGCCGTGTTCGCGGTCGCCACCGTGGTGAACCTGGCCGTCGGCCTGCTGCTCGCCACCGTGCTGTGGGGTGGCTTCACCTTCTGATCATGGCCGCCATGGGTGCCGATGCGTCCCGCGTGAACCTGCCCGGCCAACTGTCCGCCGCCCGGGCAGTTGTGCTGCTTTCGCCCTGCCGGCTGGACGAGGCGATCGCCCCGGTGGAGGTGCTGCTGCAGGAGGGGTTGAACGTCTTCAGCGTCGACCCGGCTGGACGACTGACCCCGGGAATGCTCGCCAACACGTTCGGACCGCGGCTGACAATCGGCGTCCACGACCTGCGCACGGTCGACCAGGCACACTGGGCCGTCGAACAGGGCGCCTCCTTCGCCTTCTCACTGCCACGTCCGGAAATCGCCGCCGTGCTGGCCGACGCCAGGGTGCCGCACCTGCTGGCGGCACTCACCCCGGTGGAGGTGGACGCCGCCTGGAGGTCGGGTGCCGCCGGAGTGCAGGTGGTCCCGGCCAACGCGTTCGGGGGCGGCTACGCCACCCAGTTGACCGCGCTGGTG
>NZ_JBASCI010000048.1:0-3705 GCF_049651565.1 Brooklawnia sp.
ATGGTGGCCGAGCCCGGAACCGGGCCGGTGATCGTGGTGGACGACATCATCACCACCGGTGCCACGGTTGCCGAAGCATGTCGTGCACTGCGTGCTTCCGGGCACCCGGTGGCCGGGATCGCTGCGATCTGCGAAACCCCCCGATGGTGTTTGTAGGTGAGTAACGTTGATACATGGCACGATCCAGTGGCACATCGCAACCGGGCCAGACCGGGTGGGATGCAGGCCACGAGATCGTGCCATTTGTTTACCGGGTGCGTGCCTGGTGGGCCGCACACGGCTGGTCGTCCCGGCCAGCCCTTGATGGGAAGGAACGATGATGGACGTCAGTATCACTGGCAGGCGCCTCACGGTCAACGACACGACTCGCGAGCAGGTCGCCGACCGGCTCAACTCCACCATCTCGCGACTGCGTGAGCGCGTCATCCGCACCGAGGTCGAGTTCACCGCGGCCGATTCCAAGGGCGACCCAGACGGCGATGTCCGTTGTGAGATCACATTGAGGGGGAAGGGGCCAGTGATCCGGGCGATCGGGCACGGTCCCGAGAAGATGCTCGCCTTCGACCGGGCCGAGGACAAGCTGAAGAGCCAATTGCGCCGCGCGGCCGACCGGCGCAAGCAGCACCGGGGCCTGCGCGGCTCCCGCGAGCTGGCCGAGGCCGGTGTCGGCGATGCCGCACTGGTGTTCGGGGCTGATCAGCAGGCGCCGGTCGACGAGGTGCCCAGGCATGAGGTGGCGGGGCTCGAGGTGCACGGTGACGGTCCCCTGGTGGTCCGGGAGAAGAGGTTCAAGGCAGCGCCGCTGACGCTGGCCCAGGCGCTGGACGAGATGGAACTGGTCGGGCACGACTTCTTCCTCTACGTCGATGCCGAGACCAGGGAACCAAGCGTGGTCTACCGGCGCAAGGCCTATGACTACGGGGTGATCCACCTGGCAGTCGACGACGAGGCATAGCCACCAGGACGCCGGCGGCAGGTTCCCGGCTGCGCCTGCCGCCGCGGCTGCTCGGCCCCGGGCGATGTGAACAGCTTCGGTGCGCGCCGTAGGATGGTGGCTGCTGCTGCAAGGTTCGGCGTGCACCGGGCGCGTCCGGCGGCAAGGACAGCAAAGGACTTACCAGTGGGTTTCATGGACCGCCTGCTCAATGCTGGCGAGGGACGCACGCTGAAGCGACTTCAGCGGATGGCGGACCAGATCAACAGCATCGAGGACGACTACGTCGCGATGGACGACGATGAGTTGCGCGGACAGACCGCCGACTTCAAGCAGCGGCTCGCCAACGGCGAGACCCTCGACCAACTGCTTCCCGAGGCTTTCGCCACCATCCGGGAGGCCTCCCGCCGGGTGCTGGGCAAGCGTCCCTTCGACGTCCAGATCGTCGGCGGCATCGCCCTGCACGAGGCGAACATCGCCGAGATGAAGACCGGTGAGGGCAAGACCATCGTCGCGCTGATGCCGGCGTACCTGAACGCCCTGGAGGGCAACGGCGTCCACATCGTTACCGTCAACGACTACCTGGCCCGCTACCAGTCGGAGCAGATGGGCCGGGTGCACCACTTCCTCGGCCTCGAAGTGGGCGTGATCCTGTCCCAGATGTCACCGGCCGAACGGCGCAAGGCCTACGCCGCCGACATCACCTACGGCACCAACAATGAGTTCGGTTTCGACTACCTGCGCGACAACATGGCCCTCAGCCCCGACGACCTGGTGCAGCGCGGCCACCACTACGCCATCGTCGACGAGGTCGACTCGATCCTCATCGACGAGGCCAGGACCCCGCTGATCATCTCCGGCCCTGCCGCCGAGAACAAGCAGTGGTACCCGGTATTCGCCAACCTGGCCAAGCGGTTGGAGCGGGACGTCGACTACGAGGTGGACGAGAAGAAGCGCACCGTGTCGGTGCTCGCCCACGGCATCGAGACCACCGAGGACGTGCTCGGCGTCGAGAACCTCTACGAGTCGGCCAACACCCCGCTGATCGGCTACCTGAACAACTCGATCCGGGCCAAGGAACTGTTCCACCGCGACAAGGACTACGTCATCGCCAACGGCGAGGTGCTGATCGTCGATGAGCACACCGGGCGCACCCTGATCGGCCGCCGCTACAACGAGGGCCTGCACCAGGCGCTGGAGGCCAAGGAGCGCGTCGAGATCAAGGACGAGTACCAAACGCTCGCCACGATCACCCTGCAGAACTACTTCCGCATGTACCAGAAGTTGGCCGGCATGACGGGCACCGCCAAGACCGAGGAGTCGGAGTTCCAGAAGATCTACGGGTTGGGCGTGCTGGAGATCCCGACCAACAAGCCGATGATCCGGGTCGACCAGACCGACCTGATCTACCGCACCGAGGCTGCCAAGTTCGACGCGATCGTCGCCGACGTCGCGGGCCGGCACGAGAAGGGACAGCCGGTGCTGATCGGCACCGCCTCGGTCAACAAGTCCGAACTGCTGAGCAGGCAGCTCAAGCGGGCAGGCATTCAGCACCAGGTGCTGAACGCCAAGCAGCACGAGCGCGAAGCGGCGGTGGTCGCGATGGCGGGCCGCAAGGGTGCGGTCACGGTGGCCACCAACATGGCCGGCCGCGGCACCGACATCATGCTGGGCGGCAACCCCGAGTTCCTGGCCGATCAGCTGCTACGGGAACGCGGGATCGACCCGGTCGACCAGCGCGACGAGTACGAGGCCGAGTGGCCCGACACCCTGCACCAACTGGAGGCCCAGACAGCCGACGAGCATGAAGAAGTGGTGGCGGCCGGCGGACTGTACGTGATCGGCTCTGAACGGCACGAGTCCCGACGCATCGACAACCAGCTCCGCGGTCGTTCCGGCCGGCAGGGCGACCCGGGCGAGAGCCGGTTCTACCTGTCGCTGGAGGACGACCTGCTGCGGCTGTTCAAGGCCGACGTCATCGAACGGGCCATGGTGTCGATGAACCTACCTGACGATGAGCCGATCGACATGAAGATCATCACCAAGGCCATCGAGAGCGCACAGAAGCAGGTCGAGGCGCAGAACTTCGAAATCCGCAAGAACGTCCTCAAGTACGACGACGTGATGAACCGGCAGCGGCACGCGATTTACGGCGACCGGCGCAAGGTGCTCAACGGCCACCCGGTGGACGAGCAGCTGCGCGAGACGGTCGACCGGGTGGTGCGCTCGGGCGTCCTGCAGTACACCACGGGGCTGCCCGACGACTGGGACCTGGACGCCCTGTGGACGGAGATGCGCAAGCTGTTCCCGGTCAGCCTCGATATCGACGACTGGCTCGACGAGGATGATCCGCAGCGACTCGCCGACGCGTTCGCCGAGGATGCGGCCCGCGCCTACGATGCCCGAGAGGAGTCGCTGGGTGCGGCGAACATGCGCGAGCTGGAGCGACAGGTCTGGCTCACCGTGCTCGATCGCAAGTGGCGTGAGCACCTCTACGAGATGGACTACCTGCGCGAGGGTATTGGGTTGCGGGCGATGGCCCAGCGTGATCCGCTGGTCGAGTACCAGCGCGAGGGCGCCCAGATGTTCGACGCCATGCGCGACGGGTTCGCCGAGGAGGTCGTCGGCTACCTGTTCAACATCGACGTCCAGGTCTTGCCCGCCACATCCGGCCCCCAGTTGAGTGCCGACAGTGCGGCCGCGGCAGCCGGTCAGCTGGCCGGGGTGCTCGGCGGCGGGCAGTCGGGCAACGGCGCTGGCCAGGCCCAGCC
>NZ_JBASCI010000049.1:0-12143 GCF_049651565.1 Brooklawnia sp.
GGGTGATCGCGGTCGCCGAAGCCCTGGTCGCCGAGGACTACGCGCCCGGGACGAAGGCCTGGCTGCAGGCCGGCCACCGCTCGCCCGAGCCCGGGCAAGCGCTGGGCCTGGACCGGCTGGGGCTGAAGCCCCTGGTCGACTTCTCGATGCGGCTGGGCGAGGGGAGCGGCGCGGTGCTGGCCGTCCCGGTGCTGCGCTCCGCCGTTGCTGCGCTGACCGGGATCGCCCAGCTGGCCGACCTGACCTGATCGGGCCGGGGTCGCGATTGGGGCGGTCGGTTGGGCGCTCCGGAACCCGGTCCCGTCGCCTTGGCTGCTGCCCCAGGGTTTGATCTCACTTCTTGGTCCGCCGCGCCTCTCGGCTGGCACTTTCCTGCACTTTGGCCGAACAGTGCCCGGTTCCGGGGTCGAACCCGTGCATCATCCCTACCCAGGGACGGAAAGTGCTCGGAGTGCTCGCCGCACGCGAAAGTCCCTCTGGGGCATATTCCCCACGCCGCGGCAGGGGCGTACCTTCCATTCTGTGGGCCCCTGCACGTCAGGTTCCCACCTCGGCCGCGTCCCCCGTCGCCTGTACTTGCGGGGACCGCCACCGGGACTCGGAGGTCTTTCGAAGGGAGCATGATGTCCGGTCTGCGAAGAGTGAGCGACGTCAACACCGCGCGAGCAGAGGTGGACGCCTTCGCCCAGGCCATGCCCGGGAGCGTGGCCTGGGGCCTGGATGGGTTCGACGTGGTTGCCAGGCTCCGGGTGCTGCTCGCCAATCCCGAGCTGATCGAGCAGCGCGGCCTGAACGCCTGCGCACCGGCCGTCTTCTACCGGCTCTGGCTGGAACACGACCCGGTCGCGGCCGCCCGATTCGCCTGTGCGTTGCTGCGGGACGGGTCCGCCCGGATCGGCTCCCTCCTGATCGCCCCGAGCTGGAAGCTGCTGGGACAACGCTACGGACAGCTCCGCCTGGCCACCGACGCAGCTCATCCGGGCGCGACCCCCGAATGCACCGACTGGATGCTGCTGAGCGCGCTGCGCGATTCCGAGAACATCTGGTTCGACTACGCAGGCGAGCCCTACACCGTGGGGGACGCCGTCGCCGGCCTCACGCTGCCAGCCACAGTGGCCGGCTGGTTGAGCGCGACTGGTCTCTACGCATCGGTTGAGAATGCCACCAATCTGGTCATGGCGGCTGACCTGCAGCAGTTCCTGATGCAGAACCCCCGACCGGACCTCGACATCCTGCTATTCATCAACACCCCCGCGATTTATGACATGTCGAACACAATCCCCGCCACGGTTCCAGACGGGAACTTGTTCACCGTGCCCAACCACTACGTGCACCTGCAGTCGATGCCGTTTGTCGACGACACCCAGCGGTGGGTGCATCTCGATACCTGGAGCTGGGCAAGGACGTGGGACGGCTGGCAGGGCAGCGAACGATTCCGAACCAACTACTTCGGCTTCATCCGCGCCACCATGTAGAAGTCAATCGATGGAGCGACCCAATTCAGGACGCCGTTGTCCCCACGGCGACCTCGAAGTGTGGGGCTGACCCCGATGAAGGTGAGCTCGCAAGACGCGCTTGGTGCACGCCCCGCCAGCAGCGTCCCCGCCGCGGGAGCGGTCGAGCCGCAGGCCGCGGAGCGTGCACTTTCCGTCGCTGGGGCCGGATGCTGCACGCAGAAGGGGCTCTGGGCGTGCACCCTCCGTGCCCCAGGAGGGATACTGCCCAAGGGTGGGGTCAATAGCAGGTCGATGCCGCGGAGGCGGTAAGGCCGGACGCCGCGTGCACTTTCCGTCCCTGGGGCCGGATGCTGCACGCAGAAGGGGCTCTGGGCGTGCACTTTCCGTGCCCCGGGGCGGATGCTGTCCAAGGGTGGGGGCGCCGAGAAGCCCGCCCAAGGACAGGCCCCAGCCAGGAGCCGAAGACCTCCCTCGGGGCCAAGACGACGAAAGCCGCTCTCCCTCGAGTGTTCCCCCAAGTCAGAGCGGCAACTGGTCGGGGTGACAGGATTTGAACCTGCGACCTCTTCGTCCCGAACGAAGCGCGCTACCAAGCTGCGCCACACCCCGATGGCCCTGAAGCCGACAGTTAGCTTAACCCACCCCGGCGGCCGGGCACCAATTCCGACCGTCAGCCGGACGCGGCACCAAGCCGGACGCCGCATCCAAGCCGGACGCCGCCCCCAGGCCGGACGGCTCAGCAGACCGGCACCAGCCGCAGCAGCGTCGCCTCCGGTCGGCAGAACAACCTGATCGGAGCCATCGGGGAGGTTCCGATCCCCGCCGACACGTGCAGCGGTGCGGTGCGGCCACCGCTGCTCCAGGTGCTCAGGCCGCTGGCCTGCCGCAGCGGGATGTCGCAGTTCGCCACGATCGCTCGGTTCACCGGCAGGCACACCTGCCCGCCATGGGTGTGCCCGGCGAAGACCATGTGGAGCCCGTCGGCGACCATCGCGTCCAGCACCCGCCGATAGGGTGCGTGGGTGACCCCGATGGTCAGGTCGGCATCGGCCCCCAGCGGCCCCGACACCGACGCGTAGTTGTCCAGGCCCGCATGCGCGTCCGCGGTGCCCCGCAGGTCGACCACCCGACCGGCGACCGCCAGGCGTCCGGCGGCGTTGTCGAGGTAGACCCACCCGGCCGCCTCGAACGCGTCCACCACCCTGCGGTAGGGCAGGGGCGTGGGTTCCTGCTGCGGCTCGGAGCGTCCGAACAGGTAACTGACCGGGTTGCGGAACCGCGGCTCATAGAAGTCGTTCGACCCCAGCACGAACGCTCCCGGCACCCCCAGCAGCGGCTCCAGCGCCTCCAGCAGCGGCTCGATGGCATCAGCACTGGACGCGTTGTCGCCGGTGCTGATCACCAGGTCTGGACGCAGCCCGCCCAGCCGGGCGACGAAGTCGCGCTTGCGTCCCTGGTAGGGCATCAGGTGGATGTCGGACAGGTGTAGCACCCGGATCTCCCGCTGTCCGGGCGCCAGCAGCGGCACCACGGCGCGCCGCAACAGGAACGCCCGAGCCTCCAGCCAGGCGCCGGCCGCGATCGTGGCACCCAGACCGGCAACCGCCGCGGTGGCGCTACTCAACACTCGCGAGACGCCCGTGAGCTCGGTGGCTTGGGGTGCCGCTGGCCCCAGTGGCTGTCGCCAGGACCGGAATTCGCTGGTCATACGATTCTTGAAAGCTGGATCATCATCGTCTCTTCGAACCTTCATTTGTGGTACTCATGGCCAAGCCAGGTCAATCGGTCTCATACTGCCGGTAGCCCTCGGGCCAGTACGGACACGCTTCCCATAACTCCTCAGCGACCCATTGGTCCGGCGAGTAGCTCTGGTGCAGTTCCACCATGACAGGATCAACGGTTCCTTGCTGGAGCGCCGACGCATAGTCATCAAAGCTGGGCCTCGTCAGGTCGGAGTAGCCCTCGTCCTCAGCACAAGGCAGCCACACCCTGATCAAGTGGTCGTACAGCCAACGTTGCTCCTGGCCGGTTGGCGGCCTCGCGATGTCAAGCCGAACGGGATACTGGCCACTACACACGTACCTGGCCAGGTTCGTCTGCTCTTCCTGGCCAGGCGGAGATGTCATGCGGTAGCCGAGGTCATCGGTGCGACGGGCGTCGACGCCTTTGTCGCGAAGGCAGGCGACCATGACGTCGACGCGCTCTTCAGGATTCAGCCATCGGACTATCTCCACCTCCGGAGGATGCGCGATGCCCGATTCGGCGGCCAGGACGCCCAGATCTTCCCCGTACTTGTCCATGTCCCACTCGGACGGCCGATAATCCTCAATGCGCGGCAGCGGCTCGAAGTCGTACTGCGGCGGCCCAGCGCAAGCCGATAGCAGAAGAACGGATACGGCCACCCCGGCGGCCCTCCAGACAACCGAGGCACCCACTGGTCTGCTCCTTTCGCGACGAACTCGGACGAGCTGGATCCTTCCCGTTTCACTAACCTATCCGGTACCCGTGGCGTGTCGACATTGCCTCGAAATGCACGCCGTCCATGGCCGATAGCTCGATCCGGAGCACCTCATCGACCGTTGTTCGACCGCGGCGCGGTCGAAGCCTGGCCAGGTGGCGGCGTGATCGGCACCGGCGAGACCCACGGCTCGAACTTCGACTGCGGCATCCCCTGCATCAGCTGCTCCATGGCCGGCCGCCACAGGGCGCCGGCGTCCCCGCGCGAGTAGCTGCCCAGGCCTCGTCCGCCCAACGGGCTGAGCGGCATCGTCTGCACGTTGCGGGCCTGCTCCGGCGTCCGCAACCAGGCCTCGCTGCGGTTGTCACCGGCCACCACGACCGAGGTCGACAGGTCGGGGGTGTAACCGACGAACGCCGAGCTCGACTGGGAGTTGTCCGAGGTACCGGTCTTGGACGCCTGGTCGATCCCGTTCGGGACGTAGGTCGATGCCGACAGGCCCGAGGTGTGCGTGCGGTTCAGCACGTAGTTGACCGCGTCGGCCACCTGCGGGTCGATGGTCTGCTGGCAGTCGGCGTCCGGCACCGGAACCTCGACGCCGTCGCGGGTGGTGATCGAGTCGAGGATGATCGGGTTGCAGCGCACCCCTCGGTTGGCGAACGTGCCGTAACCGACCGCCATCGACAGCGGGGTCACCTTGGCCGCGCCCAGCGTGAACGACGGGACGTAGTTGAAGTCGTCCAGGGTAGCCTCGCCCTCGACGGGTTGCGAGATCTCGACGCCCGCCCGCTCGGCCATGTCGACGGCCTGGCAGGCACCGACGTCGCGCACCAGCGACACCCAGTAGTTGTTGACCGACCACATCATGCCGGTGACCATGTTGAAGTTCCCGGACGTCTGCCCGGCCACCGCGTTGCTGGTGCTGTAGTTGTCTATCAACTGGAAGCGCTCGTTGCCGCAGCCGCGGAACCACTGGCCGCGCCAGTTCTGGGTCGGCCGCACGTTGTAATACGTGGTGTCGGGGAAGTTGCCCTGCTGGACGGCCGCGGCAGCCGTCCACACCTTGAACGTCGAACCGAACAGGTAACCGTCGGCGCCGCCCATGTCGTAGCGCACCGAGTAGTTCCAGGCGGTCTCACCCGGTCCGTCACCCATCACCGGACGCGACTGCGCCATCGCCACGATGCGGCCGGTCTTCGGGTCGACGGTGTTCATGATCGCCAGCACCGCGTCCTCCGGGCCCACCACCGAACTGATCGTGTTCTGCACGATGTCCTGGTCGACCGGGTCGATTGTGAGGTAGATCTCCAGGCCGCTGCGGTTGAGCGTGTTCAGCCGGTCCTGGAAGGTTTCCCCCAGCGACGACATCTGCTCGCTGGTGATCACGCGCTGGGCATAGTCGCAGATGAACGGGTAGGCGGTGCCCTGGCAGCCGTTCGGGGTGTCCTGCACCTGGGAGGCGTCGAAGCCCTCCAGCTTGGCCTCCTCGGCGATCTCTATCGGCATCCCCTGGTAGCGCACCTGCGCGTCCAGCACCGCGTTGCGTCTTGCCAGCGCAGCCTGCGGGTTGTGCACCGGATCGGTGGCGCCCGGGTTCTGCACCAGGCCCGCCAGCATCGCGGCCTGGGCGACGTTCAGCTCGGAGGCGTCGATGTTGTAGTAGTGCCGGGCCGCCGCCTGCACGCCGTAGGCGCCGTCGCCGTAGTAGGCCATGTTGAGGTACCGCTCGAGGATCTCTTCCTTGGCCAGGTTCTGCTCCAGGGCGACCGCGTAGCGCATCTCCAGGATCTTGCGGTCCATGTTCGGCGCCTGCACCTCCTGCTCGCAGGTCTTCTCGCCGTTGCACAACTGGACACGCACCAGCTTCACGTACTGCTGGGTCAGCGTCGACCCGCCGCCGCTGATCGTGCCGCCGGCCGCGTTGCTCACCGCAGCCCGGAAGATCGACTGCAGGTCAATGGCGCCGTGCTCGAAGAAGCGATGGTCCTCGATGGCGATCTGGGCCATCTGCATCTCGGGTGAGATTTGGTCGAGCGGGATGTACTGCCGGTTCTGGTCGTAGAACCGGGCGAGCAGCGAACCGTCGGCCATGTACATGTTGGACGCCTCATGCTGCGGCGGCACCGCAAGGTCTGCGGGCACGTCCTGCAACGCCGTCGCGGCGGCCCGGGTGGTGCCAGCCGCCAAAGCGGCGAATGGCAGACCCAGTCCGGCCACCAGAACACCTGCCAGGATGCTGACGGCGAGGAACATTAGTAGGGAGTACGTCTTGGTGCCTACGTTCTTCGCGCTCACGTCCCCTAGGGTACGTGACCGGAGGTCCGACGCCACGTTTCGGGCGCCCACGATTTGCCGGCCGGGTTCTGCTCGGGGCAGCCTCGCCCAGCCCGCTCAGCGGTCCGGCCGCTGGAATGTGAAGGTGCTTGTCCCATACCGCCAAACGGGCGGTTTCGCTGGCCTTCAATCCGGGTGTAGGTTTGTCGATAACCCGCCCAAGGAAGGAGCGCGTGTTGATGGCCGTGCCTGACCCTGAAGACTGGCCCCTGCTGGCCAAATGCAGAGGAATGAATGACGCCCTGTTCCCCGAGGGCAAGGACCAGAAGAGAGCAAAGACCATCTGCATGGGGTGCCCAGTTCGAGCGCAATGTCTGGCTGAAGCCTTGGACAATCGCATCGAATGGGGTGTGTGGGGCGGCATGACCGAACGCGAGCGGCGGCAGTTGCTGCGGCAGCGTCCGGATGTGAAGTCGTGGTCGGCGGTGCTGAATGCGGCAGTGTCAGCGTCCAAGGATGTACGCGTGGTCGACAGCACTTTCGATGCGGATGCCTCGGCGCAGCGCCGGCCGACTTCATCGCCGGTGCCGAGTTCGGTCGAAAGCCGCCGTTGACGGTTTGACCAGCTGACTCTGGTCGGCCAGCTGGCGTATGGGTGGCGGGGGGCCACCCATGTCCCGGACGTTCCGGTCCCTGTAGTGCGCCCTCGGATGAGTCGCGCGTTATGTTCGCGGGTACACCACCAGTGCACTGCTTCGGTTCTGGGCAGACTGCGCCACCGCGATGGACGCAGTCTTCACCGACGTGTCGCAGGAGTTCCTGGACGAACTCGGGCTGTTCACCGTGCAAACCAAGTGCACCTCGAAGGACGAGTACCTGACGCGCCCCGACCTTGGCACCCAGTTCGACGATGCAGCCATCGAACAGATCAAGCAACGCTGCACGGCCAGGCCGAAGGTTCAGGTGTACATCGCCGACGGCTTGTCGTCCACGGCAGTGGAGGCGAACGTTCGCGACCTGATGCCATCGCTGGAGCAGGGGCTGAAGCTGCACGGTCTGGACATGGGGACGCCGTTCTTCGTCAAGTATGGCCGGGTACGTTCGATGGAGCCGATCTCGGAGGCGCTGGGTGCGACGGTGACCTGCGTGCTGCTCGGTGAGCGGCCGGGCCTGGCGACCCCGGAGTCGCTGAGCGCCTACCTGGCCTACCAGGCGCGGATCGGGATGCCGGAGTCGGAGCGGACCTGTGTGTCGAACATCCACCGGGAGGGCACCAACGCGGTCGAGGCGGGCGCCCACATCGCCGACATCATCGACCAGATGATCAAGCAACAGACCTCAGGGATCCAGCTGAAGCTGTGACGCTGACCCTCACCACTCCTCGTGGGTGTTGGCGTCCCAGGCCGCGTCCTCACCCAGGTCGAGGGTGGCCAGATCGATCATGTCCTGCTCGGTGAGCTCAAAGCTGAACAGGTCGGCGTTGCTGTGCCAGCGTTCCGGCTTGCCGGACGACGGGATCACGACCGCGCCCTGCTGGACCGCCCAGCGCAGCACCACCTGCGACACGTGCACGCCCAGCCGGTTGGCGATCTTGTGGGTGATGATCTGGTCCATCGGCCGCTCACTGCCGCCGAGCGGACGCCAGCCCTCGGTGACGATGCCCTTCGAGGCCAGCCAGGCGCGCAACTCGGTGCGGGCCAGCGCGGGGGAGAGCTGGATCTGGTTGACCACCGGCCAGACTCCGGTCGCGGAGTGCAACTCCTCGAGCTGGTGCGGCAGGAAGTTCGAGACACCGACGTGCTTGACCAGCCCTTCGGACTGCAGCTCCAGCATCTCCTGCCAGGTCTCCACCGCCAGCCCGCGGGACGGGTTCGGCCAGTGGATCAGCAGCAGGTCGACGTAGTCGGTGTTCAGCCGGCGCAGCGACTCGGCCAGCCCGCGGCGGGTCAGGTCGCGACCCTGGTCCATCCCGGC
The DNA here is from genome assembly GCF_049651565.1 of Brooklawnia sp. GTDB lineage: Bacteria > Actinomycetota > Actinomycetes > Propionibacteriales > Propionibacteriaceae > Brooklawnia. The sequence continues at coordinate 8,164 of NZ_JBASCI010000049.1, forward strand.
CACCTTGGTGGTCAGGAAGATCTCCTCTCGGGGCGCCCCCGAGCGGCGGATCGCCTCGCCGACCGCCCCCTCGTTGGCGTACTGGGCGGCGGTGTCGAGCAGCCGGTAGCCGGCCCGGATGGTCTGGGCGAGCAGCTCGGCCAGCTCGTTGCCCTTCGCGAACAGGGTGCCGGTGCCTACCTGCGGGATCGCCCCGCCGTCCGAGAGCGGAATCGTCGGGATCTGAATCGGTGTGTCGTTGGCCATTCAACAACTGTGGCACAGCGCGCAAACCGCCAAGTGATCCCGGGTGCAGGGGCCGGCCGCAGCCTAGAGTGCAGCCATGATCCACGACGTCGTGCACCCGACCGGCAACCCACCGGTGACGCTGACCAGCTACGCCCACGAGCAGAAACCGAAGCTGGTCAACGTGTCCCGGCGGCCGGCCGTGCTGGTGCTACCCGGCGGCAGCTACGAGTTCTGTTCCGACCGGGAGGGTGAACCAGTGGCGATGGCGTTGGCCGGCGCCGGGTACCAGACCTTCGTCCTGCGCTACTCGGTGGCCGAAGCGAGCACTTGGCCGGCACCGTTGCTGGACGCCGAGGCCGCCCTGCAGACCATCATCGACCGGGCCGACCAGTGGGGTGTCGACCCCACCCGGATCGCCGTGCTCGGGTTCTCCGCCGGCGGGCACCTGGCGGCTTCGGTCAGCCTGCTGGGACGCGTCCGGCCGGCCGCGACGCTGCTGGTCTATCCGGTGATCATGCAACGCACCCTGCGGGTCTGCCGCGCCGAGGTGCACGGCGCACCCGCCCTGCTCGAGGCGGTGGACCAGTCCTGTCCGCCGACCTTCATCGTGCACAGCGCCGCCGACGAACTGGTGCCGGTCGCCAACTCGCTGCGGCTGGCCGCGCAGCTCGCCGACCACGGCATCCCGTTCGAACTGCACGTCTTCCCCGGCGGACCGCACGGTCTGGCCCTGGGTACCGAATTCACCTCCACCGGACGCCCGGAGATGGTCGACCGGCCGTTCGCGTCCTGGCTTGGCCTGGCCATCGACTGGCTGGGCCGACAGTTCCCGATCGGGTAACCACGCGTCCGACCGGCCCGCGACGTGGGGCGTCCCGCTTGCCGGTGGGCTGAACTACGCTTGGGCCCATGAGTGAAGCACCGCAGCCAATCCCGTGGGAGTACTTCGTGGCTCCCATCCTGAGCCATGTCGCGCAGCAGATCCTCAACAACTTCGGCGCCGACGGCTGGGAACTCGTCCAGCTCGCTCCCGGCCCCAACCCGGACACGCTGGTCGGCTACTTCAAGCGGCCACTGGTGAAGGAGTCCTGATGCTGGCCAGTGAACGCCTGGTTGAGCTCGGTATCGAGCTGCCGTTGAAGACCGCGCCGCTGGGCGCCTACCTGCCGGCCAAGCGCTGGGGCTCGCGCGTGTTCACCAGCGGCCAGTTGCCGATCCAGGCCGACGGCAAGATCCTCACCGGACGCCTCGGCGGCGGCCTCGACGTCACCGACGGACAGCAGGCGGCCCGGACGGCCGTCCTGAACGCGCTGGCCGCGATCACCGCCCTGCTCGGCCACGTGGACGAGATCCGCGAGGTGGTGCGGCTGATGGTGTACGTCAACTCCTCTACCGCCTTCACCGAACAGGCGAAGGTCGCCAACGGGGCGTCCGAGCTGCTGCTGGAGATCTTCGGCGACAACGGACGCCACGTCCGCAGCGCCGTCGGGGTTGCGGCGCTGCCGATGAACGCCGCCGTCGAGGTCGAACTGGTGGTCGGGGTCTGAGTGGTGCAGAACCAGGCCGGGCTGGTCTTCGAGCGGCTGCGCGAGACCTACCCGGACGCCCGCTGTGAGCTGGACTTCAGCAATCCGTTCCAGCTGCTGGTCGCCACCGTGCTGTCCGCCCAGTCGACCGACGTCCGGGTGAACATGGTCACCCCCGGGCTCTTCGAGCGCTGGCCCACGCCGGAGGCGATGGCCGGCGCCGACCGCGACGAACTGGAAACAGTCATCAAGTCGACCGGGTTCTTCCGGCAGAAGACCACCGCGCTGCTGGGGCTGAGCAGGGCGATCGTGGACGACTTCGACGGCCAGGTGCCGGTGGCCATGGAAGACCTCGTGCGCCTGCCCGGGGTGGGCCGGAAGACAGCGAACGTGGTGCGTGGACACGCCTTCGGGCTGCCGGCGATCACCACCGACACCCACGTGCTGAGGGTGTCGAAGCGGCTGGGCTGGACGGCGTCGACCAAACCCGAGGTGGTCGAGGTCGAGGTCGGCCGGCTCTTCGACGAGGCCGACTGGACGCAGGTGTCGGACACCCTGATCTTCCACGGCCGCCGATGCTGCCACGCCAGGAAGCCGGCCTGCGGTGCCTGCCCGGTCGCCGCCGAGTGTCCGAGCTTCGGGGTCGGGCCGACCGACCCCGAGCAGGCCAGGCTGCTGGTGAAGGCGGGAGATCAGCTGTGAACGAGCACTTCGACATGCTGGTCGACGCGCTGGCGAACCCGAGGCTGGCCGAGCGGCTGGCCGCCGAACGGCGTCCACACGGGGCGCCCGGCGCGGCGGTGCTGCTGCTGTTGTCGGAGTATGACGACCCCGACCTGTTGTTCACCGAGCGGTCGGCCCACCTGCGGCGGCACGCCGGCCAGATCTCGTTCCCGGGCGGTGGCTTCGAGTCGCAGGACGCCGACTACGTCGCCACCGCGCTGCGCGAGACCTGGGAGGAGGTCGGGCTGCCGCCCGACCAGGTCTCGGTGCTCGGCCAACTACCGGCCACCCGGCTGCCGGTGTCGAGCTATGACGTCGCACCCGTGGTCGGCACCTGGTCGGGGGATGATCCGCTGGTGCTGGCCAGCCCGGTCGAGGTGGCGGCCATCCACCGTTGGCGGGTGTCGGAACTGGTGGATCCGGCGAACCGGGTCACCTGGAAGCTGCCGGGTGGGCACCGCGGTCCGGCCTGGCAGTTCGGCGACATCTTCTTGTGGGGGTTCACCGCCTACCTGACCGACGCCCTGCTCCGGCTGGGCGGCTGGTGGCGTCCCTGGGACACCGAACGGGTGGTCGAGGTGCCGAACCGGTTCCAGCGCGACCGCCAGCCGCGCTGAACTCAGTCCTCGATCTCGCCGGGCTCCGACCAGCCGTCCAGCCGCCGCTCGGGGGTGATGACGGCGCGGGTGACGGCCACCGCGTCGGCGGGGGCGCGGCGGTGCTGGGCGTCCGAGACGCCGTTCTCGATCGCGTCGGTGATCGCGCCCAGGCTGGCCCTGGTCTCGGCGATGGTGGCCGATGGGGCCTTGACCTTCTTGACCTGCGAGCGCCCGATCAGCGCCAGCACGACCATGATGATCAACGCCAGCACCGCAGTGGTCAGGAAGCCGAGGGTCAACGCGGTCAGCGGATTGAACCCCGCCAGCTCGTGGTACATCATCGACAGCGCGAAGGCCAGGGTGAGCAGGAAGAGCTTGAGGACCGTCAGGCCCACGACTGCGGCGCCGCCGAAGACGCCCGCCCCGATCCCGCCGTGCTTGACGGCCGGCTTCAATTCCGCCTTGGCCAGTTCGCTGATCTGCCCGAACATGTTCGGAACGGTGGTCTTCAACACCTTGATGTAGTCGCTGGCTCTCGGACGTTCAGCCATCTCTGGTCCCTTCTGCTCCTTGGCCCGCCGTGATCGGGCGCCGACGGTCCTGCTCCAGCCTAGTGCCAGCCAATCTCGGCGCACGAGCGCCGCGGCAAACCGGTCGGCGTGTGGCGGCCCGGGGATCAAGTTCCGTGGGGTCCTGGTAGTGGCCTTGGCGGCGCTTCACGGGGTGGCTGGGCACTTTGCGGTCCGGACGCCGAAGGATGTACGCGTTTGGCCCTGGGACCGGGCATTATGCGTGGCGGCCGCGGGAAAGTGCTCGCCCGGGGGCGGGCGGACGGCCCGCGGGTGGGGTCCCGGGGATCAAGTCCCGGGGCGTCCTGGTAGTGGCCCGGGCGGGGCTGCACGGG
>NZ_JBASCI010000050.1:0-7555 GCF_049651565.1 Brooklawnia sp.
AGGTCCGCCAGCAGGTGGCACCCGACCACGCCGCCCGGGTGCGATCCCGGAAGCAGTCGAAGGACGCCGAACCCGGGGCCTGAACCATCCGGGGCCCCCGGCCGCGCAGCTCAGCCGCCGACCCGACCGGTGGCTCCGCGCAGCGCCGTCGCCACCTGCCGCACGTACTGGGCGTACCCGTCCAGCGCCCGAGGCACCGAAGCCGCAACCTGCCCAAGGTTTATCTCGACGTATTCATGGGTGAGGATGTTGCGCAACCCGACCGAGGGCTTGAGTTCGTCCGCCAACTCAGCGGTGATGAAGCCCTCCTCGCGCATTCGGTCGAACCCCTGCCGATAATCCTCCGGAGGCAGGCCGCTCGCCGATGCAACGTGTGCGTTGATCTCGGCAGCGAGGTTGACCAACTGGGTCAGAACCCGTTCGACCTGCAGCCTCACGCCAAGATCAAGAAGATCCTCGGCCGAGGCGACTTGCAGGGAGTCCAGGTGATCCAGCAGCCGACGCATCGCAGTGAGCCGGCGCACCACGATGTCAGTGTCCACGCTCATGATGACAACTTCCTGACCAGTGCCTCACGCAACGGCCTGGTCTCGATGTAGTGGTTGATCGCGAAGATCTGCCGCTCGTAGAAGGCGGCGGGGGTGCTGGCGAACAGGACGCGACAACGGGTCAGCGCCCGATGCCGGGCAACCGGGCCGGCTCGGTCCAGATCCATCACATCGAAGTGATCACCCGGAACGACTTGGGCCAGTGCATCCAGGAAGGTGAGCAGGTCACCATCAGATCCATGGGTGAACGCGACGCCCAGGTCGATATCCCCCGGGGCGATCGCCTCCAGTGCACTGCCGAACAGCACGAGCAGATCCACCGAGCGCTCACGACAGAGCGATTCCAGCGCCCCGGACTCGACGGCCGCATTCAGGGCTGCCAACTGTCCATGGACCGTGATCATGTGCCCATGGTAGGGGCGGACTAAGGTGGGCGGCACCGCCGACCGACCCGCCGACGCGCGGGTGAACCCAGCGCACAGGATGTCTGACGTGACTCAACCAGCCGACGCCACCAAGTTCACCAAAGCCCGCCGCAACCGCACCTTCGCCGCCGGCGTGGCCGTCGGAGCGGCGGTCATGCTGGGCGCCAACCTCGCGATCGGCGCCACCGTCGATACCGCCGGCCCACAGCCGACGGTCACCGTCACCGCCAGCGCGCAGCCCGACCAGCCGTCCGACTCCGCGGCCCAGCAGGGTCTTGGCATCGACCTGTCCCGCCGGATCGACGGCGACCCGACCGCCATCGGCGCGGTGGACGCGCCGGTGGTGATGGTCGCCTACGCCGACTACCGCTGCCCGTTCTGCTCGCTGTTCGAGCAGCAGACCCTGCCAAGCATCGTCACCGACTACGTCGACCGCGGGCTGCTGCGCTACGAGTTCCGCGACATGCCGCTGTTCGGGCAGCACTCGGTGGACGCCGCGGTCGCCGGCCGGGCCGCCGGCAACCAGGGCAAGTTCTTCGAGTTCATGTCGGCGGTCTCGGCCAACGGCGTGGTCGAGGGCGGCCACCCCGACCTGCCGCGGGAACGGCTGATCAACTTCGCCGAACTGGTCGGCGTACCCGACATCGAGCAGTTCACCGCCGACCTGGACGATCCGGAGCTGCTGGCCGCAGTGCAGGCCGACTACACCGAGGGACGCCAGCTCGGGCTGTCCAGCGTGCCGGCGTTCCTGGTCGGCGACACCCCGGTGGTCGGCGCCCAGCCGATTGCGGTCTTCGAGCAGGCCATCAACCAGGAACTCGACCAGGCCGGCATCATCCGCTGATCGCACGCACATGATCGACATCGGGTTGGCCGGGGCGACGGTGGGCGGACTGCTGTCGCTGCTGTCGCCATGCTCGGTGATGCTGCTGCCGGCCTTCATCGCCTACGCGTTCGGCAGCGTCCGGCAGATCCTGGCCCGGACCGCGGTCTTCTACCTCGGCCTGGTGGCCAGCCTGGTGCCCCTCGGCGTCTTCGCGTCAGTGCTGGGCGGCCTGATCACCGCCAACCGGCAGGTGATGATCAACGTCGTGGGCGCGCTGATCATCGTCGCCGGTGTGCTACTGCTGCTCGGCGTCAGCATCCCGCTGCCGGGACGCCCGGCTGTGGCGTCCACCCGGCACGCAGTCGACCGCACCAGCATCGCGTCCACCTTCCTGCTCGGCACGGTCTACGCGGTGGCCGGGGTGTGCGCCGGCCCCATCCTGGGCTCGGTGCTGCTGGTGGCCGGACTGGCCGCCCCGCTGTACGGGGCGGCGTTGATGGCGTGCTATGCGCTGGGCATGTGCCTGCCACTGGTGGTGCTGGCGGTGCTGTGGGGACGCCTCGGCGCCCCGGCGATGGCCTGGCTGCGGCCGCGCACCGTCGAGGTCAGGGTCGGCCGCCTGACTTGGCGCAACTCCTGGATCACGATCGTCTCCGGCGTGCTGACCGTGGCGGTCGGGGTGCTGCTGCTGGCCACCGACGGCACCGCCCGGCTGGCCGGCTGGCTCGACGTCGGCACCCAGTTCGAACTCGAGACCGGCGCGCTGGCCGCCGCCGGGACGGTCGGCAACGTCTGGTTCGTCTTCGGTGCCCTGCTGGTCGTGGTGGCGGTGGTGCTGCTGGTCAATCGTGAACCGGCAGACGAAGACCGTGCCGCTTGATCAGCGCGGCATCGGGTACCTGCAACTAGTGTTGACTGGCCACAGCCAGTTCGGTTCGCGAGGGAGGCGGCCCCAGCCATGACGGACAAGGAAATGCAGCGCCAGATCATCGAGGCGCTCGAGGTGGTCCAGGACTTCGACGCTGCCCGCGAGGCCGAGCGCCGGGTCAGCTTCCTCGCCGAGTACCTGCAGGCCACCGGCACTCGCGGCCTGGTGCTCGGCATCTCCGGCGGGGTCGACTCCACCGTCGGCGGCCGGCTCGCCCAGCTGGCCTGCGAGCGGGTCCGGGCGGCCGGCGGGGACGCCACCTTCGTCGCGCTGCGGCTGCCCTACGGCGTCCAGCGTGACGAGGCGGACGCACTGGCCGCGCTGGAGGCGATCGCACCCGACGAGGAGTACACCGTCAACATTCAGGCCGGCACCGACGGGCTGTGGGACGCCTGCGTGGTGGCCGGGGTCAGGATCGACGAGGCCACCGACGACTATGTGAAGGGCAACGTCAAGGCCCGGCAACGGATGATCGCCCAGTACGCGGTGGCCGGCACCCGGAACCTGCTGGTGGTGGGCACCGACCAGGCCGCCGAGGCCGCGGTCGGCTTCTTCACCAAGTACGGCGATGGCGGCGCCGACGTGGTCCCGCTGTTCGGTCTGCCCAAGCGGCGGGTCCGCGACATCGGACGCCACCTCGGCATCCCCGACCAGCTGATCTCGAAGGTGCCGACCGCTGATCTCGAGGACGACCGCCCGATGATCCCCGACGAGGTGGCGCTCGGCGTGCGCTACACCGTCGTCGACGAGTACCTGGAGGGCGGCGACATCGACCCCGCCGACGAGGCCACGATCCTCGGTTGGTACCGGCGAACCGGTCACAAGCGGGCGATGCCGCTCAGCCCGGCCCGCTGGGAGGCTGCCCGCAACCGGTGACGCCCGCTGCGCTGGCCGCGTTGGCCGCGTTGGCCGCGGGCAGGCGTCGGTGAGATGATGCCCAGCGTGGCTGCTGACCGTCGAGGCGTGGGGTACGGGTTCCTTGCCTACCTGATATGGGGCATGTTCCCGCTCTACTTCCAGCTGCTGATCCGCTCGGGAGCCTTCGAGATCGTCGCCTACCGGATCGTCCTGGCGCTGGTCTTCTGCCTGATCGTGATCGCGGTGACCCGCGATTGGCAGCAGTTGGCCCGGCTCGGCAAACACCGTCGCTCGGTGGGCGTGCTGGCGATCGCCGGGCTGCTGGTCTCGTTCAACTGGACGCTGTACGTGTGGGGGGTCAACAACGGGTACGCCCTCGACGCCTCCCTCGGCTACTTCATAAACCCGCTGGTCAGCGCCGCGTTCGGGGTGGTGCTGCTGGGCGAGCGGATGCGGCGGCTGCAATGGCTGGCATTCGGCATCAGCACCATCGCGGTCGTGGTGCTGATCGTCGGCTACGGCCAGGTGCCGTGGGTGGCGCTGGGCCTGGCCACCACCTTCGGCGTCTACGGCCTGGTCAAGAAGAAGGTCGGGGCGGTCGTCCCGCCGCTGCCCGGGCTGACCATCGAAACCGCCGCCGCCACCCCGTTCGCACTGGCCTACCTGATCTGGCTCGGGGCCTCCGGGTTGAGCACCGTCCCGTTGGGCAGCGGGTACATGCTGCTGATTAGCCTCGCCGGGCCGCTCAGCGCCATCCCGCTGATGCTCTTCGCCGCCGCGGCGATCCGGATCCCGCTGAGCACCCTGGGCATCCTGCAGTACATCGCCCCGATCGGTCAGTTCCTGATCGGCTGGCTGGTGATCGGCGAGCAGATGCCGCTGGAACGGTGGATCGGGTTCGCGATCATCTGGGTGGCGGTGATCATCTTCATCATCGACGCGCTGCGGGCCGGCCGCGCCGGTGCTGCTGCTTCCCGCTGACCCGCGTCCCACCTAGTCTGAAACCCATGCTGATCTCCGCCTACTCGACCAGGCACGAGTACCGCCCGCACAACTTCACCGGCGTTGAGGCCCGCTCATCGCGAGGCCCGTCCGGCCCGGACCCCGAACTGACCGACCACCTCGCCGCCCTGGCCGACTACGTCCGCGACAGCACCGCCGAGGCCTGGACGCTGCGGGCGCACGCCCTGCTGCGGCACGTCACCGACACCCAACGCTGGTACCGCTTCGAACTCGACGAAACTGAGCCATTGCAGCTGACCCGGTTGACCGACTGGGCGGCCGACGCCAACGCCATCCTGCTGGTGGACGGCGCCCTGCTCGACGGGCTGGGCCGCCCGCTGCTCGCCGGGACGCACGGCGCAGCCACCGGCGAGGTGCCGATCACACCGGAGGCGGCCGACCGGGCGGCCGAGATCCGTGGCTGGCTGGCGTCCGAACGGCAGGTCAGCGTACCGGCCGAACTGGCACCGGTACGCAGCAGCAGTGAAGTGCTGGTCCGCCACGCCGAGCAGGTCGGCCTGCGTATCCTCGCCCTGGTGCTCACCGCCGACGTCGCCAGGTCGGTCGAGGCCGGCGCACCGGTCGACCCGGGTGCGCTGGCCGGCGTCTTCCCGCGCGCGTTCGCCGCGCTGTCTCCCGCCGAGCGCGAACTGCTCGACAACCAGGACGCCAGGCTCGCCCGCCGGCTCATCCCCCGCATCGAGGCCGCCCAGGAACTGCTGTGGGCGATCTCGCGGATCAGGTTCGGCTGGCCGACCAGCCCGTGCTCGATCGAGCGGGTCGAGCGGATCGTCCTGACCGGCGGCGAGCAGGAGTTCCTGCAGGATCTCGAAGTGCGTACCGAGCCCGAGTTGTTGAACGAGTACGAGTGCCTGATGTCGCTGGTCTGGGCGCTGGACGCGGCCCGGCGCGGGCAGCACCCGGTGATCCCCGAGACCCACCCGGTGGTGGCGGCGGAGCGGCTGGCCGCCTTGAGCTGGCTGCTGAACCCCGGCCTGGCCTGGGACGAAGCCGGCGGGCACGACCGCAACTTCTGGCGCACTCCGCCCGAAGAGGCTCCCGCGCCGGCCCCGGTCAGCGCACCTGCGGCAACCGCAACCGCCTCAAGATGGGGTTTACCACGTCGAAGAGCTCGGTGATCCGCAGCAGCCTGGCGATCACCAGGAAGATGGCGACAAACAAGACCCCGCCGGCCACCCCGGCACCGAACTGCCAGCCCCAGATCTCCGGCCGACCCATCCCCGACTCCGGGCCGCGCTGCCCCAGAATGATCGTCGAGGTCAGCCAGGCGGCCAGCCCGGCGATCGCCGCGGCGATGCCGAGCCTGATGTAGAGCAGCGCCACCGTACCCAACCCGTAGCTGCCGATCTGGCGCCGCGCATACAGCACGAACACGATGGCCAGCAGCCAGTTGCCCACGAACATGCCCGCAACGATGACCAGCATGCCCAACTCGAGCGGCACCAGGTAGGCCAGCAGCGTGAAGCCCACCTGCACGCCGGTGACCAGGCACTGCATCCACAGGTTCGTCACCCCCTGCTCGGAGGCGAAGCAGTACTGCTGCTGCAGCGTGACGATGGTGTAACCCATCATTGACGCGCACATCACCGCCAACAACATAGCGGTGGCGACGGCCTGCTCGGCGTCCAGACTGAAGTAGACCACCCGGATCGCCGGCACCGCCAGGGCGATCAGCGCCGCGCTGGCCGGGATGATGCCCAGGGCGGGCAGGGTCAGCCCGCGCCGCATCAGCTCCTGCATGTCGGTCATGCCGACGTCGGGGTCGTCGCGGCGCTGCCAGGCCCGGGCGATCTGCGGGAACAGCGCGGTGAGCAGCGAGACCGCCAGCAGCGAGTAGGGCATCTGGAAGATGCTGAGGGCGTTCTGGTAGCTGATGTAGCTGGCGATCGAGCCGTCGCCGGCGGCCGCCTGGTCGCGGATGTGGGTGGCCACCTTCATGATCAGCAGCCCGCCACCCTGGGCGATCAGCAGCGCCAGGAAGGTGAGGCTGGCGAAGCGTCCGAGCGCCCCGAAGCCGTGGCCGCGCAGCCCCCACCGGAAGCGCCAGCGAAACCCGGTTCGGCGCAGCGCCGGCACCAGGATGGCCGACTGCACCGCGATGCCCAGGGTCGCACTGCCGGCCAGCACCCAGATCATCGTCGCCGTCCAGGTCTGCGGGTACGGCTGCTGCCCCCACAGGACGAGGAAGACCACCAGGCCGGTGATCGCCACCACGTTGTTGGCCACCGGCGCCCAGCCGTAGGCACCGAACCGGCCGAACGCGTTGAGGATGTTGCCGAGCACCGCGAAGACGCCGTAGAACAGCACCTGCGGCAGGCAGATGTAGGCGAAGGAGATCGCCAGTTGCAGACCGTCCCCGGTCAGCGAGGTGAACACCCGCATCAGCACCGCCGCGCCCGCGGTGACCAGCACCGTGATCGCCACGATCAGGACGAACGCCGCAGTAACCAACCGGTCGACGAACTCCCGGCCACCGTCGGGGCGTTTCATCGCCTTGGTGATCTGCGGGATCAGCACCGCGTTCAGGATGCCGCCGGACAGCAGCACCAGGATGAAGTTGGGCAGGGTGTTGGCGGCCTTGAACGCGTCCCCGACGACCAGCGTGCCCAGCACCGCGGTCTGCAGCGAGGCGTTCACCATGCCGAGCACCCGGCTGACCAGGGTGCCGGACGCCATCAGGGCCGAGTTGCGGCCCAGGTTCTTGCGGTCCTCGCGGTCGATGCTGTCGACCAGCGACTCCGGCTCCGGCTCGTCGACCTGGGGTGCGGGGGTTACCGGCTCGGACGCGTACCTGGGGTCGGAGACCGCCTGGATCAGCCGGGTCTCGATCTGCGCCTCGAAGTCCTCGGTGGGGTACGCCTCGTACTCCGGCGGCTGGGCGCGACGCGGCCGGTGCCAGCCACGGCGGGCTCGAGGCGGGTGCGGGGCTGCGGCGTCTTCGGCGGAC
>NZ_JBASCI010000051.1:0-4816 GCF_049651565.1 Brooklawnia sp.
ACAAGCCCGACACGACAAATCGTGTGCCCACCGTTTTCAGCCGTCCCGGGACCCCCGAAACCCTGTGACAAGCATCAATGCTCGCTCAGACCCGCCCGAATGCCCACCAACTGCGGAACTCGGGTTCAAGGGCGCCACTATTTGCGGCTGCGGAGGATCTGGCAGGGTACTCGCTGACCAGGGCTCCGCATTGTTGGGATGGTGGGTACTCGCTGAACGGGGCTCCGCGTCGTCGGGATGGTGGGTTCTCGGCTCGGCTCGTCACGGTTGGGGCAGCCAGCCCACTCAAGGCGCGTGAGGCCCCGCGCTTCAGCCGAGCCGCTGCCTGACCAGTCCGGCCACCGTCTTGCCGTCCGCGCGTCCAACCACCTGCTCGTTGACGGCCCGGACGATCGCGCCCATCTGCTTCATCGTTGGCTTCGCGCCCAACTCAGCCTCGGCCAGGGCCACCTGCCGGTCGACGATGACCACCAGTTCGTCCTCGCTGAGCGGCTGCGGCAGGTAGCTGGCCAGGAACTCGGCCTCGGCGGCCTCCTTCTCGGCCAGCTCGGGGCGACCGGCATCGGCGTAGGTCTGCGCCGACTCTGCCCGGCTGCGCTGCTCCTTGGTGAGCACCGCGACCTCCTCGGTCTCGGACAGCTGGCGCGCTTCGTCGCCGGCCACCTCGGCGTACTGGATCGCGCCCAGCGCCATCCGGATCGTCGACTTGGCGAATTCGTCCCGGGCCTTCATGGCTGCGGTCAGGTCGGCCCGTAGCCGGTCCTTGATTGCTCCCATCTGCCTGCTCCTTCCGCGCCTGCTGGGCGCATCGTCCATTCTCGCACGCCGGACGCCGCACCCTCCCGACCGGTGGCGCTCGACCCCGGCGGCCCGGCGTACCGGCGGTGGTGGACTCCACACCCAGAAGGTAGACTCCAAAGTTGTGGCACTTTCAGACCTCTCCGACACCATTGCAGACCTCAACCGGACGCTAGGTTCCATCGAGGCAGTGGTCGACCCCGCCACCAAGAAGGCCGAGATCGTGAAGCTGGAGGAGGAGTCAGCCGCCCCCGACCTGTGGAGTGACCAGGCCAACGCCCAGCGGGTGACCAGCCGGCTCTCGCGGCTGCGCGCCGAGGTCGACCGCGTCGAGCAACTGCGACAGCGCCTCGACGACGTCAAGGTGTTGCTCGAACTGGCCATCGAGGAAAGCGACCCGGCGAGCCAGGCCGAGGTGCAGCACGAGCTCGAGGCGCTCCGCAGCCAGATCGAGGCCCTCGAGGTCCGCACCCTGCTGAGCGGAGAGTACGACGAGCGGGACGCGCTGATCACCATCCGTTCGGAGGCCGGGGGAGTGGACGCCGCCGACTTCGCGGCGATGTTGCTCCGGATGTACGAGCGCTGGGCCGAACGCCACGGCTACACCGTCGAGGTCTACGACATCAGCTATGCCGAGGAGGCCGGCATCAAGTCGGCCACCATGTCGATCAAGTCGCCGTACGCCTACGGGACGCTGTCGGTTGAGCAGGGCACCCACCGGCTGGTCCGGATCAGCCCATTCGACAACCAGGGCCGCCGACAGACCAGCTTCGCCGGTGTCGAGGTGCTGCCCGCGGTGGAGGAGACCGACCACATCGACATCCCGGAGTCCGACATCCGGGTGGATGTATTCCGCAGCTCCGGGCCGGGCGGGCAGTCGGTCAACACCACCGACTCCGCGGTGCGGATCACCCACCTGCCGACTGGGATCGTGGTCAGCTGCCAGAACGAGAAGAGCCAGATCCAGAACAAGGCTGCCGCGCTGCGCGTGCTGCAGTCGCGGTTGCTCGAGAAGGCGCGGCGCGACCGTGAGGCCGAGATGAACGCGCTGAAGTCCGATGGCAACTCTTGGGGTTCGCAGATGCGCAGCTACGTGCTGCACCCCTACCAGATGGTCAAGGACCTGCGGACCAACTGCGAAACCGGCAACATCGACGCGGTCTTCGATGGTGAGATCGACCCGTTCATCGAGGCCGGCATCAGGTGGCGCCGGCAGGAGGAGGCCACCGCGTCCTGAACGTGGCCGGCTGGCACCGACAGTTACCGGGCAGCAGTTGCCAGGGTTGCCATAACCGCTGAACAGGTGCGGCGTCCCACAGGCCCGCCTGAACCCCCTCGCGGCGCGGTGAAATGGTTGGGATCAACCTCCCCCTGCCCGCGTGGCGGTCCCGGCCAGGCTTGACGGTTCGCCTACACTCTTCGGAGGACTGAGAATTTCTCAGAAAGCTTCCCCGCGGTCGCGTCCCATCGCGTCGCTCGCCGGCCGACCACCGGCCAAAGCCTGCCGACCCGGTCGCTGGCGGGGATCCAGATAGCAGTAGGCGGACGAACAGGACGGTCACGTGATCACATTCGAGGACGTGTCGAAGATCTACGCGGGGCAGACCAAGCCTGCTCTTCGGCACATCAACCTCCAGATCGAGCGAGGTGAGTTCGTCTTCCTCGTCGGAACCTCCGGCTCGGGGAAGTCAACCTTCCTTCGCTTGATCCTGCGTGAGTACCGGCCGACCTCAGGCCGCATCTTCGTGCTCGGCAAGGAGTTGGGTCGACTGCACCAATGGAAGGTGCCGGCGTTGCGCCGCCAGATCGGAACAGTCTTCCAGGACTTCCGGCTGTTGCCCGGCAAGACCGTCTACGAGAACGTCTCGTTCGCCCTCCAGGTGTTGGGCCGCCCCACCTCCGAGATCCGCGAGTTGGTGCCTGAGACGATCGAGCTGGTGGGCCTGACCGGCAAGGAGGGTCGCCAACCCGAGGAACTGTCCGGCGGCGAGCAGCAGCGGGTGGCGATCGCCCGCGCGATCGTGAACCGCCCCAAGTTGCTGATCGCCGACGAACCGACCGGCAACCTCGATCCGCAGACCAGCGTCGGCATCATGAAGTTGCTCGACCGGATCAACAAGCGCGAGACCACCGTGATCATGGCAACTCATGATTCGACGATCGTCGACCAGATGCGCCGCCGGGTCATCGAACTTGACCAGGGCAACCTGGTCCGTGACCAGGCCAAGGGCGTCTACGGCACCGCCTGACCCGACCATTTCGAGGAGAGCATCAAACAAATGCGACACACTTTTCGCGAGACCTGGTCGGGTCTGAAGCGCAATGCGTCGATGACGATCGCGGTGATCGTCACAATGACTGTTTCGCTCACGCTGTTCGGCCTTTCGGTGATGACATTCCAGGAAGTCGACCGGGTCAAGGGACGCTGGTACGACAAGATCGAGATCTCGGTATTCCTGTGCACCAGGGATTCCGCGGGCACCAGCCAATCCGGCAACTGTGAACCAGGGCAGGACACCTCCGACGTGCAGCGCGAGAACATCCGAACGCGGCTGGAGCAGAACCCGGACGTCCATGAGGTCTTCTACGAATCGAAGCAGGAGGCCTACGAGGACTACCAGCGCACCTACGCCGATTCGCCGCTGCTCGACTCGCTGACGGTCGACCAGATGCAGGACTCCTTCCGGGTGAAGCTGAAGGATCCTGAGAACTACCAGGGTGTGGTCGCTGAGGCGTCCAGCCTACCGGGGGTGCAGAACGTCCTCGACCTGCACCAGGTGCTCGACCCGGTCTTCTCCGTACTCAACGGGCTGAAGTGGGGGACTATGGGGATGGCGGTGCTGCTGCTGGTCGCCGCCATGCTGCAGATCGGCAACACCATCCGGATGTCGGCGTTCACCAGGCGTCGCGAACTCGGAATCATGCGACTGGTTGGGGCGTCCAATGTCTACATCATGCTGCCGTTCCTGCTGGAGGCATTGTTCGCCGGGGTGGTCAGCACAATCCTCTCCGGCCTGGCAGTGCTTGGCTCGTACGAATTCCTGATCGAACGCAACGCTAAAGTCTCAATCAAAGCTTTACCCTGGATCACTTGGGGGGATGCCTGGATCGCGGTCGGTCTGGTTGCCATAGTCGCGGTTGTGCTGTCTATTGTGCCCACGTTGATCACCACGCGTAGATACCTACGCGTCTAGAACAAGGGACTTGAACGTGACTCGAGCCAACTCCAGCGTCGGATTCGGACACTCGCAGCACGGCGCCCGCCGCTCCTGGCGGCGCACGATTCCGGTCTTGTTGCTGATCGGGGTATTGGGGCAGCCGCTGATACCGGCCTCGGCGGACGAACTGGACGACCAGCAGTCATCACTGCGCGGCGACATCGCGCAGTCCGGCGAGGCCATCGCCGGCTTCAGTGCCCAACTGGACGCTGCAACCGCCGAGGTGGTCGCGTCCCGCGAGGCCCTCGCCGATGCGCAGGTGACGCTGGCGAAGGCCACCAGCGAACGGGACGCCGCCGCCGCCGAGGATGCCCTGCGGGCCTCCGAGCTGGCTGCCGCCGAGGACGCCCTGAGCGCTGCGAAGGCTGCGGTTGCCGATGGAACCGTCGCGGTGGAGGAGCAGAAGGCGAAGGCGGTAGCAGACCTGCGCACCAGCAACCAGCAGAACACCGCGCTGTTGTCGATCGGGATGCTGTTCATGGACAACCAGGATGCCGGCGACGTGAGCTCGCGCATCCAGTGGGCCTCGACGGTGTACAACGCCAACGCGGCCGAGATGAACCGGCTGACCCAGATGCAGCTGCAGTTGCAGAGCGACCAGACCACGATGGCGACGCTGGAGGACCAGGCAAGAGTTGCCCGCGAAGCGGCCGCCGCGCACCTGGCGATCACCCAGGCCGCCGAACGGGCAGCCGACGAGGCCGCTGCCAGGGTTGCCGAACTGGTATCAGCCAATGAGGCCGCCGAGGCCCGGGCGGCCGACCTGTTGGCCAACGAGCGCGCCAACCACGCCGCCATGC
>NZ_JBASCI010000052.1:0-12597 GCF_049651565.1 Brooklawnia sp.
ATCTCCAGCACCGCCTCCACCGAGGCGACCGCCGAGGTGGACGCCACGGCGAGCAGCCAGCCGGCGGCCCGCGCCTCGTCCACCAGCCGGGCCACGCCGGGCCGCGGTGGCACCTGGCCGGTGGCGATCAGATCGGTGTAGTGGCCGGTCTTGCGACGATGCCAGTCGAGCAGCAGCTCGCGCTGCCCGTCCTCATCGGCCGGCAGACCATGCTCGGCGACGAACTGCGGGGTCAGCATGGTGGCCATCCGCTCCTTGCCGCCGCCTATCTTGAGCTTCTCGCCGTACACCTCCTCCGACCAGGTCACCGGCAGCCCGACCTCGGCGAAGGTCCGGTTGAAGGCGGGCAGGTGAGCGAAGCGCTCGGTATCGGCGAGCACGCCGTCGCAGTCGAATATCAGGGCGTTGGTCACTGCTCCAGTACCTCCTGGCTACGGTTGGCCGACCCGAACATGCGCGGCAGTTCCGAGATCGACGCGGTCACCGCGGTGGTGATGGCGTCGAACATGCTCGGTGGATCCCACTCGTCGGCGGCCTCGGCCGCCCTGAGGAACTCCAGCGCGCCCTTCATGTAGCTGATCTTGCACTGGGTCGAGATGTTGATCTTGGAAACGCCGGCGTCGATGAAGCTGCGGAACTCCTCGGGGCTGAGCCCGGTACCACCGTGCAGGACGACCCGTCGGCCGCTGGCCTGGCGGACCTGCCGGGCCCGGTCGAACAGCAGCTCCGGGGCCGCCGAGTACAGGCCATGGGCGGTGCCGAGCTGCGGGGCCAGCATGTCGGTATCGGTGCGGTTGGCCACGTCGGCCAACTGCTGCACCGAGTAGGAGTGCACCGCCTCGTCGGAGCCGACCCCGTCCTCGACGCCGATGATGTTCTCGATCTCCGATTCCACCGACAGCCCGGCTGCGTGCGCCTTGGTCACCACTTCGCGAGTCTCGCGTTCGGCGGTGGCCAGGTCGCGGTCGGAGGCATCGAACAGCACCGACGACCACCCGGCCTCGATCACCTCGTCGATCAGGTCGAGGTCGGGGCAGTGGTCGAGGTGCAACGCCAGCGGCACCGGGGATTCGTCCGCCAGCCGGTCGAACAGGTCGGTGATCAGGCCGACCCCCTGGGTGCGTGCGGTCTTGGTGGAGATCTGGATGATGAACGGCGACGAGCACTCCTGCGCGGCGCCGATAACGCCGCGCATGCTGAACTCGTCGAAGACGTTGACTGCGGGAACGGCGTAGCCGTGCCGTTCGGCGTGGGTGAGCATTGCCAGAGTCGGGTACTTCACGTCGACCTCCCATCCTGAGTTGTATAGACAACCCTAGCGCGGTTTGGGGTCGACGGCAAGGGCGCCTCGTGAACGCCACTTACCCATACCTGTGTGGGGTCGAACCTCAGCCGCCGGAGGTGTCCAGCTCGGCCTCGCCGAGGTCGAGGTCGAGCCCGCAGCGATCGTCCAGCCAGCCCCAGGGCATGGTCACCTTCGATCGCGGGCTGCCCTGCCGGCCGCGTGGACGTCCCAGCTCGGCGACCGGGTAGTCGGCCGCAGGATCGAGCTGGCTGAGCAGGTCGTCCAGTTCTGCCAGGCTGGCGACCATTCCGAGCGCGTGGCGCAGCTCTCCGCCAACCGGAAACCCCTTGAAGTACCAGGCCATGTGCTTGCGCAGGTCCTTCATGCCGTGCGATTCACCCCACAGCCGGACCAGCAGTTCGCCGTGCCTGCGCACGACGCCGGCCACCGCCGCCAGGTTGGGCAGGCTGGTGACCTGCCGGCCCGCGAAGGCGGCCGCCAGGTCGCCGAACAGCCAGGGACGGCCCAGGCAGCCGCGTCCAATCTCCACCCCGGCGCAGCCGGTCTGGTCCACCATCGCCACCGCGTCGGCGGCCTCCCAGATGTCGCCGTTGCCCAGCACCGGGATCTCGACCGCCTGCACCAGTTCGGCGATGGCGTCCCAGTTCGCCTTGCCCGAGTAGGCCTGGGCGACGGTACGGGCGTGCAGGCAGATCGCCGCCACCCCCGCGTCCTGGGCGATGCGGCCGACGTCGAGGAAGGTCGGGTGGTCGTCGTCGATGCCGATCCGGGTCTTGACGGTCACCGGCACCCCGTACCGGTCGGCGGCCCGCACGGCGCTGGTCATGATCGCCCGGATGAGGTCGAGCTTCCAGGGCAGGACGCCGCCGCCCCCCTTGCGGGTCACCTTCGGCACCGGGCAGCCGAAGTTGAGATCGATGTGGTGGACGCCGAAGCTCTCGCACAGGATGCCAACCGCAACCTCCAGCGAGGCGGGGTCGACACCGTAGGTCTGCGCCGAGCGGACCTCTTCCTCCGGCCAGAAGGTGAGCATCTCGGCAGTCCTCGAGTCGCCGACGACCAGCCCGCGGGCGGTGATCATCTCGCACACGTAGAGCCCGGCGCCCTGCTCACGGCAGAGCTGGCGGTACGCCGCGTTGGTGACCCCGGCCATCGGGGCGAGGACGACCGGGGTGTCGACGACCAGTGCTTCCGGGTTCGACGGGGACCCCAGCCGCAGCGGTTCCAGCAGGGTGGTGGAGACGCTCACCCGGTCAAGGATATGCGGGCGTTCAGGGCTTGCCGGACGGCTGGGCCTTCGTCCGCACCTCGCCGGTTCTGACCGGCTCCACGGTCTTCGGCGTGCCATTGGGCCTGGCGAGCTCGCCGACCTTCTTGACCTCGGGTTCCTTCGAGGCCACGACTGCCCTGGTAACCTCGACGACCAGAGCCTGGTCGGTGAACATCACCGGTGCCCGCAGGACGCCGGCGGCCAGCTGCGCGCCGGTCAGTTCGATGGGTTCGCCCTGCCAGGACTCGGGCAGTTGGACCACCTGGTCGCCGAAGACGACGCTGACCCGGTAGCGGGTCTCCGGGTCCAGACCGGGCAGCGGGATCAGGCCGTGGTTGCTCGGACCGGCCATCGCCAACTGGGCGATGGCGAAGATGCCGCCCTGCCCGTTGACCACGCCGTGCACCCGCAGTTCGAGGTCCGGCCAGTCCAGCCGGACCATCCGTCCGGTGTGCAGCAGGCCGCGGTGCTGCTTGTACCAGTCGATCCAACCAGCCAGGATGTCCAGCTCCTCCTCGTCGGCCTCGGTCAGGTCCCACTCGACGCCAAGGTGACCGAAGACCGCGGTGGCCGCCCGCATCGGCAGACCCACCTCGCGTCCCGAGGTCTGTGACGGCGAGGACGCGATGTGCGAGCCGACCAGCTCCGGGCTGACGAGCTGCTTGGTCCACCAGTCGATCTGCTGCCGCTCCAGCGGGTCCATGCAGTCGGACGCCCAGACCCGGTCGGTGCGCTGCAGAACCTCCAGGTCGATGCGCGCGCCACCCGAGCTGCAGGACTCGATCTCCAGGCCGGGGCGCAGCGCCTTCAGCTCCTCCATCAGCCGGTAGGCGGCCATCGTCTGGTCGTGGACGGCGGCGCGTCCGGTCGCGGTGGACCCCGCCTCCACCAGGTCGCGGTTGTGGTCCCACTTGAGGTAGTCGATGTCGTAGGTCTGCAGGATCTCGGCGAGCTGGTCGCGGACGTGGGCGTACGCCTCCGGGATGGTCAGGTTGAGCACCTGTTGGTGCCGGGCCTCGACCGGCAACCGGCCGGCCGGCTGCAGCACCCACTCGGGATGGGCGCGGGCCAGTTCGGAGTCCATGTTGACCATCTCGGGTTCGACCCACAGCCCGAACTGCATGCCGGCCTGCTTCACCGCGTCGACCAGCGGTTGCAGCCCGTCCGGCCAGACGTCCGGGCTCACCACCCAGTCGCCCAGGCCCGCCCGGTCGTCGCGACGGCCGCCGAACCAGCCATCGTCCAGCACGAACCGCTCGACGCCGACTCTGGCGCCCAGCTCGACCAGCTCCAGCAGCGTGGCCAGGTCGTGGTCGTAGTAGACCGCCTCCCAGACGTTCAGCGTCACCGGGCGCGGCGTGCTGGGGTGGCGCGGCCGGGCCCGCAGCCAGTTGTGGAAGCGTCCGGCCACCTCGTCCAGGCCTTCGCCATGGCTGGCGTAGACCCACGGGCCGAGGTACTGCTCGCCGCCGGCCAGCACCATCTCGCCCGGCAGCAGCAGCTCACCGCCGCCCAGCAGTTGGTAGCCGTTGTTGGTGCGCTCGGCGTAGTGCACGTGGTTGCCGCTCCATGCGGTGTGCACCGCCCAGATCGCGCCCCGGGCGTAGCCGAAGCCGGGGGTACCAGCGATCAACTGGTAGGCGGAGTCGGGTCCGGTGCGGCCGCGCCGGTTCTCCCGGCGGTGCTCACCGACGATCAGCGGGACGCGTTGGGGTTGGCGTTCCTTGCCCCAACGACCGGCGAAGTCGAGCAGTTCGCGGGCCTGCCCCGGCACCGGGAGCGCGACCAGCAGTTCGTCGACCTGGTAGGGCGCCTCGGCCAGGTTGCGGACGCCCGCCCGCACCCTGACCAGGCCTTGCGGGGTGAGGACGGCTACGATCTCCAGTTCCAGGGCGGCGGCCTCGTCGACGGCCAGCGTCCGGATCAGGCCGGCGCCGGAGTTGCGCACGCCCTCGGCGACCGGCCGGCCGTCGAGTTCCAGCGAGGTGACCTCGAACCGGGGCGACCAGTCGAGACCCTGCCGGGACCCGGACAGGCCGGGCCGACCGGCCCACCCGGTGTGTGCCTCGGGCACGATCGCCACCCGGAGCGGATCATCGACCTGGTCGAGCGCCGGCCTCGCCTTGGCCCGCCGGAGCGATCGCCAGTCGGTCTCGGTCACCTCGCCCAGGTCGGCACCCCAGTGCAGGATCTCGGGCAGCCGACCGGAGTCGACGTCCACGAGCAGCGAGATACCGCTTGCCCGAAGGGCCACCAGTGCATCAATCGTCATGTCAAGCCCTGTCTTTCATGGCCCGGCCAGCGCACTCGGCCGGGACCGACTCATCCTGTCACGCACCCTCGGCAGGAGCGGACGTTACTCAACCATTTCCAGGTTTCGGCGTTCGGGCAGCAGCAGCGCACTGGCCGCTGCGATGAGGAAGGACGCCGCGAACACTCCGAAGACCATCGGGTTGCCGCCGGCGGCGAGCAGCAACGGGACGCTCAGCGGGGCGATGATGGCCGCCACCCGGCCGGCCGCGGACGCCGCCCCGGTCCCGGTGCCCCGCATCGCGGTCGGGTAGATCTCGGGACCGATCGCGTACAGCGCGCCCCACGCGCCCAGGTTGAAGAAGCTCAGCGCGCAGCCGGCCGCGATGATCCCGGCGGGGCTGGATTGCAGCCCGAACAGCGCGGCGGCCACCCCAGAGCCGAGCAGGAACGTGGCCAGCGTGGAGCGGCGTCCCCAGACCTCGATCAGCCAGGCCGCCATTGCGTAGCCGGGCAACTGCGCCAGGGTGATCAGCAGCGTGTACTCGAACGACCGCACCAGCGAGTGGCCTTGCCGGAACAGCAGCGTCGGCAACCAGGTGAACGCCCCGTAGTAGCTGAGGTTGACGAAGAACCAGACCGCCCACAGCGCGATCGTCCGCCTGCGGAACTGGGGAGCGAAGATGGCCGGCTGTTCGCCGGCCGGCTCCACGCTGGTGGGGGTCTCGGCGACCGCCCGGTCGAATTCGGCCGGCGGCGTGACGCCGGATCGTTCCTCGAACGCCCGAACCGACTGCTCGGCCTCGGCGGTGCGTCCCCTCGACTCCAGGAAACGGACGGATTCGGGCAGGCTGCGACGCACCACCAGTGCGTAGAAGGCCGGCACGATGCCGACCAGCAGCGCCCAGCGCCAGCCCGGCCAGCCACCGATCTCGCGGGGCACCAGGAAGTAGCCCAGCAACGCGGCCATGATCCAGCCGATCGCCCAGAAGCTCTCCAGCCACACCACCATCCGGCCGCGGATCCGTTGCGGCGCGAACTCGCTGACCAGCGTGGACGCGACCGGAAGTTCGGCCCCCAGGCCGAGCCCGACGACGAAGCGCAGCGCGATCAGCATGGCGACCCCGACCGAGAACGCCGCCATCCCGGTTGCCAGCCCGTAGACCAGCAGGGTCAGTGCGAAGACGTTGCGCCGTCCGATCCGGTCTGCCAGCAGGCCGCCGACCGAAGCGCCGATCATCATCCCGACGAACCCGATGGAGCCGATCCAGCTCAACTGGGTGTTGCTGAGCGCCCACTGGGCGGCCAGCGCGGTCATCACGTAGCTGATCAGTCCGACGTCCATGGCGTCGAGCGCCCAGCCGATGCCGGAGCCGACCAGCAGCTTGCCGTGTTCGCGGCCGAACCGGAGCCGGTCGAGGCGTTCGGCCCGGGTCGGCAGCGTGGTGCCAGGCGTGGTGGTCGGATCGCTCATGGCGCCTCCAGGATCTGTGGTTGCCGATCCGTCAGCAGCCGGCCAACCGCTCGGCCAGGTAGTACTGCACCTGCGAGATCGCCACCCGCTGCTGCGCCATGGTGTCGCGCTCGCGGACGGTCACCGCGTCATCGTCGAGGGTGTCGAAGTCGACGGTGACGCAGAACGGGGTGCCGATCTCATCCTGTCGGCGGTAACGCTTGCCGATCGCCTGCGCGTCGTCGAAGTCCACGTTCCAGTACTGGCGCAACCGGGCCGCCAGGTCGCGGGCCTTGGGCGACAGCGCCTCGTTGCGGCTCAGCGGGAGCACCGCCGCCTTGACCGGCGCCAGCCGCGGGTCGAGCTTCAGCAGCACGCGGGTGTCGACACCGCCCTTGGTGTTGGGTGCCTGGTCCTCGGCGTAGGCCTCGACCAGGAACGCCATCAGCGAGCGGGTCAGCCCGGCCGCAGGCTCGATAACGTACGGGGTGTAGTGCTCGCCCTTGCCCTGGTCGAAGTACTCCAAGGTGGTGCCGGAGTGCCTGGTGTGGGTCGACAGGTCGAAGTCGGTGCGGTTTGCGATGCCCTCCAGTTCGCCCCAGTCCGAGCCGGCGAAGCCGAACTTGTACTCGATGTCGACGGTGCGCTTGGAGTAGTGGGAGAGCTTGGCCTTGGGGTGCTCGTAGAACCGCAGGTTTCCCTCCGACAGACCCAGCCCGACGTACCAGTCCTTGCGGGCGTCGATCCAGTACTGGTGCCATTCCTCATCGGTGCCGGGCTCGACGAAGAACTCCATCTCCATCTGCTCGAATTCGCGGGTGCGGAAGATGAAGTTGCCCGGGGTGATCTCGTTGCGGAAGCTCTTGCCGACCTGGGCAACGCCGAACGGCGGCTTCTGACGGGTGGCGTTGAGCACGTTCTTGAAATTGACGAAGATGCCCTGGGCGGTCTCCGGACGCAGATAGTGCAGACCCGACTCGTCCTCGATCGGCCCCAGGTAGGTCTTGAGCATCATGTTGAAGTCGCGCGGTTCGGTGTACTGGCCGCGGTTGCCACAGTTCGGGCAGGGCACCTCGTTGAGCGCGACCGCGTCCTCCTCCAACCCGTGCCGGTTCGCGTACTCCTCCACGAGTTGGTCGGCCCGCCAGCGCTTGTGGCAGCTCAGGCACTCGACCAGCGGATCACTGAAGACCGAGACGTGGCCGGACGCCACCCAGACCTCGCGCGGCAGGATGACCGAGGAATCCAGGCCGACCACGTCGTCCCGGCTGGTCACCATGTTGCGCCACCACTGCCGCTTGATGTTCTCCTTGAGTTCGACACCGAGCGGGCCGTAGTCCCAGGCAGCCCGGGTGCCCCCGTAGATCTCGCCGCAGGGGAAGACGAAACCCCGCCGCTTGCAGAGGTTGATGACCTTGTCGAGAGTGCTTTCCGCCATGAATGCCCCACATGATCCGGTCCCCGTCGACGGGGACGAGTCCCCCGGTACCTGGCTGGCATCGGGTGCGACGCTCCGGGCAGCTCGCCCGCACGTCCAACAGACAGGCTATCGGTTGCCCACCGAAACACGAATCCCGCTCCAGCGCCCCACCCGACTCCCGATCAGCGGCCCACCCAACTCCGGCCACGCCGCCCACCCGACTTGCGCAGCCACCCGACAGCAAGCGATAATGATTATCATGCTTGATCCGCGTCCCCGTTTCCGGACGCTGGCCGTGCTGGCCGGCGCAGCCGCCCTGCTCCTGTCCTCGTGCGCATCGCAGGCCCAGCCCGGCGGCGCCGATGACCACGTTGCCATCGTGGTGGGCGCCTACCCCTTCCAGTTCGCCGCCGAACGGGTCGCCGGGGAGCATGCCGAGGTCACCAACCTGCTGGCTCCGGGGGCGGACAGCCACGGGCTCGAGTTGTCGCCGCAACAGGTCGCCACGGTCACCGGGGCCGACCTGGTTGTCCACCAGTCCGGCTACCAGCCGGCGCTGGACGAGGTGATCGCCCAGCAGCAGCCCACCCGGGTGCTGGACACCGGCGACTTCGTCCGCCTGCTGCCGGCATCCGGCCACGGCGAGGCCCACGAGCACTCCGCCGACGATGACCACGATCACGACCACGGCGGCTACGACCCGCATGTCTGGCTCGACCCGACCAACCTCGTCCGGATCGGCGACCAGATCGCCGCGCAACTCGCCCAGGCCGATCCCGGCAACGCCGACACGTACCGGGCCAACGCCGCCGACCTGGCCGCCGAACTCACCGAGCTGGACGAGCAGTTCGCTGCCGGTCTGGCCAACTGCCGCACCGAGACCTTCATCACCAACCACGCCGCGTTCGGCTACCTGGCCGACCGCTACCACCTGCACCAGGTCGCGATCAGTGGCCTGTCCGCCGAGGCCGAGCCCAGTCCCGCGCGGATCGCCGAGGTGCAACAGATCGCCCGCGATCACGACCTGACCACGATCTTCTACGAGACCTCGGTGTCGCCCAAGCTCGCCGAGGCCATCGCGTCCGACCTCGGGCTGCAGACCGACGTCCTCGACCCGCTGGAAACCCTCGCCCCCGACGCCCGGGGTGCCGACTACCTGGAGGTCATGACCGCCAACCTCGATGCCCTCAGGAAGGCCAACGGATGCCGGTGAACGACCACGTGATCCACGCCAGCCAGGTGGACACCTGGCTGGGCGACCAGCAGATCCTGTTCGGCATCGACCTCGATGTCGCCGCCGGTGAGGTGGTCGCGCTGCTGGGCGGCAACGGGTCGGGCAAGACGACGCTGCTGCGCACCCTGTTGGGGCTGGTACCGCACCAGTCCGGCACCATCGAACTGTTCGGACGCGAACTGGCGCGCTTCCACGACTGGTCGCGCATCGGCTACGTGCCGCAGCGGGGACGACTGCAGGTCTCCGGCGCCACGGTTGACGAGGTCGTCATGCTTGGCCGGCTGGCCAGGCGCAAGCTGTTCCGACTACCCGGACGGGCTGACCGGGAAGCCTGCGACAAGGCGCTGCAGCGGGTCGGGCTCGCCGGGTTCGGTCGCCGGACGATGTCCCAGTTGTCCGGCGGCCAGCAACAGCGGGCGATGATCGCCCGGGCGTTGGCCGGGCAGGCCGACCTGCTGGTCTTGGATGAGCCGCTGGCCGCCCTCGACGTGCGCACCCAGACCAGCCTGGCGCGGCTACTCGGCAGGCTGCACGCCGACGGCCTGACCATCCTGGTCGTCCTGCACGAACTGGGTGCCATGGAGCCGCTGCTCACCCGCAGCGTCGTGCTGCAGCTGGGCCGGGTGATCCACGACGGTCCGTTGGTGTCCGGCGCTGCGCTGGATGACTGCCTGGCACCCGAGGCCGACCCGCACGACGAGGCGATCCTGGCACCGCAACTGGCTCCCGTCCCCCCGAGAGCGAACTGACATGGGGCTGCTGGCATTCGACTTCATGGTGCGGGCTCTGGTCGCGGGCGCGCTGACCGGGGTGATGGCGCCCGCCGTCGGCACCTACATCGTGCAACGCCGGCTCAGCCTGCTCGGTGACGGCCTGGGGCACGTCGCCATCGCCGGCGTCGGCCTGGCGCTGCTGACCGGTCAGGCCCCGGTTCCGGTGGCAATCGTCGTCACCGTCGCCGGAGCGGTCGCCATCGAACTGCTCCGGCAGTCCGGCCGCGCGACCGGCGACGTGGGGCTGGCCATCCTCTTCTACGGCGGGCTGGCCGCCGGCGTCCTGATGGCCGGGCTGGCCGGGCATGGTGCGGGCAGCCTGTCGCAGTACCTGTTCGGATCACTGACCTCGGTCAGCGGCGGCGACGTGCTCGTGGTGGCAGCGATGGCCGTCGTGGTGCTGACCTGCGCGCTGGGCCTGTCACCGCAACTGTTCGCGGTCGGCGCTGACGAGGACTACGCCCGCACTCAGGGCCTGCCCACCCGGGCGTTGAACCTGCTCATAGTTGTCCTGGCCGCGATCACCGTGGCGATCTCGATGCGGACGGTCGGCCTGCTGCTGGTCAGCGCGTTGATGGTCATCCCGGTCGCCATCAGCCAGAACGTGGTGCGCGGGTTTCGGCGCGGGCTGGGCACCTCGATGGTCCTCGGGCTGGTGCTGTCGGTCGGCGGGGTGGTGGCGTCCTACCACCTGGACTCGGCCACCGGACCGACAATCGTGGTGCTTGCGGTGCTGGTCTTCGTGTTGACGCTGCCGCTCAGTTCGATACTCGAACGCCACCGGCGAGCCCACCACCCCGATCCGACCGAGGAGGAGCCGCTGTTCGAACGGGCCGAACCGCATGAGTCGATGACCGAGGCCCACGACCGCATCGCGGTGCTGCACGGCGACCACGTCGACTACCTGCACGGCGGCCACCGCCATGCACCACACGGAGACCACTTCGATGAACACTGACCAGACCATCGTCACTGGCCCCAGCGCGCCGCGGCCCCGGCTGACTCGGCAACGCCAACTGATCGTCGACCGGCTGGACGGCGCGGACGAGTTCCTCACCGCCCAGCAGGTGCACGGAGCACTGCGATCCGAGGGGGAATCCATCGGCCTGGCCACCGTCTACCGCGGGTTGCAGTGGCTGGTGGACGCCGGCCTGGTCGACACCATCCGCACCCAGGACGGCGAGGCGGCCTACCGGAGGTGCTCACCGGCCCACCACCACCACCTGATCTGTCGCCGCTGCGGCCGGGCGGTCGAGGTGGCCGGTGAGGCGCTGGAGGCGTGGTCGCAGCAGGTGGCGGCCCAGCACGGCTTCCGTGAGCCTGAGCACTTCGCCGAGGTCTACGGAATCTGTTCGACCTGTTGACGCCGGGTACAGAAACCTTGCAGCCAACTCACAGCGCACCCACAGAATGATCGGGTTGTCTCAATGGCAGACACAGGAGGAACCGATGAGCAATGACCCAATGCCGAACCCGTGGAGTCGTGAGGGCTCCGGGCCCGGCGACCAGCCCGGCCAGTGGACAGCGCCAGACCAGCCAGCCCCCCAGCCGGGCACGAACTACCCGCCGCCTGCTGCCAGCGAGCAGCAGCCCGGATACGACACCCAACGCCTCACCGGCGAGCAGCAGCCCGGCTACGACACCCAACGCCTCACCGGTGAGCAGCAGCCCGCAGCCGCCACACAGACCGCGGTCGCCGAGCAGGGCAACCGATCGAACCCGGGCGGCTGGCTGCCCGTCCTGATCGCGGCATTGATCGTCGGCCTGATCGGCGGCGGACTGGCCGGGTACGCGGTTACCCGGTTCAACCCCACCCCACAGGCGGTGCAGACCGATGTCGTGCAGGCCGACCCGTCGGCCCCGGACTGGACGGCGGTCGCCGAAGCGGCCACCCAGGCCGTGGTGGCGATCCAGGTCGTCGGCAGCGACGGCAGCGCCGGCCAGGGGTCGGGTGTGGTCATCGACGCCGAAGGGCACATCGTGACCAACAACCACGTGGTGGCCACCAGCGGCGCCCGATCACTGATCAGCGTGACGCTCGGCAACGTCACCTACGCCGCCACCATCGTCGGCACCGATCCCTCCACCGATCTGGCGGTCATCCAGTTGACCGATCCGCCCGCCGAACTGTCGGTGATGGGCTTCGCCGATCCGGACAGCGTCCGGGTGGGTGACCCGGTGATGGCGATCGGCAACCCGCTCGGCCTGAACGACACCGTCACCACCGGCATCGTGTCGGCGCTGAACCGGCCGGTGACAACCCAGGCGATCACCGACACCCCGGCGACCCAGGCGTCCGACCTGGTGGTGACCGCGGCGATCCAGACCAACGCGGCCATCAACCCGGGCAACTCCGGCGGTGCTCTGGTGAACGAATCCGGCCAGTTGGTGGGCGTCACCTCGTCGATCGCCACGCTGTCGTCCTCGCGGGACAGCCAGGCTGGCAACATCGGCCTCGGCTTCGCGATCGCTTCCGACCAGGTGCAGTACGTGGCCGAACAGCTGATCAGCCAGGGCTACGCCGACCAGCCCCAGATCGGCCTGTCGGCGTCCGACACCACCGGCGTCGGGCAGTTGGGTGCCCGGGTGGTGCGGATCAACGAGGGCTCGCCGGCCGAACAGGCCGGCATCCAGGTCGGTGACCTGATCACCGCCCTGGACGGCGAGCCGGTCTCCTCCACCGAGTCCCTGGTGGCCCAGGTGCGCGCCGGACGGGTTGGCGAACAGATCGTGCTTACCGTCGTCCGCGACGGCCAGACCCAGGAGATCACGGTCACCCCGATCGCAGCCGCCCGCTAGCCAGCCTGGAGTTGCTGCCGCCACCTGCCCTCGCGGCGGGTGGCGGCTCAGCGTTCGACCAGTGGCAGCGACCGCAGCCCCCGGTCGAGGTG
>NZ_JBASCI010000053.1:0-17010 GCF_049651565.1 Brooklawnia sp.
CGCCCTCACCGAGGCCTCCGAGCCGGCAGAACCGACCCAGGAGGTGAGCACCACCCTCGTCCCTGCCCTGACCGCCTAACCCCTCATCGAGGGATCACCCTCGTACACCACTCCACCGGACTTGACCGAGGGTTCCCCATGGAACGCGTAGCCATCCACGATGCCCATCTGGCGGGTGACGGTGTCGGCGTCCAGCCAGCCACCCTTGAACGGCCCGTCAGTGATCGTGCCCAGCCCCCACCGTTGCTCGTCGATCGGCTGCATGGCCTCCAGGATGAAGGCGCTCGCCGCCTCGGACACCACCGCTCCGGCGGCCAGCGCGGCCATGAACCGGATCTGTTCGTTGAGGCTCCACTGCATCACGCTGACGTCCACCTCGGGCACCTCGGTGCTGATGTCGCCGATGTCACGCAGAACCCCGGTCATGGCCTCGGTGGCGTCACCGGGGATCTTATCGAGCAGCGCCGCGACGGCCTCCGCGTCCGACTCAGCCAGCGCCGACCTGATCAAGTCGAGCTCCCCCGAAGCGTTAGCGGGGTCACCGGCCAGGACCGTGTCGAGGAACGCCGCAACCACCAGCACCTTCGAAGTCGACCACGCCGAGTATTCGGGAACCGAACCCTCCACGGTGATGCTGTCGGGTTCGCTCAGCGGAGCGAAGGCGAACGCGTTCCTGGTGTCATTTGCAGGGCTGGTCCTGGCTGCAATGGTGCCGACTGGCGAGAGCGTTTGCGGCGGCGAACTGGGTTGCGCGGTGGCGGTCGGGTCTTGCCCAGGTGAGGGCGACCCCGGTGTGGACGTGGCCACCGCTGCCGTGCTGAGCGGGCCGCGTTCGGGGGACGGCGCTGGAATCGGAACCCTACCCACGACTAGCACCAGGCAGGCGAGGTATCCCAAGACGAGCCACCCCATGCATTCCAAGGATAGCTCTGTGCCAGGGTCGCACCCCCGGGGCGAAGGCCACACACAGCCACCCCAACAGGAGCAACACGATGGGTCTCCCCGACCTTCGAGGAGACCCACCAATGTAGACAGCTGCCTGTTATGAGATGGCGGTGTAGATGCTCCAGGCGGAGATGACGGCGAAGACGGTGAACAGTATCGCGACGACGAGTGCGAAGACCTTCATCGCTCCACGCAGCCTGAGGGGCCCCGTTAGCACCCGCTGCAACGGGAAGATGGCCATCCACAGGAACACCGCAGGCAGGATCACGTTGCTGAGTTGGCCGGCGAACAGCATCAGTTGCGCAGGGTTGAGGTTCATCAGCATCCAGATCGAGCCAACGCTGATGAGTTCGAGCTGCCAGAACAGGTGCCACTTGCGCTGCCTGATCCGGTCGACGAAGTTCGGCATCAGGGGACGGAACGCCATCCGGTAGGCCCTGGGCAGCCCATCCAACCAGCCATACAGCGTGGTCGCGAAGACGATCACGATCGCCACCTTGAACACCCAAAGCATCAGCGTGCTGGTCTCGGCGAGGTAGGAAGCCTGATGCTGAACCAGGTCAAACCCGGACGGAACCAGGTGGTCGGGATACAGCAGGAAGACGCCGACGAGGTAGAACGAGATGGCGGTCAGGCCGATGAGCACGAAGCCCGAGGTCACGTCGATCTTGACCGGGTTCAGCCACTTGAGGCCCGTGCGCACATTGTCGGGCGAGGTGTCGAGCTTCGGCATGTCAACGGTCGGCCGGTCGGTCAGGCCCCAACCCTTTTCGGTTGCCCAACTGCCGTAGGCCAGGTACTCCATGAAACCGCCGCCGATCAGGCCGAATGCACCCAGCACCTCAAAGGTGACCGGAGTGTTGACGATTTCGGGAGCCACACCACCAAGCCAGTCGGGGTACTCCAGGGCGCTCGGTACCAGACTGGACACCGCGACAACCCAGTCGGGGTTCACCGCCAGCAGCGTGGCGATCGCTGCGAGCGTCATGTAGATACTGCAGACGATCTGGACCTTCTCCATGAAGGCGAAACTGCCAAGTTGCATCATCACGAAGACGACGCCGGTGGTTATGAAGGCCCACATGGTCGGCGTGCCGACTCCGGTCAGCCATTGCAGCGAGATCCCGACAAGGCCTGACATGCCTGCCCAGAAGGCGCCGAAGCCGATGATGGTCACGATGATACAGAGCACGTGGAACCACTTCTGCTTGGCCAGGGCGTCCATCACGTGCTGCCCGGTCAGCACGACGTGTCGTCCGATCAAGAACGGAAAGAGGAACTTGGTGATGACGGCGAGCAGCAGAACCCACCCCACCGTCGCGCCCAAATAGGAACCGAGTCGCGGGGTGGCGACCACTTCGCCGCTGCCGATAGTCATTCCTGCCAGGAGTGCGCCGGCCCCGAAGTACTGGAGGTACTTGCCAAGGTTACGGACGCGGAACGGTTCGGCCAACAACGGCGGCAGTGCCGGATAACGAACGCCGGTGGAGACGGTGCTCTCGGCTTGTATTTCCATCATGGAATCTGGCCCTTCTCTGCACTTGGAGGTCGCCTCGCAATGCAGTCAAATGTGCGTTGACTCGACACCGTTGTGCGGTCAGCGCCGGATTTTGGGATCTGATCGGGCCGTCCTCGGCATCATTGGTCAGACCGAGGATGGCAATTCATTTGGTGATACCCGCTGGAAAGCGAGGTGTCATGTCCAAGGGGTGCCTGGCGAAAGGGAATTCAACCCTGTTCAGGATCCATTTCGCGGTTGGCGGCTTCGGCACGTAGCGACAAGGAACCCTGCCCGGACGAGGATGCGTCGGAGTAGGACCACTGGAAGTGCTGGTCGACGGCATATACCGCTGCCACCGGGTCGCGGTCCGCAACCGGAACGAAGATCGCCGAGTGGATGGCATGCATTTCGGCCTTTGCCTGTTCGGCGACGACTTCCTGGATGGAACTGGCCAGCACCGCCCACATGGTTTCCCACACGAACTGGAGGCCGGGTGAGCCCGAAGCCTTCAACAATGCGGTATGAAAAGCCTCATCGGCCGCACGCATCTCACGACTCGGATTGCCGAAGGCCATCCCTTCCAAGGCGTCTTCCATCTCGCGCATGGAGTACTTGTCGCGCTGCCCGGCAGCAGCCCTCCGAGCTGCTTCCCGCTCCAGCGCCCAGCGGACCGGGATCATGGCGTCCACTCCAAGGCCTCGGGACAGGAGTGCATAGGTGAGTGACTCGCTGAGCATGCCAGCCGACATGTCCTGGACGTATGTTCCAGAACCCGAACGACGATCCAGCACGCCCATCGATTCCAGCCGAGCAATCCGGTCGCGCAACGAAGTGCGGCTGACCCCCAGGCGCTCGGCCAGCGCTCGCTCACTTGCCAATCGGGCGCCGGCG
This sequence comes from Brooklawnia sp., assembly GCF_049651565.1. Lineage (GTDB taxonomy): Bacteria > Actinomycetota > Actinomycetes > Propionibacteriales > Propionibacteriaceae > Brooklawnia. The sequence goes on from NZ_JBASCI010000053.1 coordinate 3,338, forward strand.
GGCATCGTCGACAGCTCATCGACCAGCCTGGCCATGACCGCGTCGAGTCCGCCATGAGTCATCGTCGGGGCCTCTTTCCCTGCAACCGTGTCAGGACGTTCACTGTACCGGGGCGCTGCTGGCTCAGTCTGTGCTCGAATGGCCGCGGTTGCAGCTGCCGGCGCTGGTCCGGCCGTACTGGCTCCAAATCGGACCCCAGTTGGCATGATCCCTCACCTTCTGTTGGTGTGGGGCCACGTCGCGGCGCAGCCCCCACTTGGTCACTGCGGGAAGTTCGCGAACAGGACGTTCTCGTTCAACACCTGTCCGAACAGCTCCTCGTCCGATGGGATGCGCGGCTCGATCGGCTTGGCGATCCACGTGGTATTGATGAGGTGCTTCCAGGTGATGTTCTCCGAAGCGATGTTCCCACCCCAGGTGCCACAGCCAAGGTTGATCGTGAACGGCATCCCAGTCGTCCAGCCGCCGGCATTCGACCTGGTCGTCGCCTGGCCCACCGCCACCCGGACAGTGTTGGTCTGCTCGGCCAGGCGCATGATGCGCTGATCATCGGTGCTGTGGATTCCGCAGGAATGTCCGGCACCGCTGTAGGCGTGAATGCCGTTGACCAGGCCAATCGCCTCGTCGAACTCGTCGTATTTGTACATGGTCACGACGACCGACAGCTTCTCGCCGGAGAACGGATACTCAGCGCCGAACCCGGTCTCCTCGACGACCAGCCAGTCGCAGTCAGCGGGGATGGTGAATCCGGCCTTCTCGGCGATGTAGGTCGCGGGCTTGCAGATGATTTCGGCATTCAGATGGCCGTCCACCCACAAGGTGGCCTCGAGCTTCTTCTTCTCCTCGGCCGAGCAGAGGTAGCCCTTCGCCTTGTCGATCGACTGCAGCATCTGCTCGTAGACGCCGGACTGGACGATGATCGAGTTCTCGGTGGAGCAGCCGATGGCGTAGTCGTTCATCTGCGAGAAGGCCACCTGCTCGGCGGCGTAATCCAGGTCAGCGGTCTCGTCGATGACAACCACAGCGTTGCCGGCACCCACCCCGTATGCAGGTGTTCCGGATGAGTAGGCTGCCTTGACCATTGGGGCACCGCCAGTGGCCACGATCAGGTCGCATTGCTTCATCAGTTCGTCGGTCCTGATCAGGCTTGGAACCTTGATGCACTGGACGAGGTCCTCGGGCAGTTCCATCCGACCCAGCAGGTCGCGGATCTCGCCGACCACCACGTTGGTGCTTGCCTTGGCCCGCGGGTGCGGGGAGAAGATGATCGCATTGCGTCCCAGCAGCGCGTTCATGGCGCCCATGAAGACGACGCCCTCGGGAACCGTGGTCGGCACCAGCGACGCCACCACGCCAACCGGCTTGGCGATCTTCACCAGGTTCTTTTCCTTGTCCTCCTCGATCACCCCGACGGTCCGGGCGGTCTGGTAGTCGCGCATCAGTCCGCGCGCGCGGTCCCGGGTGCGGTTGATCTTGCTCTCCAAACGACCCATGCCGGTTTCGGCCAGCACTTGCTTGCCCCAGTACTCGGCACGAGTAACCGCCAACCAGCCGATGGCTGCCGCGATGCGCTTGGCCTGCTCTTGTGAGATGTTGGCGATCTGCTCCTGCGCCGCATGGGCGCGAGCCACCATTGGGGTTATCTCTTCCTTGGCGCTGGTAGCTTTCTGTGCCTCGACGGAGCGTTCCTTCTCTGCTACTGCCATTTCAGTTCCTTTCGAGTTGTCAAGTTGGTTCTGGTTATCGGGTTGCTGTGGTTTGTGCCTGTTCGAGCACGGCCTTTGCGCGCTCGACGATTGGGGCGTCGATCATCCTTCCGTCCAGGGCCACCGCGCCCCGCCCGTCAGCGCGGCCGGCTTCGAACGCGGTGATGATCCGTCTTGCTTCTGCGATGGCTGCCCGGCTGGGCCGGAACTCGTCGTTCACGACGGCCAGCTGTTTGGGATGTATGCACGGCTTGCCGGTCATGCCCAGGGCCCGCGCCACCGCGACGTCCTGTCGTAGCTGGTCGAGGTCGTGAATGTTGGTGTTGGGGGTGTCCCAGACCTGCTTGGCGTACGCGTGGCCCACGACCACCAAGTGGGATCGCGCGTACTGGATCTCGGATCCGGCAGCGGTGCGTGGGACGCCGAGCTCCTTGGTGAGATCCTCGGCGCCGAGTTGGAGGGCCACCAGCCGACGGGAGCCGGCGCACATCCGTTCGCTGTCGAGCAGTCCGCGACAGGTTTCGATCAGGGCTGCAATCGCAATCGCGTCCTCACCGGTGTTCGGCAAGTCGTCCAGTTGTTGTTCGAGCACCGCCAACGCGGCACTGTCTGCCTTGGGCAGCAGGATCCCGTCGGGGCGGCCGGCAGCGATGGCGCGCACGTCGGCGACTTCGACCTCGTCACCGACGGAGTTGATCCGAACCCAGACCTGGGGGTGTGGGTGGTGGAGACGATTTCGCAGCGCCTCGCCGACGCGCTCACGGGCGGCATCCTTCCCCTCCGGACTCACCGCGTCCTCCAGGTCGAGGATCACCGCATCCGCACCGCAGGTCCACGCCTTGCTGATCATCCTGTCCGAGCTGCCCGGAACGAACAGCAACGAACGCAGCATCGTCGCCATGGTCAACCCCGACCGTTCGGCCGGATGATCGCTCGGGCAACTTCCTTGTTCGCTGCCTTCTGCAGGGCAAGCTGGGTCTCATCGAGCGGGTAGAACCGGTCGGTCAGTTGGTCGAACGGGAACCGGTCGCCGAACCTGGACAGGAATCGCAGGCCACGCTCGAGATACCAGGGCTGGTAGCGCAGGACGCCCCGGATGGTAAGGCACTTGCGGGTGATCAGTCCGGGGAGCGTGGTGACTGATTGGCTTTCGTCCACGCTGACCGCGCCGACCTCCAGGATCTGTCCACCGATCCGGCACAGCCGGATGGCCTGGTCCAACACGGCGGGGGCACCGGTGACATCGATGACAACGTCGGGGGCAGCCCCCAGCAGTTCCTTGATCCGCACCGCGCGGTCGTTGTGGTCTGGAACATCCTGCATGTTCAATGTCGCCTCGGCGCCGAAGGCGAGCGCTTCACTGAGTCTGGACGCAACGGAGTCGACCACGACGACCCGGGCTCCCATGGCTGAAGCGATCGCCGTGCTGTAGAGGCCCAGCCCGCCCGCACCCAGGACCGCGACGCCGCGGCTCTGCAGGGGCCCGAGTTGGTCGATCGCGTACAGCATCTGCGTGAAGCCGCAGTTGGCACCCGCTGCGGCCTGGTCGGAGACGTTGTCGGGGATCCGGTAGAAGTACTGATTCGGCTGGATGAAGTAGTGGGTGGCGAAGCCGCCGGTGAAGTGCGGGCTGGCGTCGGCACGGGCGCCCATGAAGTCGCTGCCGTGCGTGCAGATATTGAACAAACCATTGGTACAGGCTTCACAGCGCTGACAGGTCAGGTAGTAGACCGGGACTATGCGGTCACCTTCGGCGACCTTCTGGCCAGCGTAGTCGGTGGTGACGCCCTTGCCGAGCCTTGCGATCACACCTGCCATCTCATGACCCATCACGTGGTCGCGGAAGATGTGCTTGCCCTCCCACATGTGGATGTCCGATCCACAGATGTTGGCCATGGTGACGCCCATGACTACCTGGCCCTCACCCGGGTCCATGACCGGGTACTCCCGGATCTGGATGTTGCGGACGCCATTCATGGCGACCAGCTGTCCCTGCATCAACTGACTCCTTCGTCGGATCGTCGACTGGCCTGCCGCATCCAGTCGAACCGTCGTCGTTTGGCTGGTGCGTAGCGGTACTACCACTTTCTGGACGGGTAATACCGCTTTGGGTTCTCGTCAACCGGTTCGTCGGGAGAACCTCCAGCCGCGCCCAGGCACAACGAAAAGGCGGCCGCACCCACTACGGGAGCGGCCGCCTCATCGGGGCTGGATTCAGGCCTTCTGCACAGTGATCGTCCAGGCGGCTTCGCCGACCTGCTGGAAGTTGGTGACCGGGTACCCCTGCGCCGAGGCCCAATTGGGGATGGAGTCGGTCGCCTGGGTGCAGTCGAAGTCGATGATCAACTGGTCACCGGGCTGCAACTGGGTCATGGCCTGCTTGGCCTCGACCAGCGGGAACGGGCAGACCTGCCCGTAGGTGTCGAGCCGGTAGCGCTGGCCACCGGTCGTCCCGGTCGCGACCGGCGCTGCGGGCTCGTCCACCGCGCTGACGGTTGGCTCCGGACGTCTGGTCTTTAGCAGGTTGTTGAGGAATGCCATGTGGGGTTACTCCTTGTCGTTGTCGGTTGATCAGGCCTTGACCAGCACCGGTTGGCGCGGCGCCCCGTTGTCGGGTCCGGCCAGGGTGAGCGTCAAGGTTTCCAGCTTGGGGACGGCGCCGGTGCGGCGGTGGTTCTGCACGAAGAAGCGGGCGGCGAAGCCAACACCGAGGAAGGTGAACAGGAAGGCCACCCAGCCCTGGACGCCGAACAGCGCGGTCTGCACCAGCGAGTTGCCGATGGTGCAGCCACCGGCCAGAGCGGCGCCGACACCCATGGTGCTGCCGCCGATGATCGAGCGGACTGTGGTGTTGGCGTCCGGGCCGCGCAACCGGAACTCACCAGATGCCTTGGCGGCGATGAACGAGCCGGGGATCAGCCCGAGCACGAACAGGACGCCCCAGTCGATGTAGTCCGCCTGGCCGGTGGTGAGCCACTGGACGATGTTGGCCGACGGGGTGGTGATGCCCAGGCCAGCGGCGCGTCCAGTCGCATTCGACAGCGGGTAGGCCAGCGCCGCCAGCACACCGACGACGACTGCTGCCGCGTTCGGCGTCCACGACTTCTCGGTCAGCACACGGGCGAAACCGGTCTTGCGGGGGGCGAGCGTGGCGACCGGCAGCTGCTGGCCGATCCACTGCCGGTAGAGCGCGTATGCGACGACCAGGCCCAGGGCGGTGACGAGCAGCCAGGGGCTGATGCCAAGGGCGTCGTGGATTGTGGTGACCTCGGTGGTGTCCGCTCGTGCCCAACCGTTGAAGCCTTTCAGCGCGCCATACTTCATCACCGACGCCAGCAGGGCGTAGAAGATCAACGCGATCCAGGAGCCGATCAGGCCCTCACCGGAGCGGTATTAGGTGTCGGTGGCGCAGCCCCCGGCCAGCACGATGCCGATCCCGAACAGGAATGAGCCGCCGATCACGGCAGCCCAGACGACGGGCGGCACGTTGGCCTTGATGAGGTTTGCCGACAGCAGTCCCTGCACGATGACGGCCTGGACGAGGATGGCGAGCAGGAACGCGGTCAGCCAGCGCGTCGAGCGGCTCAGCCAGACGTCACGGAAAGCCCCGATGACGCAGAAGCGTCCCCGCTGGAAGACGAAACCCAGCGCGATGCCGAGTAACAACCCTGAAATGATCATGGTTTCTCCACTTTGTTGTCGGTGTGATTGGTGACTGCCGGAAAAGGGGGTCGGCAGCGTCGGTTTGCAGCCATTCGGGCACGCCGAAATGACCGTTACGGGGGATAGAGATCAAGAACTCGCAATTCGCGCGGCAGAGCGACGCCGAATGCTGGCTACGGGGAAAAGCGGGTCCTGAAACCGCTGGGCCTTAGCATTGCGGACGAGGCGTCGTCCGTCACGCTCGGAGGATCAGGCGCAACACATTCGACAACAACACGCAGTCCAGACGCGGAGCAGATCCACGTGACGGCGCATGGTTGCGAAGAACATGAGCTAGACCGTAGCTGACGAAATCGTCGAAGTCGAGCCATTGCCCTGTTGTTTCCAGATTTCGGGCAGAAGCATTTCGCTAGTGGCGAATTCGCGCCGGCGGCGTTTGGGGTTCTCGGGGTGGGTACCTGCCGTGGCCCGGCTCGGACGGAGGTGGATCGGTGCAGTACGGCCAACGGTGCCGGACGGTTCTGACCGGGTTGTCAGCCCGATGACATCCGACCCGTGGCGTGTCATCGTGGTGGGCATGAGCGAAGTCGCGTGGGGTACCGCGCGGGGCCGAACCGTCATCGCGGCCGCATCCCTGGGGTCCGGCCTGACGTTCCTGGACAGTTCGGTGGTCAACATCGCGCTGCCGGCGATCGGCGCCGACCTGGACGCGTCGCTGGCCCAGTTGCAGTGGGTGGTGAACGGTTACCTGCTCGCCCTGTCCGCGCTCATCCTGTTGGGCGGGTCACTCGGTGACCGGTTCGGTCGGCGGCGCATCTTCGTGCTCGGGACGATCTGGTTCGCCATTGCGTCCGCGCTTTGCGGACTGGCGCCGACCGCCGAGGCGCTCGTCGCGGCGCGGGTGCTGCAGGGCATCGGCGGCGCGCTGCTCACCCCGGGCAGCCTGGCGATGATCCAGGGCGCCTTCGTGCCGGACGACCGGAGCCGGGCGATCGGCGCCTGGTCGGGCATCAGCGGCATCGCCCTGGCGATCGGGCCGCTGATCGGCGGGCTGCTGATCGATTATGTGTCGTGGCGGTGGATCTTCCTGATCAACCCACCGCTGGCCGTGCTCACCGTTGTGCTGGCCCGCTGGGTGCCCGAGACCCGCGATCCGCGCGCCCACGGCCGGTTCGACGTGCTTGGTGCAGTGCTCGCGTCCACCGCCCTGGCTGCGCTCACCATCGCCCTGATCGGGTGGACCGACCCGCTGATGCCGCTCGCCGCCGCAGTCGCGGCCGTGTCCGCAATCGCGTTCATCCTCCGGGAGCGCCGGGCCGCTGAACCAATGGTTCCGCTGTTCCTGTTCGGCAACCGGACCTTCAGCGCCGCCAACCTGATGACCCTGCTGGTCTACGGGGCGCTCGGCGCGATCACCTTCTTCCTGGTCATCGAACTCCAGACCGTCAGCGGCTGGCCGGCGCTGTACGCCGGGCTGGCGACCCTGCCGATCACCATCTGCATGCTGCTGCTGGCGGCCCGCGGCGGCGCACTTGGCCAGCGGATCGGCCCGCGGATCCCGATGACGTTCGGCCCGCTGGTGATGGCGGGCGGCACGCTGTTGCTGCTCACCGTCGGCCCGGACGTCGTCTGGTGGCGCGACGTGGTGCCCGGCATGACGATCTTCGGACTCGGGCTCGCCCTGATGGTTGCACCGCTGACGGCCACCGTGCTGGCGGCCGCACCGGCCGACCACGCCGGGTTGGCGTCCGGGATCAACAACGCCGTCGCCCGGGCTGGATCACTGCTGGCCATCGCGGCGCTCCCGGTGGCCGTCGGGCTTGGCGGCGACGACTACGCCAACGCCCCGGTGTTCGACGCCGCCTACTCGGCCTCGCTGGTCATCTGCGCGGCCCTGCTTGTGGCAGGCGGCGCGATCTCGTGGCTGATGATCCCGTCCCGTGTTCCGGGCTGACCGTCCTCAGTTGTCTCGGAGGCATCAATGGCCGACATTGACCGAACTCCATTCGCCTGTCGCATTTCTGGCGGCCGCGGCTCGGTGCGCTATCTTCGTCCGCACGGCCCACGTTGCCCACTGCCATGACCCCCGCCCAGCCAGGCGCACCCCTGTTCCCGCGGGGTCTGCGGCTGACCTTGCTGGCCGCCTACGTCTCGGCCTTCCTCATCATCTGGCTGGCGGCTGGTCCCGGTGAAGCCGGACGGCGAGTGGGGGCCGAGGGATTGATTCTGGTCGTGTGGCTGGCGGCAGCCCTCCCGCTGCTTCGTCAGCAATCCCCCGAGACCATCCGGATTGAACGTCCCCGACTCGAGCTCGGCCTCGGACTGCTGGTCGTCCTGCTCGGGGCGGTAACGGTGGCCGCTCGGTACGCGGGGCTCGGCTGGCTGGCCCCAGTCGTTGGCGCTGTCATCATCGGGCTGCCGCTGCTGGTCTGGCTGCTGCTGGGCTACGACCGCCGCTCCTTCGGTCTTCAGTGGCCGCCCGCCAGGGCGTGGCTGGCGCTGCTGCTCGTCGTCGGAATCAACATCGTCATTGGCCAGGCTCTCGGTCGTTGGCTGCCACCCGGCGAACTGCCCGAGCCGCCCGGAGCGGACCTCAGCGAGGGTCTCGAGAATGCAATCGATGTCACGTTGCTGATTGCGCAGCTGCTGGTGGTCGCCGCGCTGCCAGAGGAGCTGTTCTTCCGGGTCTACCTACAGCCCCGGCTGGAGCGCTACTTACCTGTTGGGTGGGCGTTGGCTTTGCAGGCCTTTCTGTTCAGCGCCATGCACCTGCCCCAGCAGATCCTGCTGCGCGGTGAGAGCTGGCCCCTCGCCCTGGCGGGGGCGGTGCTGGTCAACAATGGCCTGATCAGCGGCGTGTTCTGGCGGCGAACCCGGAGCCTGCCGATCCTGTTGCTGTTGCACCTGTTCGCCTTCCCCCGCTTCGGTCTGTAGGCGCTGGTCGCATGGCGCAGCCCACCTTTACCTACAGCAACGGCACCAGGTCGGCGACCGAGTCGAGCACCACCGATGGCCGGTACGGGTAGCGCACCAGGTCTTCACGCCTGGTGGTGCCGGTGAGCACCAGCACGGTGGTCAGGCCGGCCTCCATGCCGGCGACGATGTCGGTGGTCATGGTGTCCCCGATCATGCCGGTCGACTCCGAGTGGGCCTGGATGCGGTTCAGGGCGCTGCGGAACATGATCGGGTTGGGCTTGCCGATCACGTACGGCTTGCGTCCCGTCGCGGCTGTGATCATGGCCGCGAAGGCGCCGGTGGCCGGCACGACGCCGGTCTCGTCCGGGCCATGGGTGTCAGGGTTGGTGATGATGAACCGGGCGCCGCCGTTGATCAGCCGGATGGCCCGGGTGATGTGGTCGAACGTGAGCCCCCTGGTTTCGCCCAGCACCACGTACTCGGGGTCGACGTCGGTCATCACGAACCCCGCCTCGTGCAGGGCAGTGGTCAGACCCGCCTCACCGAGCACGAAGGCGGTCTTCTCGTCGCTCTGATTCGCCAGGAAGGTGGCGGTCGCCATCGCCGAGGTCCACAGGTTCTCCTCCGGCACCGCCAGCCCCGACCGGGCCAACCGCGCGGACAGGTCGCGAGGGGTGTACATCGGGTTGTTGGTGAGCACCAGGAACCGGCGTCCGGTCTCCCGCCACTTCGCCAGCAGTTCTGCCGCCCCATCCACCGGCCGGTCGCCGTGTACGAGGACGCCGTCCATGTCGGTCAGCCAGCACTTCAGGTCGTGCAGTTCGGTCATGGCCCAACTGTGGCACGTGGCAGGGCCCGGCGTCCTGCGGCCGGCAGGCTAGCTCTGGCACCCTTGCGCGCGCTGGTTTGCCGGTGCGTCCAGTCGCGGGCGGACGAGCTGGTCAGCGCGTGGATGATGAGGATCTGCACCGTCATGTCGAGCAGGGTGAACTGGCCCGGCACCTCGGCGACCAGGAACTGGGTGAACTCCGAGACCAGGGTGAGGCTGATCAACCCCAGTACCAGGTGTCGGGCCCAGTTGCGTCCGAGGAAGACCTGCCACGCCAGCAGGGCCGCCAGCACGGTGGCGAACACCTGGGCGGCGATCAGCGCCACCATCACGACTTGACGCTCCTCGCCCTCGATGTCGTCAGGCAGCACCAGCAGCCCGTCCTGCAGGCTGACCGCCAACGAGGTCAGGACCGACACCAGGATCAGCACGCTGGCGATCGCTACCGACACCGGTCGGCGTCCGATGTCGGCTGCGACCGCCGCCGCTGAGGTGGGCAGCCGCCGCTCGACGCGGGTGGCTCCGGTGTGGGCCGGCAACTCCACCGGGCGCAGGTCGACGATCGGCAGCATGCCGTCGGTTCGGATCGCGTCGCCACCGCCGTTGCGGGCGTGGTAGCTCGAGGTGAAGTCGCGCAGTTCTTCCACCGAGGTGTCCGGCACCGCCTGCTGGATGGACGCCAGGATGTGGTCGCGTTCGGCATCGATATCGGCGTCGATCTTGTGGGTCACCTGCAGGGTGAACAGCGACAGCCCGACCGCCCGGTCGTAAGTGCCGGCCGCCAGCCAGTCGACCCGGCGACCGCCGGGCAGCAGCCAGCCCTCTGGGCACTGCCAGAATCGGACGTGGTGGCGCCGGGCCGGGCTGCCCTGCACCTCATGCTGGTAGGCGAAGGCCTGGGGTTGGCCGAAGACGAGCAGCGTGCTGACCGGGGCCCGTGGGTAGCTGCGCCGGGTCAGGGACGCCGAGATGATCCGCAGCGACGAGCCCAGGTTGATCGGGTCGGCGCGCGCCCAGCCCGCGGCCTGCATGGCGTAGTGGATCTGATCGGCGCTGCCCAGCAGCGCCAGGTTGATCGGATCACCGAGCAGCCCGTCGCCGGTCCGTGACCGGCCGATGAAGTAGTCCGGCACATACAAGGCAGTCAGGACGCGGTGGATGCGCGGCAGGGTGAGGTAGGCGAGCACGGCCCAGAACACCAGGAGGTAGACCAGAACCGCGACCGTGTCCCAGCCCAGTCCGTGGTTGCGGATGGAGATGAGCGTCTTGCGGGCCACCACGATGGCGAACAGTGCAGCGAAGATGGTGGCCGCCCCGAATGCGAGGTTCTCGAACAGGGCGCCCTGCCGCTCGGCCCGACGCTCCGGTGGACCCATTCTTACTGGGAGGTTGGTATCCAGCGCCGACATTGCCCTCCTCATTTCGGATCCACCGTCGCGGTCAGTCTAGGCATCCGCTCGCCCCGCAGGGTGGATGCTGCTGTGTGAGCAGCGGGGACGCCACGCCCAATCACCACAGTGCGGAGGATCGGTGAGCGACTTCGCTGGGCAATCTTCCGCAATCGTGGGTTGGGGCGTGGCCGCAGCGGTGGCCACTCGATGTCGGATCCGTCTTCCCTCTTGGGAGCCGAACTGGGAACTCCAATCCTGATGAACCGCCCGAGAGAAGGATGCCGCCCTGGGCACTCTCAAGCCGTAACGCAGGAGACTGCACGCCCATGGGGCTTCTTGCGAGCATTACCAGGGCCGTAACGCAGGAAACTGCACGGCTAACCGAGGATGGCGGGCGGTACGGCTGACCGAAGGGGCGGCACCGGGCATGGCCGCGGGGCCCTGGCCCGGGGAGTTGGGCCTGTCGCCCTGAATCGGCCCCGGACACTGGCCCCTCCGCCACAGTGCGGATGATCGGTGAGCGACTACGCTGCCCGATCTTCCGCAGTCGTGGGAATGACGGCGGCAGGTAACGACGGCGGCAGGGAATGACGGTGGCAGAACGACGGGGGCAGAAGGGGTGGGCGCGGCGTTGGCCGATGGGCCAGCCCGATTCAGCGGATCGTCTGATGGATCGGATCCTCGCACCGGGCATCGTCATGGTCATGGAGATCATCCAGGTCCGCAACCTGCGGAAGAGTTACGGGCGCCGGACCGTCCTGCACGGCATCGACCTGTCGATCACAGAGGGTGAAGTGTTCGGGATCCTCGGGCCCAACGGCGCCGGGAAGACCACCACGGTGGAGATCATCGGGGGCCTGCGGAGCCGCGATGACGGCGAGGTGACGGTGGCGGGCATCGATCCGGCCACCGAGACCAGGGAGCTGCGCCGGCTGGTGGGTATCCAGTTGCAGGAGGCGCGACAGCCGGCCAAGATCACCGTCCGGGAGGCGCTGAACCTGTACCGCAGCTTCTACCGGAATCCGTTCGGCACCGATGAACTGATGGCGCGGTTCGGTTTGACCGAGCAGGCCAACACCCGGTTCGAGAACCTGTCCGGCGGCCAGCAACAGCGGCTGTCGGTGGCGTTGGCCCTGGTCGGCCGGCCGCGAATAGCCATTCTGGACGAGCTGACCACCGGACTCGACCCGGCCGCCCGCCGGGAGATCTGGCGCTTCCTCGGCGACCTGACCGCTGACGGGGTGACTATTCTGCTGGTCACCCACTCGATGGAGGAGGCCCAATTCCTGTGCGACCGGGTCGCCGTCATCACCGATGGACGGATCAGCGCCCTGGGCAGCCCCGACAAGCTGGCCGCCGGCCAGGGCCGGACGCTGGTCACCTTCTCCACCGCGCACACCGATCGGCTGACCGGCCTGGGTGACCTGCCTTCGGTGATGGAGGTGGCTGTGGACGGGTCCCGGGTCAGCGTCCTGGGTGCCGAAGCGAGTCCGACTGACGTTCTGGGGTACCTGATGACCCATGGGGTGACACCAGAGCAATTGCGGGTCTCGACACCGACGCTGGACGACGCCTACCTGGCGCTTACCAAGAAGGAGGTTGACCGATGAACACCCTGACTCCCTTCAATGCGCTGCTCCGCAACGAACTGCGGTTACTGTCGCGCGAGTCGGCGCCGGTGGCTTGGGCGGTCGTCCTGCCGCTGACCGCCGCAGTGGTGACACCAGTGGTGCCGGCGGTGGCGACCCCGCGGCCCTACCTGGACTCGATGAGCTTCGCGCAGGTCTACCAGCCCGTCCTGCTGCTGTTCACCTCATCGGTGCTGGCGCTGCAGGTCCTGCCCACGATCGTCACCCAGTACCGGGAGTTCGGCGTGCTGCGTCGGCTGCGCACCACACCCGTCGCACCCTGGACGCTGCTGGCTGCGGTGGTCACGATGGTGCTTGGGTTGAGCGTGGCGATGGGCGTCCTGCTGGTGGGTGGCGCGACCGCGGCCGGGCTGCCACTGCCCACCAACCTGCCGGCGTTCATCGCGGCCTTCCTGCTGGCTGAGCTGGCCTTCCTGGCCCTGGGGGCGATGGTGTGCACGCTGGCGCCGAACCCACGGGTTGGCGGTCAGGTGGGCGGCTTCATCGCCGCCTGCATGTGGTTCGCTTCCGGCATGTGGCTGCCCCGGCCGCTGTTCCCGCCGGTGTTCGGAGCCATAATGGACGCCACCCCGGGCGGCGCAGCCGCCGGCGCAATGCTCGGATCGCTGGACGGGTCGTGGCCCACGCTGATGCAAACCGGCGTGCTGGTCGGCTGGGCGCTGATCGGTTTCGCGGTGGCCGCTCGAACCTTCAAGTTCGAGGTGCGATGACCGATCCGAACACCACCACGACGAGGCCACCGCAGCACCTCGGGATGCCGCTGGGGCTGCGCGTGGCCGCGTTCGTGTTGCTGGGGCTGCCGTTCGTGATCTCGCTGGCACTGGGCCAGCCGGGGGCCGAGCGGCTGCCCCAACTGGTGGCGCTGACCGTCGCGACCGCGTTGTACCGACTCTGGTGGCCAACCCGCTCGAACTCGGGCTGGACCCGAACCGCCGGCTTCATCGTCAGCCTGGCGCTCACGTTCGGCCTGATCTCGTTCAGCCCGATGTTCGGGTTGTATGCGTTCGTCGGCTACCTGGACGCGGTCGCGGTCTTCGGTGGGCCGGCGCTGGCCCCCGCCCTGGTGGCTGCCGCCTCGATGAACGCGCTCGCCCAGTCGGGTGGCATCGCCGGCGCGTCCGCTGAACCGCTGCTTTTCAGCGTGCTGCTGCTGGCCAACGGCGGGCTGGCCGTCGGCATGGTGCAGATCGACCGCAACCGGCAGCGAACGGTTTCTCGGCTGAAGCAGGCGCTGGCCGACCTCGAGCAGGCTCAGCAGGTGAACGCCGAGCTGCAGGACCAGCTGATCGAGCAGGCCCGGGCGTCCGGCGTCCTCGAGGAGCGGCAGCGGCTGTCCCGCGAGATCCACGACACCGTCGCCCAGGATCTGGTCGCGGTACTCCGGCAGATCGAAGCGGCTAACGAGGCCGCCACCCCCGAGACCGCCGGGGCCCACCTGGGCATCGCCGATCGAACCGCGCGGGACGCCCTGGCCGAGGCCCGACGCGCCGTCCGGGCGTTGGCGTCCCCGCTGCTCGAC
>NZ_JBASCI010000054.1:0-5984 GCF_049651565.1 Brooklawnia sp.
CCGGCGGGCTGCCGGGGTGGGACGCGGCAAGGCCGCCATGCTCGGCGCCTACGCCGCCTGGTGCGCCTTCGCGTCCGTCCTCAGCCTCGCCATCGCCACCGGGCAGCGCGCTGACCGCTCATTGCCGCGCTTGCCTGGTGGCTCGGTGGTCCACCGGGCACCACGCCCGCACCGGAACTAGACTTCGGTAGCGCCCACTTCAACCGCAAAGGATCGACCGATGAGTACGACCAAGCGCGTGCTTCAGGGTCTCGATGAGATCAGTGGCTGGCAGGAGGAGTTGTACGTCCACCTGCACCAGAACCCGGAACTGTCAATGCAGGAGACCCAGACCACGGCACAGATCACGCGGCGGTTGGAGGCCTACGGCTACGACGTCCAGCAGATCGGCGGCGGCGTCGTCGGCATCCTGGCCAACGGCGAAGGCCCCACCGTACTGTTCCGTGCCGATATCGACGTGGCGCTCGGCCAGCACGTGCTGGCGGTGCCGTGGGCCGGCGAAGTGGGCACCACCGCCGGGCCGGTGCTGTCCACCGGCGCCTGCATCCGCATCAAGGTGACCGGCAAGGGCTCGCACGGCTCGATGCCGCACCTGGGCGTCGACCCGGTGCTGATGGCTTCGGCCATCGTCACCCGGCTGCAGGGCATCGTGGCCCGTGAGATCGCGCCCAGCCAGTTCGGTGTGGTGACCGTCGGCTCGCTGCAGTCCGGCACCAAGGCCAACATCATCCCGAACGACGCAACCCTGCTGCTCAACATCCGCGCCTACGACGAGGCCGTCCGCGACAAGCTGCAGGCGTCCATCGAGCGGATCGTCCGGGCCGAGTGCCAAGCCTCCGGCGCGCCGGTCGAGCCGACGTTCGAGCTGTACGACCAGTACCCGCTGACCGACAACGATCCTGATGTGAACGCCAGGGTAACCGGGGCCTTCGTCGACCACTTCGGCGCCGAACGGGTCAAGAAGCTCGAGCCCATCACCGCGTCCGAGGACTTCTCGATCATCCCCGACGCCTTCGGCGTCCCCTACTGCTACTGGGGCTTTGGCGGCTTCACCGCCGGCACGCCCACCCTTCCCAACCACAACCCGGGCTTCGGTCCGGTCATGCAGCCCACCCTGCGCACGGGCACCGAAGCCGCCGTCGCCGCTGTGCTCGCCTACCTCGGAAAGGACGAGCAGGCATGACCACCACTGGCGCCGCTACTGCTGCCACGTAGGAGGGGGTGCCAGGGCACTGAGTGCACGAGGCCCCGCAGTCTGCCGGGGCCTAGCCGCACCTCCTGCCCGATGGCCGGCATGGTGGTGCACTCCCAGGCGGTGCAGACCTCCTTGCAGATCGTGTTGCCGTTCGGGTCGGTAGTGCACTCGTACTTCATCGCCGTGCACCTGCAGATGTCGATGGTCGGTCGCTTGATGCCGCCGTCTCCGGTCGGCTTGTTGAGGATGACCAGTTCGGGGGAGACCTCGAGGACGAAGGTGCCGGAGTCGATCGGCAGCGCTTCGTACCGCCTGGTCTGCAGGGTTGTGGTGTGCTCCCAGCGCGCGCTGGTCGACCTGTCGTCCGTGTTCATCGGACTTCCTCGCGCTGGTGGGTCCCGGGAGTGTACTGCTGATCAACTCGCTCGGCGTCGGCCTGTGGGGGCGGATTGGGCGCCGCGAAACCGGCGTCCAGACCTGGCAACGTACAACCTTTCGGTTGTACATTTGGGGCTGTGATCGATTCCCCGGATCCCGAGGAACGCGCAGACGCATTGTTCGGCGCGTTGGCCGACAGCACGCGGCGCGACATCCTGCGGCGGGTGCTGGCGGGGGAGCACTCGATCTCACAGCTGGCGGAGAAGTACGAGATGAGCTTCGCCGCCGTGCAGAAGCACGTCGCCATCCTCGAGCGGGCCGGCCTGTTGCGCAAGCGACGGGCGGGACGAGAACAGCTGGCAAGCGGCGACGTGGACGCGGTCCGCTCGGTGGCCTCGATGCTCGACGAGCTGGAGGACATCTGGCGGGGCCGGGTCGCCCGTATCGATGAACTGCTTGACAAGGAGCTTTGAAATGCCCGTCACCAACGTCACCAAGGACCTGGACAATCGCACCCTCACCGTCGAAGCCGAGTTCGCGGCCCCGGTCGAGCGGGTCTGGCAGCTCTACGCCGACCCGCGCCAGCTCGAGAAGATCTGGGGACCGCCCGGCTACCCGGCCACCGTGGTCGAGCACTCGCTGACCCCGGGCGGCCGCGTCCACTACTACATGACCTCGCCCGAGGGGGAGAAGTTCCCCGGCTGGTGGGGGGTCACCGCCGTGGACGAGCCGAACAGCTTCGAATTCGACGACGGCTTCGCCGCCGACATGGAGTTCAACCCGGCGCCCGACATGCCGGTCGCGCACTGCGTCTACCGGTTCGAGCCGAACGGATCTGGCACGAAGGCCACCTACGTCAGCGTGTAGCCGACTGCCGAGGGCCTGCAGCAGGTGCTCGAGATGGGCATGGAGCAGGGCTTCACCATGGCGGTCAACCAGATCGACGAACTGCTGGTGTCCTGACCAGTTCGCCGGCCGCAGCCGGTCAGTCGGTCAGCCCGGCTGGCCGCCCTGCCGCTCGGGGAACACTGGAGGTGTCCGCTCCGCCGCCCAGGCCACCAGCGCCCCATAGGCCTCGGTGTCGTCCCAGTCGATCCCGTCCCCGCGGATCACCTTGTGGTTGCGGCGGTCGATGGCGATCCACAGCTCTTCCCGGCGGCCGTCCATCACCACCGGCAGCGGATCCGGGTTGCCGATGTGGAAGAAGTCCGCCTCCTCGATCAACCGGCGCAGTTCGTCATTCTCGGCCTTCGACAGTTGATAGCTGTCGGTCTTGAACTCACTGACCCGCCCGGTGATGCCGCCGGAGATCCTGTAGTGCAACCTGATCACCCCGACGTGCGGGTAAGCCACGTCGTCCCGTTCCCGGCGCACGTTGCCCTTCTGGTCGGCGCGGTAGGCCAGCCCGCCACCGAGCCGGATGCGATAGCCGGGCGTCACCACGTCCAGGCAGGCCTCGTCGTCCGTGGCCAGGCCCAGGCAACTGTCGGGCCATTCGGCTGCCTCGAGGCTCTCCACGGTGATGTCGTCGACTTCGCCTCGGGTCGACTCGACGGCGTCGGCGATGGCGGCGGACAGGGCGGCGACGGCTGGATGGGCCGGCTGGTTCATGACGTCTCCTCGTTGCGCGGGGGTTGGGTTTTGCAGCACCCTACTTCCCCTTGTCGGCCCCGGGAAGGACCTGCAGTCCGATGATGGGACGCCGGTGGTTCAACCGCCGACGTCGGCCAGGTGGTGGTGCACCTCGTGCAACCAGTAGTCGGCCAGCGTGGTGATGGTGAAGCGCTTGCCGTCGCCGCGCATCCCCGGCCGCGACCAGGCCTCGGCGTCCAGTCGATCGAACAGTCCGGCCGCTTGCCGCAGGGCGGCATCGATCCCGGAGGCGACCAGCCGCGGATCGCGGGCGTTGTAGTCGCCGTCCACCGCGGCCCGTTCGCCGTCCCAGTCGCTGAAGGTCGGGTTCTCGGTGTCGCCCATCTGCTCAACCCGCCTTGCGAAGATCTGGCTGAGTTCGGCCACGTGGCAGGCGTACTCCAGCGGCGACCACACGTCCGGTTCGCACGGTCACGCCCGGACGCGCGAGCACGGCCTGCCACCGGGTGGCGGCGTCCCGGAGCCAGGCACCGACCGTTTCGGGCCTGCCCTGCGGGGTGAAGCCGCACTCGGGGCATGGTTCGGAGATCACGAAGGTCCAGTCGCGGGTGTCTGGCCGCGCCGGCGTGGTGTGCGGGGAGACCTGGCTGTCTGGCATCCACCCATGGTAGGTGGCCGCTTGTGCGCACGCTCGGGGCTGACCTACCCTGACTGTGACGTGTCGTCGATCACTGGAGGTGCGCGGTGTACGCAGCGAATGCCTTCCCGGCCCTGCGCTGACCGTCGACCGCCCACCGGGCTCCGGTCAGCGCCCTCATTCGCTGACGAACGGAGCCCTCATGTCCGCATCCACACCCGCCATCCTGTTGAACCAGGTGTCCTTCGCCTGGCCGGACGGCACGACCATCCTCGACGACGCCACCGCAGCAATCGGATCCGGACGCACCGGTCTGGTCGGTGACAACGGCACCGGCAAGACCACCGTGCTGCGGCTGATCCGCGGTGAGCTGGGCCCAACCGCCGGCACCATCACGACCAACGGCGAGGTCGGCTACCTCCCGCAACACCTCACCCTGGCCACCGACGCCTCGGTCGCCGACCTGCTCGGCATCAGCCGACCACTTGGCGCGTTGCGCGCCATCGAGGCGGGCCAGGTCTCGGCCGAGCTCTTCGACGCCGTCGGCAACGACTGGGACATCGAGTCCCGGGCCGAGGCGGCGCTCGCCACGCTCGGGCTGGGGACGCTCGCCCTGGACCGTCCGGTGGGCACCCTGTCGGGCGGCGAGACGATGCTGGTCGCCCTGACCGGGCTGCGGCTGGCCGGCACCCCGATCGTGCTGCTCGATGAGCCGACCAACAATCTCGATCGGCAGGCACGCGAACAGCTCCGGGCAGCCATCGGCAACTGGCGCGGCGCGCTGATCGTGGTCAGCCACGACGTCGCACTGCTGGAGGAGATGGACGAAACCGTCGAGTTGTACCGCGGCCAGCTCAGCGTCCATGGCGGTGGCTACCACCTCTACCGGCAGGACGTCGAGCAGGAGCAGGCCGCCGCCGCCCAGGGCCTGCGCAGCGCCGAGCAGGACCTGCGCAGGCAGCAACTGCAGCGTCGGGACGCCGAGACCGCGCTCGCCCGCCGGCAGCGCTACGCCAACACCGACTTCACCAACAAGCGCAAGCCCAAGATAGTGATGAACACCCGACGCTCCCAGGCCCAGGTCTCGGCCGGAAAGCTGCGCGACAATCTGGACGACCGGGTCGAGACCGCCCGGCAGCAGGTCGTGGCTCAGCAGCAGCGGCTGCGGGACGACGACCGGGTCCGCATCGACCTGCCCGACCCGGGCGTCCCGGCTGGCCGGCGGCTGGCCGAGCTGCACCACACCGGCGGCGTCCACGTCATCGCCGGCCCGGAGCGACTTGCCATCACCGGCCGCAACGGCATCGGCAAGACCCGGCTGCTGGAGACCCTGTCCGACCCGACCCTGCGGGCCGGTCGCGAGGTCCGGGCGGTGCCGCTGACCAACGGGATCGGTTACCTGCCGCAACGCCTGGACGGGCTCGACGAGGACGCCTCGGCACTCGACAACGTCCGGGCCGCCGCCGCGGGGACTCCGCCGGGTACCGTCCGGGCGCGGCTGGCCCAGTTCCTGATCCGCGGGGACGACGTCCACCGCCCGGTCGCCACGCTGTCGGGTGGTGAACGCTTCCGGGTGGCGCTGGCTAGGCTGCTGCTGGCCGATCCGCCGCACCAACTGCTGGTCCTCGACGAGCCGACCAACAACCTCGACCTGTCCACCAGCCAGGCACTGGTCGACGCGCTGGCCGGTTACCGGGGGGCGCTGCTGGTGGTCAGCCACGAAGATCACCTGCTCGACCGATTGAGGCTGGACGTCCGACTGGAGCTGGACGAAGCCGGTGGGCTGGTCGGCCTCGACTAGCAGGTGTCGGGGTGCTGCAGTTCGCCGGTCTCGGCCAGCCGGCGGGCGACCTCGCGCAGCTTGAGGTTCAGGTGCTGCGAGGAGCTGCGCAGCACGTCGAACGCCCGGTCCGGCGGGATCTTCATCCGCTCCATCAGAATCCCCTTGGCCTGACCGATCACGTCACGGGCGGACAATGCGGCTCTTCACGAAAGAGAGTGGATGAGGGGTCGGAATCCGCCTGCTTCGAGGAGTGATCTGAGCCGGTAGTTGGCGAGGTTGCGGAAGCCGAGCGCGATGCCGCGGAGGTGTTCGAGCCGGCCGTTGATGGCTTCGGTGGGTCCGTTGCTGGAGCCGGGGTGGTCGAACCACGCCAGGATGTCGTCTCGTCGCTTTTCGAG
>NZ_JBASCI010000055.1:0-3788 GCF_049651565.1 Brooklawnia sp.
GGCCGGGCTTGACGATGCCGGGACGGTGCGGTTGCTGTCGGTGCTGAACTGGCTGGCCACCCACCCCGACTCCGGGCTGTGGGAGCGGGAACTGCCTGTCCCCGGGGTGGACACCAAGTGGTGGGAACGGAACCGCTCGCTGGTCGGGCCGCTGGCGGCAGCGATCACCGGCGAGGACGGCGCCGGGCTGCGGCGAGCCGGCATCGTCTTCCTGGTGCGGGTGCTGGACCCTGCCCTGACCGCTGGCCCAAGCGAGTTCGGCGTCGACCTGCCCGGGCTGAAGCAGCTCGACCTGGCGCCGGCGACGGTGCTGGTGTGCGAGAACCGCACGACGGTGACAACCCTGCCACCGCTGACGGGTGCGGTGGCCGTGCATGGCATGGGCTTCGCCGCGCCGACGCTGTCCGAGGTGCCCTGGCTGCCGGAGCGGCTGGTCTACTGGGGCGACCTGGACACCCACGGCTTCCACATCCTCGGCCAGGTCCGCCGGGCCATCCCCCGAGTACGGTCGGTGCTGATGGACGCCGACACCCTGCGCGCGCACGCCCACCTCACCGTGGGCGAACCGCGTCCGTTCCGGGGTGAGATCGGCTTCCTGACCGCCGCCGAGCTGGACGCGCTGGCCCAGGTCCGCCAGGGCGATCTTCGGCTGGAGCAGGAGCGCATCGGCCGCGATTGGGTGCGCCGGGCCCTCAGCGAAGCCGCCGCCGAACGCGGTGATTGACCCACAGGTGCACGACCTGGCCCGCCGGTGCGGGACCGGGCCCGGCAGGCAGGCAGCCGCTCACAGGTACAGGCCGGTGGACCCGTTCTGCAGCCGCTCGGCCGCGATCGCGTGCAGTTCCCGTTCCCGCAGTAGCAGGTATGTCTTGTTGCGCAGTTCGACCTCGAACCGCTCGGCCGGGTCGAACAGCACCCGGTCGTCCACCTTGACCGTTCGCACCGACGAACCGATCGCGACCACCTTCGCCCAGGCCAGCCGGCGTCCCATCTGCACCGTGGCGGGAATCAGGATCCCGCCCGAGCTGCGCCGCTCCCGTGCCTCGTCGTCCGGGTCGACCAGGACGCGATCGTGCAGCATCCGGATGGGCAGCGCGATCGGTGCGTCACCCGCCGGGCCGGTGTCGGTCTGATCGGGACCGACGTGCAGGTCGTCCGCCTCGGCGTCGTCCTCGGGGCTCACTTGCCGATCCTGCGAATCAGTGCGGACACGCCGGAGGCGGCTGCGGCGACCACCACCACGCCAACCACGATCAGGGCAACGGTGCCGACGTTGTTCCAGCGCACTCCGCCCTCGTCGACGAAGTAGCCGCGGGTGTCGTCCACGGTGTCGTAGACCATCTGCTTGGTGTCGGCGACGGTCTGCTTCGCGTCGTCCACGACCCGGTTCTTGATCGCAGTCGGATGCACCTCGGAGACCAGGCCCTCGATCCCGACGGTCATCGCGTGTCGCGAGGCCGCGATGTCGGCACGGATCTGTTCGGGGGTTCGTTCCTTCGAGGCCACGTTGTCCTCCACTGCGGTTGGCTGGGCGATGCTGCGTCCCAGCCTATGCCCAACGGTCGCGGGATCGCACGACTCCGGGTCGATGCCATACTGTGTTGCATGAGTCAGCTCGCAGCCGGTGACGTCGCACCCGCCTTCTCACTTCCGGACGCCAAGGGCAACCTGGTCTCGTTGTCCGATTTCGCGGGGCGCAAGGTCGTGTTGTACTTCTATCCCGCCGCGATGACCCCTGGCTGCACCACCCAGGCCGTCGACTTCACCGAGGCCCGCGACGACTTCCTCGAAGCGGGCATGGACGTGGTGGGCATCTCACCGGACGAGCCGGACAAGCTCGCCAAGTTCCGGGAACGCAAGCACCTCAACATCCAGCTGCTGGCCGACACCTCCCTCGAAGTCATCAAGGCCTACGGCGCCTGGGGTTCGAAGGCGCTGTACGGCAAGTTCATGGACGGTGTGATCCGCTCGACCTTCCTGATCGACGTGAACGAGGAAGGCGTCGGGACCATTGAACTGGCCCAGTACAACGTGCGGGCCACCGGTCACGTCGATCGGCTCAGACGCGACCTCGGGCTGCTGCACCTTTGATCTAGACTGGTGCGGCTCCCATCGGGACGCGCCGGAGTGGTGGAACTGGCAGACACGCAGGATTTAGGTTCCTGTACCCGCGAGGTGTGAGGGTTCGACTCCCTTCTCCGGCACCGCCCGCCGATCGGTGCCGTGTGCCGTACCTCCCGTCTCGGCTACCTTGAGGCAAGTTTGCGAGAGTGTTGCGCTGCGCGGGTGTTCGGCTCCTTGGGGGAGCTGGTCGGCGGACAACCCGTCAGTGCTGCGCTGCGCGGGCGTTCGGCGTCCGCTTCGTCTGCAGCCCGCTCATATATCCGGCAGGATGGGTGACGATCGCCGCGCGAGAGCGCCTCCAACGATGGGAGCAGCAATGGACGACCGAACCGTCATCGCCGAATGGCCGGAGTCCTTCGCCGCCTGGCAACGCAGCCGCAACGTGCTCGGCGGCGGGGTCAGCACCGGGCTCCGGGCCGCGATGCCGCCGCACCCGATCCACTTCTTGTCGGCCAGCGGGGCCACCCTGCACGACGTCGACGGCCACTCCTATACCGACTACGTCTGAGCGTGGGGTCCGATCTTCCTGGGCCACTGCGACCCCCGGGTCACCGAGGCGGTATGCCGGCAGGCGTCGACCGGGGTGACCTACGGCTCCAGCCACCACTGGGAGTACGAGGTGGCCGAACTGCTGGTCGACTTGCTCGACGGGGTGGAGCGGCTGCTGTGGAGCAACACCGGGACCGAGGCGGTGATGTCGGCGCTGCGGCTGGCGCGGGCGGCAACCGGCCGGGAGAAGATCGTCAAGTGCACCGGCCACTACCACGGCTGGCAGGACGCGGTGCTCGTCAACTACCGCGGTCCGGGCGCCGACCGGACCTCCGCACTGGTGCCGGGCACCCGCGGCCAGTCGGCAGCCACCATGGGCAGCACCCTGGTCGCCGAGTACGACAACCTCGACTCAGCAGCGCAGCTCCTGGCAGGCAACGACGTCGCCGTCCTGATAGTGGAGCCGATCCTGATGAACAGCGGCGTCCTGCAACCGGCCGGCGACTACCTGGCCGGTCTGCGCGAACTGTGTGATCGAGCCGGCACGGTGCTGATCTTCGACGAGGTGATCACCGGCGTCCGGCTCGGCCTGCACGGCGCCCAGCGCCGGACCGGGGTGCAGCCCGACCTCAGCGTCTACGCCAAGGCGCTGGCCAACGGCTTCCCGGTGGCCGCGATCGCCGGCCGCGCCGATCTGATCGACCAGGTCACCCAGGGCGTCGTCCACGCCGGCACCTACAACGGCAACCCGGTGTCGCTGTCGGCGACAAACGCCACTCTCCGGGCCCTGCTGGCCGACGACCCCTACGACCAGGTGGCCCGCCTGGCGGAGCGGATGGTGGCCGGTTTCAACGAGGCGATGCGCTCGGCCGGCATCAGGGGCACCGCGCACGCCGTCGGTTCGGTGGCCCAGGTTGCGCTCGGCATCGACCGGCTGGCCGGCTTCCACGACTACCTGGCCGCCGATTGGGGACGCTACGACGCCCTGCTGGTCGAGTTGCTGCGCCGCAACCAGTTCGCCCTGCCCGGCGGACGCTGGTACCTGACCGCCGCGCACACCCCCGAGCAGGTCGACCAGACGGTCGCCGCATTCGCAGCTGCGCTGGAAGCCGTGGCGGCCGCGGACTGAGCGCCGCAGCCGCCGGTCGGCCAACAGTCAGCGGCCGCGGTTGCGC
>NZ_JBASCI010000056.1:0-5456 GCF_049651565.1 Brooklawnia sp.
CGCGCCGTTCGGCCCGCAGGTAGACCCCGGCCTTGCCGACCAGGTCGACCAGTTCACCCGGCAGCTCGGTTGGCGGGCGCAGTTGCCCCATCACCGACAGGTACTGGGTCACCAGCGTGCCCGGCAGCAGCGTCCCCTCCAGGTCGAACACCGCCAGCACGTCGGTGCCCGACTCCAGCCGCCGGGCCCGCGACCGGGACGACCGCCTGGCGGCCGAGGCCCGGGCGTGCGCCTTGGCCAGCGCCGTCATGGCCGGCAGGTGGACGCGCTGCCAGTAGTGGGTCCAGTCGATGTCGCGCACGTCGAAGGTCTGGTCGACCGGCGTCTGTTCGGGCAGCAGCGCAGCCAGCGCGCGGGTCTGCTGGTCGTCGAAGAGCATCTCGGTGCGGGTGTAGCTCTGGTACAGGTCGACGTAGGTGCGCAGGCTGTCCAGGCCCTTCTCCACCTTCGACAACGAGGACGTCCACTCGCGGGTCCGGGACGTGGACGGCAGCGCGGCGCTGATCCGGGACCCTACCGAGGACAGCCGCTCCTTGAGCCGCAGCGAGCGCTCGGCCGCGTTGTTCGCCGGGAACCTCCAGACCGGCGCGACGATCGGCCGGCCCTTGTCGTCCTCCAGCGGATGGGCCAGGAAGTACTCTCGCACCTCGGTGTACATCCGGTGGAACGGCAGCGGGTTCGACGCCCCCGAGCACACCTGGTAGTACCCGAGCTCGGAGGGGGCGCCCTGGTGGCCGAGCCGGACGAGCGCCAGCACCACGTTCACCACGTAGTCGACCGGGATCACGTCGAGCACCGAGTCGGGCAGCCCCGGGAACTCGGGCAGCGCCCCCTTGCCGTAGGCCATGATCAGCGGATCGGCCACCTTGAACCCGTCGATCCAGCCCGGGAACGGGTGGCGCAGCGAGGACTCGATGATCGAGGGTCGCACGATCGACAGCGGCCCACCCCGGCCGGCCCACTCCTGCTCGGCAACCCGCTCCCCGAGCGCCTTGGTGAAGGTGTAGACATCGGTCCAGCCCACCGACCGGGCCCGCGTCCGACCCAACTCGACCAGCCGGTTGTTGACCCAGGTCAGCCGCGCCTCCTCGGACGCCCGGGCCACCGACTTCGGTCCCTCCTTGCCGTGGTTGCGGGTCGCCTCATCGATGAAGGCCTGCAGCTGTTCTGGGGTGCGGGAGGCCGCCTCCGCCTCGCCGCGGGCGGCCTCGGCGGCCGCGATCTCGGCGCGCCAATCGACCTCGTGGTCGACCGATGCCTCGGGACGCAGTCCCTTGGCGATGCCGCCCACGTAGCAGGTCGAGATGTGGATCACGTGCGGTTCCAGACCGGAGGCCCGCAGCGCGGCGTACAGCGCGCGCGGTCCACCGACGTTGTTCGCGAACGCCTCGTCCATCGGGGCATCGAACGACACCGTCGAGGCGGAGTGCACCACGATGTCGACCGGTTCGTCGATGCGCTCGATGGTGGCCAGGTCGGCCTCCAGGGCCGTCGTCCGCTCGGCGAAGATGCGCCGCGCCTCGTCCTCCCCCACGGCGGCGAGCCAGGTCTGGAAGACCGGCTTGCGCAGCAACCGGTCGAGCCGCTCCCGGGCCGACTGGGCGCCCCTGGCACGCACGACGGCCACTATGTGGACGTCGGTCGTCGACAGAAGTCGTTCGAGCACGGCCTGGCCCAGGAACCCGGTGACGCCGGTGAGCAGCACGCGCTGCGGGGTTGACACGAAATGACTCCGTTCCGGGTGCGAGTACGGACGCTTTCGTAGGGGCAGCGTACTGTCTCACAGTGGGCGCGTCAGGTAGCGTGCTCATCCAGCGGATGGCCCGCAGCATCGCGGGGACGTTCCGCAGCGTCGTCTTTCCGTCAGAAGTGGTTGAGGACCCGGCGAAGGAGCAAGCCTCGTGGAGCAGGTCAAGCGCATGAAGTGGTGGGGTTGGGGCGAGGAGGGCGTCTTCTTCAACTACCAGGACAAACCCGCCTTCGCCCCGTTCGTGAAGAAGCACCTCGGGCTCGATCTGCGGCCTCGCCAGGTAGACACGATCCGCTTCGACGCCGCCACGGTGCCCGATTCCACGTTGCCCGAACCGCTGCGGGCCGACCTGGTCGGGGCCACCGCGTCCGACCGGGTGCGGGTGGACGCCCACGAGCGGGTGGTGCACGGGCACGGCTCGTCGGTGACCGAACTGCTGCACGTGTCGCGGTTCGACTACGGCCGGCTGCCCGAGGTGGTCGTCTACCCCGCCTCGGAGACCGAGGTAACCGAAGTACTGGCAGCGTGCCTCGCCGCGGATGCCGTGGTCGTGCCGTTCGGCGGGGGCACGAACATCTCCCGGTCGCTGCAGCTCGATCCGGCCGAGCGGCGTCCGATCGTGTCGCTCGACCTGGGGCTGCTCTCCGGCGTGCTGGAGCTCGACGAGGACTCGGGGCTGGCGCGGGTGGGGGCCGGCACCCTGGGCCCCGAGCTGGAGGAGGCGCTCAACGCGCGCGGCTGGACGCTGGGCCACTTCCCCGACTCGTTCACCCACTCCACCGTCGGCGGCTGGGCGGCCACCCGGTCCTCTGGGATGCAGTCGGACAAGTACGGCGACATCGCCGACATCGTGCGCGGCATGACGGTGGTGCGCCCGGGTGGGATCGTCCGGCTGCGCCCGGTGCCGTCGGAGTCGACCGGGCCCTCGCTGCGGGAGATGTTCATCGGCTCGGAGGGCCGGCTGGGGATCATCACCGACCTGTGGCTGCAGGTGCACCGGCTGCCCGCCGAACGGGTCGTCGTCGCCTACATGTACCCCCAGTGGTCGGCCGCGGTGGCGGCGATCCACGCGATCAAGGACGCCGAGGTGCCCACCACCTTCGTGCGCATCTCGGACGCCAACGAGACCGCATTCTCACTGTCGACGCAGAAGAAGGCGACCTCGCCGAAGAAGAAGCTCGCCCGGCTCGCCCAGTCGGGACTGTGGGCGCTGATGCGGCGGCGAGGGTGGGACACCGACGCGATGTGCATCAGCTATGTCTGCTTCGAGGGTTCGAAGGCCGACGTCGCCGAGCGGCGCCGCCGGGTGGTGAAGATCGCCAAGGAGCACGGCGCGCTGGTACTCGGTACCGGGCCGGGCGCGCTGTACGACCAGAAGAAGTTCGACACCCCCTACCTGCGCGATTTCCTGCTCGAGCAGGACGTGCTGGGTGACGTCTCCGAGACGGCCGCCCCCTGGTCGAAGCTGAACGGGGTGCACGACGCGGTCTACGCGGCGGCCCGCCGGGCGTTTGACGAGCTCGGCAAGCAGGGGTTCGTCATGTGCCACCTGTCGCACAACTACCACGCCGGGGCGTGCCTGTACTTCACGTTCGCCTTCCAGGCCGGCCAGGACGCCGACCGGGAGTACGCGACGGTCAAGACCGCGATCCAGCAGGCGTTCGTGGACGCCGGCGCGACCCTGTCGCACCACCACGGGGTCGGCATGGAGCACGCCCCGTGGATGGCACAGGTGGTGTCGACCGAAGGGGTTTCGGTGCTGCGGACGCTGTTCGAGGCGACTGACCCCGGCAACAACCTCAACCCGGGCAAGATCATCGATCCGCCCTTGTCGTTGTACGACCACCTGGAGCGCTGAGCGTCACCAGCAGCTTGCCGGGGCCGACGCCTGACCGGAGTCTCAGCGTTCGACAACAGTCCCGCGGGATGCGTCGGCGTCCTCTAGCCTGACAGCTGTTCTCGTCGACCAAAGCCCACCCCGACGGAGGTCATCGTGATCCTCAAGAGGATTCAGGATGGAATGGTGAACGTCACCTTCATCCTGCCTGCGAATATCGGCTGCGCACCGGTTAGCGTGGTGGGTAGCTTCAACGACTGGCAGCCGTATCGGCACCCGATGATCCGGCGTCCCGACGGGACCATCAGCACCACCGTGGTGAGCCCGCCCGGGACCACCCTGCACTTCCGGTACCTCGGCACCGACGGCACCTGGTTCGATGACATGGACGCCGACCAGGTGACCGAGCACGGCAGCATCGTCCACACCTGAGAGAAAGGACCCACACCATGGCGGAGCTCGAGATGCGCAAGAACGCCGGGGCATTCCGCTACGAGGCGTGGGAGGACGACGAGATGGTCAGCCAGATCGACTACTTCCTCGACGGCCAGGTGCTCACCATCACCCACACCGGCACCCCGCCGCGGCACCGCCACCGTGGCCTGGCCAGCCGGTTGACCACGTTCGCTCTGGACGACATCCGGGCGTCCGGGCTGCGGGTGGTGCCGCTGTGCCCGTTCACCGCCTCCTACATCGCCGACCACCCCGAGTACTCCGGCCTGGTCTCGCGGAGCTGAGCCATGCGGATCGTCTGCGCCCCGGATTCATTCAAGGGGTCCATGACGGCCCCGCAGGCGGCGGCCGCGATGGCCCTGGGTGTGCGTGCGGTACACCCGGACGCCGAGGTGCTCGAGCTGCCGATCGCCGACGGTGGCGAGGGCTTCACCGACGCGGTCGCGGCGGCGCTGAACGCGCGGCAGGTTCCGGCCGAGGTGGCCGACCAGCGCGGCACCCGGCACATCACCAGCTTCGCGATCGCCACCGACCAGGCGTCCGGCCAGCCCTTCGCAGTGCTCGACGTGGCCGCCACCAGCGGGCTGGAGCGGCTCCCGGTCGCCGAGCGGAACCCGCTCGACTACGACTCCCGGGGGCTCGGCGAGCTGATGCTGGCCGCCCTCGACGCCGGGGCGACCCGGCTGGTGGTGGGCATTGGTGGCAGCAGCACCAACGAGGGCGGGGCCGGCATGCTGGCCGCCCTTGGCGTCCGGTTCCTCGACTCCGACGGCACCGAACTGCCGCCCACACCGGCGGGACTGCGCACGCTGGCCCGGGTGGACGCGTCCGGCCTGGACGCACGCCTGGCCGCGGTGGAGGTGGAGGTCGCCTGCGATGTGACCAACCCGCTGCTCGGGCCGACCGGCGCGTCCGCCGTCTACGGGCCGCAGAAGGGCGCCACACCCGAAATGGTCACCGAACTGGACGCGATTCTCGCCCGTCTGGTGCGCTGCTGCGGCGCGGACGCCGCCCGGGTGGCCGAGCTGCCCGGTTCGGGCGCGGCCGGCGGTCTGGGCTGGGCACTGCAGTACTTCCTGGGGGCCAGGCTGCGCCCCGGGCTCGAACTGGTGGCCGAGCTGGTCGGCCTGGACGCCCACCTGGCGGACGCCGACCTGCTGCTCACCGGCGAGGGCTCGGTCGACCAGCAGACCCCGCACGGCAAGGCCATAATGCGGATCTGCCAGCACGCCGAGCAGGCCGGCGTCCCGGTGATGGTCTTCGGCGGCCGCGTCGATCTCGAGCCGGGACGCTTGCCCGGCCGGGTGGTCGAGCTGGTGGCGATCACCCCGCCCGGCACCCCGCTCGACCAGGCGCTGCGTGACGGCGCGCAGAACCTGCGATCTGCCGTCGCGACCGCGCTGCGCGGCTGGGCTC
>NZ_JBASCI010000057.1:0-6753 GCF_049651565.1 Brooklawnia sp.
GCGCCGAGCTGGGCGTCCACCAGGTCGCGGAAGAAGTTGTAGCCGGCGACCAGCAGGGCGATCACGGCGGCCACGCCGGCGACCCCGAACAGCAGCACCAGGTAGACGCGGCGGGGCAGCGCCGTCACCTCAACCGCCGGGCCGGCTGCCACCGCAGCCCGGACACCGCGCCAGTGCCACCACCACACCGGGACGCCGACCAGTAGCAGCGTGAGCGCGGCCAGCAGGGTGTTCATCGTCGTCATGCCGATGTCGACGCCGGGGGTCACCGACTCGACCAACGCCACCAGGATGGTACCCACGCCGGTCGCGGCCGCGACCAGGGCGATGCCGGCGACCAGGTACTCGTAGATCCGGTGCACCTCACCACGCTCGGCCACCGATCCTTCGAGCAGGGCGCGGTGGTACCACCACACCAGCGCTCCGACCGCCACCCCGGCCAGCTCGACGGCGGCGTCGTCGAAGTGTGCCGTCCAGGTGACGTCGAGCCGGTCGCCCAGAAACCAGACCAGCCCGCTCCACAGCAGCCGGCTTGCCGAGACGATCGCGGTGACCAGTCCGCCGGCCACCCCGACCAGCAGCACGTGGGCGAGCCACCAGCCCTGGCGGGGCAATCGGATCGCGGCGGTGGCCCAGTACCTGACCCAGACCAGGCCCCAGCCGACCAGCACGCTGCCGGCCTCGGCCAGGTTCACGATCGGTCGCCCCATCACGTCGGGACGCAGCAGCAGGTCGAGCGAACGTCCCAGCGTGAGCAGCAGCCCGGTCGCCCCCAGCACCAGGCCGAGGACGGAGCCGAGCAGCAGGTGCGCCGCGTTGCGCCCGGCGTCCAGCAGCCGCCCGGCGAGCAGCCAGTGGCCCAACCAGATGGCTCCCCAGACGATCAGCTGCGCTGCCGCCTGCGGGTTGAGCCGCGTTTCGTCGACGGCGTCGAAGATCAGGGTTTGCACGGCGACGGCGGCGACCACGGCGCTGGTCAGCGCGGTCAGCGTCAGGTAGCCGGTGAACACCGGTGAGCCGGTCTCCTTCGGGTTGGTGCGGTGGCTGTGCCAGGACCACCAGCCGACCAGGCCGAGCAGGGGCAGGCCGATCAGCACGAATGCCAGCGCCCGCGCCAGCAGCAAGGAGTCGTCCTGCCACTGCTCGGGCTCGGCACCGAACAGTCGGGCGAGCAGGTCGGACAGGCCTACCGCCACCACCATCACCAGTGCGAACAGCACGCCGTACTGGAAGAACCGCCGCACCGTCCGGGCGTCGACGCCGCCGTCGGAGGAGCGTCGGCGGGCGGCCGTGATGCCGAGCCCGATCAGCACCGCCACCAGGGCCCAGCCGACGAGGCTGACTGCGATACCAAGCACTATACCGTCCTCACTTGCAGGAGTAGATCGGCCACGGATTGCCGGTGATCAACCAGCCCGAGCCGGCGCGGACGAGGTCGAAGACCTCACGATGCGACCACGAGTTGAACGGACCACCCTGCTGCTCGGTCACCTCAACCACCACGGTGGCGGCGTCCCCGGTCGTCTCGCTGCTCACCACGGTCATCTGGATACTGCTCGGCCGGTAGGAGTTGCGCAGCGGCGCCTGGCACTCCAGGTCGGGGTGCAGGTAGCCGACCGCCGCCTCGTCGTCCCGGTCGATGACCGCGATCACGAACAGTTGGACGGTGCCCTCCGGGGTGGCCTGGTCGAGCTCGGGTGGTTGTCGGCCGAGGGTCAGCACCGCAGCGACCACC
This sequence comes from Brooklawnia sp., assembly GCF_049651565.1. Taxonomy (GTDB): domain Bacteria; phylum Actinomycetota; class Actinomycetes; order Propionibacteriales; family Propionibacteriaceae; genus Brooklawnia. The sequence continues at coordinate 1,736 of NZ_JBASCI010000057.1, forward strand.
GCCAGCACGATCACCAGCCCGGTGATCGTGGCCAGCACCACGTTGGGACGCGCCCTCATGGCAACAGCGTCCCCCATTTCGGCCGCGGCGGGAAGGGTGACGCGGCTGGCCGAGCCGCCCGCGTGCACTTTGCGTACCCCTGGACGGGTAACTGCCCGGGATCGGGGCATCCCAGGCTCAGGGCGGGCAGTATGCCGCACCACGCCCGGAAACTGCCCGGGATCGGGGCCAAACCCGAGCAGTATCCTGCGTCACGCCCGGAAACTGCCCGGGGCCGGGGCGGCGAGCGGATCACGGGCTCGGGCTTCAAGGCCAATCGCTGAGGCCGCCCAACAGTCCATGTGACACTGATCCCAGGGCGCCATGGCCTCCCGGGGGCCACCGCCGATCGGGCGTCCAAACGAGGAGCCGTCATGGAACGTCGCACTGTGATCCAACTCGGTCTGAGCGCGCTGGCCGTCGGGGCGCTCGGCTCGTGCAGCCGGGATGAGCCCGCGCCCGGCAGCGCAACCGACCCGGCCACCGCCGCCAGCACGGACTCGGCCCCAACCACCGCAACCGCCCCAGCCCCCACCACCACCGGCCCGGAACCCACCCTGGAGTCGGTCCAGGGCCAGGACGCGGTCTGCCCCTGCCACGGGTCGAGGTTCTCGATCGTGGACGGGTCGGTGGTGCAGGGGCCGGCCACCGAACCGCTGGTCCAGGCGTCGTCGGTCACCGTGGACGGCGAGAACCTGGTCGTCGTCCTGTGACCCGGATCACACCGTCACCGGGACGCTGCCGTACGTGCCGACCGTCCAGTGCCGCCGGATCTCGAAGCCCCAGAACACCATGAACAGCCCGAGCTCGAGCGTCTCGACCCACAGCAGCGCGCTGGACACCCCCGCCGCCCGCAGGCCGTACCACAGTGCCGGGCCGCCGACAACCCTGCCGACCAGCAGCCCGAGGTAGAGGCTGCGCAGACCTGTCCCCGGTCGGTGGGCGGCGTCGTGGACGCCGCCGCGGTGTCTGGGCGCTACCACGTGGCTGGCCACGGTGATGATCAGGCTGGCGATCAGCAGGAACGCGGCAACCAGGTGCAGCCCGGCGAACCTGGTGTCGGGTTCGAACACCCTGATCAGCACCAGCATTGTCTGGCCCGCCAGCCCGACCAGCGCGGCGGTCACCAGCACCCGCGTCCCAACTGTGCCCTGCCACAACCGCCCCAGCGGCCACGGCCCCTTGAAGTAGTCGAACAGGACGAAGCCGACGGCCGCCACCAGGTAGCAGAGCAGGATCACGCGCAGCGACAGCGTCGGATCGGCCTCGCCCTGCACCCGCACCGTCGGCGCGCTCCGGGAGAAGTCGAACGGGACGAAGGCCACGATCGGGGCGTAGAAGCCGGCGCAGTTGAGGGCCAGGTCCTCCAGGTCGGAGCAGCCGCGGAAGGCCACCACCCCGAGCGCGGCAGCAGTGAGGCAGCCGACGAAGACATCGCGGGCCGGCCCGCCGTAGTATGCGTTGATCGAGTCGTTGAACTGCCCGGTCAGCGCGGCGAAGACCACAATGGTCAGCAGCAACAACGTGATCGGGACGAAGACGAGGATCCGGATGGTCTGCTGCCCATCGGCCCCGTCCGGACGTGGCATCCGATTGCGCATGTGGCATCGTGCCACGAATCCGCTGGCAGGAAGGTGGCGACATGGTGCGGGTGGCGATCCAGGGTGACATCGGCCAGCAGGCCTACCACGTCGGGGACGAGGCGATGGTGCATGCGGCCGTGGAGCAGTTCGCGCGCCGCGGCATCGACTCGGTCGTCCTGTTGACCCGCGACCAGGCGCAGACCCGGCAGCACTTCGGCGCTCAGGTGGACGCCGCGCCGACCCTGGTCTTCCCGTGGCCGCCGGCAGATCGGGAGCGCTACCTGGGCGAGATCAGGTCGGTGGTGGCCGGACGCGCCGACGCGCTGCCCGCGTCCGATCAGGTCTTCGGGATCATCGAGACCCTGCGCGGAGTCGATGCGCTGTTCATCGCCGGCGGCGGCAACATGAACTCCCGGTACGGCTGGCTGCTGCACGAACGGGCCGCCATGGCCCACATCGCGGCTCGGCTGGGCAAACCGGTCGTCATCGGCGGCCAGACCCTGGGACCAGAACTGTCCGACACCGACCGCGAGACCCTCGCCGAACTGCTGACGCGGGCGTCCCTGGTGGGGCTGCGCGAGGCGGACTCGCTGGAGCTGGCCCGCGAACTGGTGCCCGACCATCCGGGCCTGCGCGCGGTGCTGGACGATGCGTCCGACCTGCCCGACCCGACCCCAGCGGTTGCACCCGCCACCCGGCCAACCATCGCAGCCACCTTCAGCCCGCCGGAGGCGACCCCGCAACCGCTTGCCGCCAGGGCGTACGCCCGGCTGCTGGACGTGGCCGCCGCCCACCTGGGCGCCGAGGTCAGCTTCCTGCCGCACATGGCCGTCCCCGGCACCGGCGACGGGGACGAGGCCTTCCACGCACGGGTCGCCGAACACCTCAGCGTGCCAGCCGAACTTCGTCCGATCGCCTCGGCGCTGGAGACCGCCGCCCGAACCCGGGACGCGGCAGCGGTGGTGACGTCCCGCTACCACCCGGTGGTGTTCGCCTGGGCCGCGGGCAAACCGGCGATCGCCGTCGCACCCGACGAGTACACCTGGGTGCGGCTGGCCGGCGCGCTCGAGCGGTTCGGACGCCGCAGTCAGGTGCCGACGCTGGAGGAGCTGGTGGCCGTCGACTCGGTCCTTGCCGAATGGCTGGAGCCGCTGTCCCAGCCGGTCAGGCGTCCCGAACCGCAGTTGCTGGCCGCGCAGGAGCAGTGGTGGGACGACGTGGTGGAGGCACTGCAGGCCGCCGCTCGACGCGGGCCGCGCCGCCGCAGGTTCGGCTGGAGGCGGCGCCGGTAGGGCAATTACTTCTCCGGCGGCGGACCGCCCCGGAAGATCATCGCGAAGCCGCGCTTGACCAGGTAGAGCGGGTTGGTGCGGTTGGCGACGTAGCGCTCCAGTTCGTCCATCCGGCTGTGCAGATCACCGGTCAGTTGGTCGAACCGGGCATCGATCTGGCGGGTGATGTCCTGGCGCAGGTCGTCGAAGTGCCGGGCCATCTCGGCCCGGGCGCGCTCACCGTGCTCGACCAGTTCGGCGGCCAGGAACGCCCCGAACAGGTAGGGGCCGAGCGAACCGCCGCGGGAGATCTCGTCCCTGATCGCCGCCGCCCGCACCTCCATGTCGTACTTGGCGTGCATCAGGGGCGCGTTGATGCTGTTCGCCGAGGCACCGCTGGCGCTCGGCCGCTGGCACCACAGCGCCAGCCGTTCGTCCACGATGCCGATCGGGTGCCGGGCTGCGACCCGCAGGTTGAAGTCCCAGTCGCCAACCACCGGCAGCGCCTCGTTGTACAGCCCGACCTCTTCGTGCAGCCGCCGCCGGTACAGCACCCCGATCGGCACCATCCGGTTGACCCAGACCAGTTCCTGGATGGTGATGGTCGGTAGGTGCGTCCAGAAGTCCTTGCGGCCGGTCTCGACGAAGGTGCCCTCGACCTCCTCCTCGAAGCGGATCTGGATGCGCACCACCACCATCTCGGTTTCCGGGTGGGCGTCCAGGAACCCGACCGTACGGGCCAGGAATTCCGGCTCCCACAGGTCGTCGTCGTGGATGCAGCAGAACTCGGAGTCGGAGGCCAGCAGCCCGGCGTTGGCGGCGGCCTCCATCCCGGTGCTGGTGCTTCGGTGCAGGACCGTGGTGCGCCGCTGTATCCCGGCGGGGGCCTGCGCCAGTACGGCGTCCACCGGTTCGGGGTCGCCGGCATCGTTGACCACCACCACGTGGTAATCGGTGAATGTCTGCTGGTCGATGTTGGCCAGCGCGCGGCCCAGGAACTGGGGCCGGTCCTTGGTCCGGACCACGACGGCGACTCGGGCGCTGGGGTGGTCCGGCGGACTGACCTGATCCGACTGCATGGGGCACATGCTATAGGCGTTGGCCGCGGCGCCCGAACCGCGGCCTGATCCATGGCCGAACTGGCATAGCCTTCTTGGAACGTGTGGGAGTGGGGGAGCCATGGGTATCTCGGTGATCGGGTCGGCCAACGCAGACCTGACGGTGCAGGTCGAGCGGCGTCCCGATGCCGGGGAGACCCTGCTCGGCAGCGACCTGCTGACCAGCGCCGGTGGCAAGGGCGCCAACCATGCGGCCGCCGCCGCACTGCTGGGCGCAGAGGTGCGCTTCTACGGCTGCGTGGGCGCGGACGCCAACGGTGCGGTGGTGCGCGCCAGCCTGCTGGCCGCCGGAGTACACCTGGAGGCGTTGGAGGTGACCGCCGCGGCCACCGGCTGCGCGCTGATCCTGGCCACCCCTGACGGCGAGAACTCCATCGTGGTCGCGCCGGGCGCGAACCGGCTGGTCAACGCTGAGTACCTGGCGAGACATCCGCAGTGGCTGGCGGCCGACGTGGTGGTGATGCAGCACGAGGTGCCGCTGGAGACCATCAGCCGGGTGGCCGCCACCTGCCGCGAGCGGCGGCTGCGGTTCATCCTCAACGCCGCCCCCGCCGCCCCGATCGCCCCGGAGGTGCTGGCGGTCTGCGACCCGCTGGTCGTCAACGCACACGAGGCGGCGGTGGTCGCCGGACTCGGTGCGGACGAACTGCCGGCCCGCCGGCTCGCCGAGCTGCTCGTCGACCTGGGGGCACGCAGCGTCGTGGTCACCCTGGGCGCCGCCGGTTCGATCGGGCTGGACACCACCGGGGGTTTCATCCAACAGGACGCCGAGCCGGTAGCCGCGGTCGACACCACCGGTGCCGGGGACGCCTTCGTGGGTGCGCTGGCCAGCGCGCTGGACGCCGGCCGGTCGCTGGCCGAGGCCATGGCGCTCGGCACCCGGGTGTCGGCGGTGGTGGTGCAGCGGGCCGGGGCCCAGACGTCCTACCCGCGCCTTGACGAGCTCAGGTAGGACGCCGAACCCGGAACGCCGGTCAGGCCTCGGGCGCCAGCCGCGCCCAGACCCG
>NZ_JBASCI010000058.1:0-1616 GCF_049651565.1 Brooklawnia sp.
CGCCAACCGGTTGCGTCCAGTTCGCAGGGCTGGGCGAGCAGCCCCAACGTGCGCCCGATGATGGCCGAGGACGCGTCCCGCAGGGGCACCTCCGGCATCGCCAGCACTGCCTCGAACACTTCGGCGACGACCCTGGTGGCCGCCCGGAAGTCGCGGCCCGGCATCGAGCCCAGGCCGGTGGTGCGCATCAGGACGCCTGCGTGAGCCGGCTGGCGGTGGCAGCGATCACCGCGCTGCCCACCACCTGCTCGCCGTCGTAGCAGACCGCGTACTGGCCGGGCGCCACGCCGCGGCAGGGCTGGTCGAGCCGCACCAGCAGCTCCTCGCCGACCTGTTCGATCTCGGCCGGCATCGCCTCGCCGTGCGCGCGCACCTGCACATGGCCCCGCCACGGGCCGCGTCGGGGCCCAGCCGTCCAGGTCGGTCGGACGCCGCGCAGCTGGTCGACCGCCAGCTCGCCGGCACCGCCGACCACCACCTGCCTGCGCTCGGGATCGATCCCCACTACGTACCGGGGTCGGCCGTCCACCGAGGGAACGCCGAGGTTGAGGCCCTTGCGCTGACCGATCGTGTACCGGTAGGTGCCTCGGTGGGCGCCCAGGTCGTTGCCGGCGGCGTCCACGATGCGTCCGGGTGCCTCGCCAAGCTTGTCGGCCAGGAAGCCGGCGGTGTCGCCGTCGGGGATGAAACAGATGTCGTTGGAGTCGGGCTTGTCGGCCACCGCGAATCCCAGATCGGCGGCCTCGGCCCGCACCTGTGGCTTCAGGCTGTCGCCGAGCGGGAACAGGCTGTGCGCGAGCTGGTGGCGGTCAAGCACGCCCAGCACGTAGGACTGGTCCTTCGCGTCGTCCCGGGCCCGGCGCAGCTCCAGGCCGTCCGGCCCTTCGACCAGCCGGGCGTAGTGGCCGGTCGCGACGGCGTCGTAGCCGAGGGCGAGCCCCTTGTCGAGCAGTGCGGCGAACTTGATCCGCTCGTTGCAGCGCAGGCACGGGTTGGGCGTCCGACCGGCCGAATACTCCAACAGGAAGTCACCGATCACCTGGTCGGCGAACCGCTCCGAGAAGTCCCAGACGTAGAAGTCGATCCCCAACCGGTCAGCCACCCGCCGGGCGTCGTGCACGTCCGCCAGTGAACAGCAGCCCCGCGAGCCCGCCCGTTGCGCCAACGCAGTTCGAGACAGCGCCAGGTGGACGCCTGTCACCTGGTGACCCGCAGCCATCAGTCGTGCGGTGGCGACGGCGGAGTCCACCCCACCCGACATCGCTGACAGCACCCGCATGCCCCGTCCTCCTCTCCAAGGTCCCCGAGTCTAAACGCCCGCCGCAGTCAATGCGGAACCGCGCGTACCTGCTGCACCGCTGACGGCAGGACGTCCACCACCCGGTCGATGTCCGCGTCGGTGGTGGACCAGCCGAACGAGAACCGGACGCCGCTGCGGGCGGCGACCTCGTCGCGTCCCATCGCCAGCAGCACCTCACTCGGCCCGGGCACGCCCGCCCGGCAGGCCGATCCGGTGGAGCACCAGATCCGCTGCTGGTCGAGCAGGAAGGTGAGGTCGTCGGCGGAGGCCCCGGCGAAGCCGAGGTTGCAGATGGCCGGGCTGGCCGGCTCGGCGC
>NZ_JBASCI010000059.1:0-3584 GCF_049651565.1 Brooklawnia sp.
GATCACGATCGAGGACGGCACGCCCCGGATCGTCTTCGACGAGGCGGAGGGGGCCCAGCTCGACAAGTTGCGGCACCCGCTGGCAAGAGGAGCGGTCACCGAGTTCTTCGAGCAGGTCTTCGAGTGGCCGCAGTCGACCTACCAGTTCCATCCGTACTACTGGGCGGGTCTGGAGCGGTGGCGCGAGACGGCGCAGGCCAGCGGGGCCGACCCGGTGTTCGAGCAGTTCCTGAGGGCGGGCAGCGCGTCTGTGGTGGTTCCGGTGCGGCCGGGCTATGAGCGGCCGGCGTTGATGTTCCTGCTCACCGGCCTGATCTGGGCTGGGGGATACCTGCCGCTGCTCAACACCCAGGAGATCCTCGAGATCTACACCGATGTCGAGCTGGGCCGGGTGATCGACCCGCCCGAGCAGGTCGGCGAGCCGTGGCAGGTGCGGGTGCCGACCAGCTTGGTGATCCTGCAGGACAGCGGCGTGCTGCCACAGTTCCCGCCGGCCGAGCCCGAGGAGCCCGGTGAGCCTGAGGAACCGGGTGAGGAACCCGGCGAGGAGGAGCCGCCGGTGGGTCCGGTGCCGTTCTGGCAGGATCTGGAGCCCGAGCCGGACGCGTGATCGGCGGTGGAGCCCCGGTCTGACGGGCTGGCGCCCCTGATGGCCCGCCCCCATCTGAGGCCGCTGGGTTAGTCCATCACCCCTGATCTTCCGACGTAAGTCATTGGGGTCGCCTGATAACCAGACCCGTGAGCTTATGCAGGCACGCCATTGCGGGCGCCATCGCTCAGCTGCTCTGGTCGCGGCTGCCTGGCTACGAAGCTCGTTACATTGGGCCGAACCTGTTCAAGAACGGCCAAATGCTCGTGACGGATGTGGAACTTGGTCGTCAGTTCGGAGTAGGGGATCAGCGAGTCAAGGGCGAGTACCTCTACGCCGATGACGACGTCGTATGGATCGAGATCGACGTACACGCCGGGGGATACCTCGCAGGTGCGGGCCACTTCGCCGTCGCCCAGACGGAGGTAAGCGACATCGGCTGTGAAGTCGACGGTGAGAGTCGGATTCATCGGGCCCTCCTCAGTCCTTCCAGGCGACTGACTTGACTACAACGGTTCCTCTTGGCGGCCACGGCTCGACCACCCACACTTTGAGCACTCCCTGAGCAAGTCGCTTCTCCAACCGGTAGCTGCGCTTGTTGGGATCGTGCTGAGCACTGTCCGGCGCCTCGAGCACCTCCTCCACATTGGAGTCTTGGACGTGTCGTTCAATCATACGTTGCTGGGCGTGACGCGAGAGTCGATAGTCCGGGATCATGATGCTGGTTCAACTGGAGGGCACGGTGGTGAAGTAGAGTTCACGGGCGAGATCCTCATTGAGGAAGATGCCCACCTTGTAGCGCCCCGGAGCCAAGACGGGCAACTGCGTGTTCAATGCGAACAGAACGTGCCTGCGTCCCTCGCCGTAGGACGTTTCTTCCTCGGCTGTGGCCAAAGTCTCGAAGGAGAGAGTCGGCCCTTCAGACATTTCGAATTGGACTCTCACGTTGGCCTCGTACGGGGCGTGAAGGAACCGAATCCGACCTGCTACAGCGATAGGGAACAAGGTCCCGAGGGGAGCACTGACACGAAGGAAGCTCCCATCAATCACGGTGAGGCTCCCGGACGCATTCACTCTTGCCCACTCCGCGAGAAGTGCGTAGTCCAGTTCAACGTTGTGATCCACCCCGGAAGCCTAGCCTTCAGAAGCATATGCCTTCGCTGGCACCGTTTCTGTCCATCTCTCCAGGCAATGAGGCAGACGGATCTGCCACGCCGGTCGCTGCCCAAGCCCGAGTTCCTACGGATGTGGGAAGGGCTGACACCGGGGTGGGCTTCGCTGCTGGCGCTGCCTGAAGCCCGAGCCGGAGGCGTGATCGGCGGTAGAGCCCGCCGGTAAGCCGAGCCGAGCCGCCGATCCGCACCCTGGGGTGCACGATCCCGCGTTCTTGTGGCCCGATCCGCTCTCCCCCGACCCCGCTCGGCCCTCGGGGATTGGTAGAGCGACCCGCTGAATCGCGGTTTCGAGCCTTTGAATCGTTGCAAGCGTTGATGAGCGGGGCGAATTACCAATTCCCGCCAGGGAGCCGCCCACCGGGCCGTTGCCACGCCCGGCGTTCGGGAGGTGGAGGGTCCCCGGGGTGCCACGATCAGGAGGTGAGGGGCCCGGCCGGTGCCACGCCCGGCGTTCGGGAGGAAAGGGTGGGAAGCAGAGCGAGCCTAGTGGTGCGGAACGGAGCTTCCGGACACGAGCAGAACACGCAGTCGCACCGTGTCACGTAACGCGTCACATAATCGACGTGATGGTCAGCTTCCGGCACAAGGGCCTGGAGCAGCGGGAACGAGATGGTTCGAAGGCGACTGGTCGACTATCGCGATTACCACTGACTGGGGGTGAAAGATCATGGTGATGAAGAACCCGGTACACCCGGGGGAGATCCTCCGAGAGGACGTGCTGGCCGAGCTCGGGCTGAGCGTGACAGAGGCAGCTGCGCGGCTGGGCATTTCGCGGGTGACGTTGAGCAGGGTGCTCCAACGGCCATGCCGAGGTGAGCGCGAACCTTGCGTTGCGGCTGGAGGAGGTGGGGGTGAGCACCGCCCGGGCGTGGCTGGCTATGCAGGCTGACCACGACCTCGCCGCTGAACGGGCCGCTGGTGTCCCGACGGTCCGACGGCTCGACACCGTCGCTTGACCGGTCGCACCCGGATGACGGCTCAGCGGTTCAGCTCCAGGCCAGGCAGAAGGTATCGCCGACGACATCGACTTGGTGGCGTTCGAGCCGGACCCGAAGTCCCGGATGGGGGCTTCGCGGTTCATCGGGTTCTCTGCCGACGCCCAGCGCGTACTGGTCGTCATCGCGTTCCGGGACGCCGATGGAGATCTGCACGGCATCAACGCATGGCCGGCGACTGGCGCCGACTTGAAGTTCTATCAAGGAGGGATGGGCGATGGCGAAGACCATTGATCCGATTCTGGCTGCACGCCTGCGGGAAGAGTCCGAACGGACCCGCGAGGCTGCCTACCCTGCCACGGCGCGACCTACCCGGCCCAACCGCACCAAGGTGTACTCGATTCGTCTCAGCGAAGAAGAGCAGGCCCGCATCGAGCAGGTGGCTGATACGAAACACCTTCCCGCGTCCGCCCTGGTCAGCTCTTGGATTCTCGAAAGGCTGAACGAGGAGATCGCCTGACAGTCCTTCTCCCGTGCGGCGGCATCCGCGGTCAGCGACCAAAACCGTGGTGGTGCTGAGCCTCTGGACGCCACCGGGCGATTCGCACTCGGGCCTCAGCGGCTCAAACTCCAGGCCAGGTAGAACCCGCCCAGGGCGATCACCCACCGGCTGAGGGCCGCGGGGATGTAGCGCTGCACCAGCGGTCCGATGTTGCCGCCGATCAGGTTGCCCGCGAACATCAGCACCGCGGCCAGCCAGTCGACCGGGGCGAAGAAGATGAAGATCGCCGACGCGACCAGGTTCGAGATGCTGAGCAGGATCGTCTTCATCAGCACCGCCCGCGGCCACGGGTAGCTGGTCAGCACCAGCACGATGGCGAAGTA
>NZ_JBASCI010000060.1:0-19923 GCF_049651565.1 Brooklawnia sp.
CGCCCTCACCGAGGCCTCCGAGCCGGCAGAACCGACCCAGGAGGTGAGCACCACCCTCGTCCCTGCCCTGACCGCCTAACCCCTCATCGAGGGATCACCCTCGTACACCACTCCACCGGACTTGACCAGACGCTGCCCTACGCACCGGGCTCCTGCACGTCGGCTATGTCCTCACCCACGCCGTGGCCACCCGTATCGCCCACCACACCGGCCCCGAGCCGACACCGGAAACCGACACGACCTGGCAAAGCCTCCAGCGGGTCCGCGGCATCGAGCAACTGCTCGACGCCCACCTGCACGGCCAACGCCGCCCGCAGCCGGCCGCCCACCAGGTCGCCGAAGTCACCGGCGCCCTGCACGGCTGGCTCCAGGTCGCCTACCGCGCCCTCGAACCTCCCGACCCGATGACCCGGCTGATCCACGCCGACACCGCCAGGAGCGTGCTCATCAACACCGCACGACTCGCCGTCCACGGCGCCCAATCAAGCCAACTCGACACCCACGACGTCCGCGAACGTCTGCTACCAGCCATCCGCGAGGCCGTGCAGGGCTGGGAGGACTCCCGCACCCTCTGGGCGGCCATGATCACCCCGGCCGCCAGGCAACTACCCGACGTCGTCGCCGCAGCCACCCGACTCCAGCAGGCGCTACGCCAACCCGAACTGACCCGCCACCCAGCCGCTCACGAAGCCACCATCGCCTCCGCCCTGGTAGCCACCTGCGAGGTAGCGCTCATCAACGAACGAGCACTCACCCATCCCCAGCTGACCGCGCCGGCCAGCACAATCGCGAAGCTGACCACCGAGGCCTACGAGAAGGACCCACATAACCAGTCCTGGTTCCACGTCTGGAACAGCATCAACAACCTCGAAGGCACCACACCGACCCAGCTCCCCGAGATCGTCCGCACAGACCTCGCAACCCGAGCCCAAACCACCCTGCAAGCCACACTCGCCGCCCGCTCGGCAGGTCACATCCTCACCCAGCCCCGCCGTCCCTCGCCAGACGCAACATTCCACAACGCCCAAGTCGGACATCCCGCAGCGACGGCCCAACGTGAACCGCCCACGAGGACCAGCTCGCGGCCGCTCACCCGCACACGGAACCGACGAGCACCGTGACTTCCAACTTGTCATAAGACAAGACGCGGCAGAGGCTGGCTCTCGCGAGCTTTTTGTGACTTTCGACGGTGACTGGCGGTGTTCTGTCGATGCTCGGTGGCGGCCTATCTGGCTGATGCGGGCGGAGCTGCGCGGGCCGACGCTCCGTAAGCCGATCCGCATGCGGTAGCCGCTGCCGAATGAGTGCCATACGACAGCGCCCGGACCAGGAGCACGCGTAGATTGGCCGAAGGAGGGTGCAGCGATGATCCCGACGATGATTCTTTTCGGTGTGATCTTTGGACGTTGGTGGCTCATCACGCTGGCAGCGGCTGCGGTTGGATGGCCTTTACTCCTCATCGCTACCAGCGTCGCTGACGTCCACGCCGGCCTGATCTGGGCAGCGGCACTCGCCGTAGTCAACGCTGGCATCGGCGTGCTCGTCCATCAGGGTCTCCTCCATGGCTACCGGCACCTTCGACGTCCCGCCTCCAACGAAGTCCTGAACTGACCGCTTCTCCTTCTCACGGATCGGAGCTCCGGTTACCGATCCCCTGCGGAACGTGGATGGCCTCCGTTTCGAGGAAGGCGCGAGCCCGTACGGACGGAGCCGCGGCCGGTTCGATGCTTACGGGACGGTCAACGCTCAAGACCTCCGACCGCTCCGTGCTCGCGTGCCAGAAGGACGCGGCCCAGCGCACCGAGGCGCTCTGGACCCCGGTGGTGCCAGGCGTCCAGCGACCACTACTTGTCCTGGGCAGCGCGCCTCTATAGTCAGCGTCTGCTGTATGGTCAGCGTATGCTGACTCTTGCTTCGCGGCTGGACGTGATGAACCGGTTGGGCCGGGCGATGGCCGACCCGACCCGCTCCCGGATCCTCATGACGCTCCTCGAGGGCCCGAGCTACCCGGCGGTGCTCGCCCGGGACCTGGGCCTGACCCGGTCGAACGTGTCGAACCACCTGACCTGCCTGCGGGACTGCGGCATCGTCGTGGCCGAGCCCGAGGGGCGCCAGACGCGGTACGAGATCGCCGACCCGCACCTCGCGGCGGCGATGACCGCGCTGGTCGAGGTGACGCTGGCCGTCGATGAGAACGCCCCGTGCGTGGATGCCGCCTGCACGGTGCCCGGCTGCTGCCCGAGCGGGACCGTGGCATGAGCGCGACCACCCACACGCCCGTCGAGCAGCTGGAGAGCGACGACGAGCACGAGGCGCCGTGGTGGGGTGACCGCGCCGTCATGATCCCTACCGCCTCGGGGGCTGCGTTCGTCGCCGCGATTGGCTGTGAGTGGTCCGGCGCCGAGACAGCGGCTCTGGTGCTGTTCTGGGTCGGTCTGCTGCTCGGGGCCTCCACGTTCGTCCCCGGTGCGCTGCGCAAGCTCGCCACCGGCCAGCTCGGCATCGCACTCCTCATGACGATGAGCGCCACCGGCGCGGTCATCCTCGGCCATGTGGAGGAGGCCGCGGCCCTGGCCTTCCTCTACTCCATCGCCGAGGCCCTCGAAGACCGGGCCATGGACCGCGCGCGTGCCGGGCTGCGTGCACTGCTCAAGCTCATGCCCCAGGGCGCCACCGTGCTCATCGATGGTCAGAGCGTGACCGTCCCGGCCCGTGACCTGGCCGCGGGGCAGGTCATGGTGATCAGGGCCGGTGAGCGCATCGCCACCGACGGGATCGTCCGGACCGGGCACAGCAGCGTGGACACCTCGGCGATCACCGGTGAGTCGATCCCCGTCGAGGTCGGCCCGGGTGATGGGGTGTCTGCCGGGGCGATCAACACCGCCGGTGCCCTGCAGGTGGAGGCGACCGCGCCCGGTACCGACAACTCCCTTACCACGATCGTGAGCCTGGTCGAGCAGGCCCAGGCCCAGAAGGGGCAACGCGCTCGGCTGGCCGACCGTATCGCCCGCCCGCTCGTGCCCGGCGTCCTGGTCCTGGCCGTGCTGGTCGCGCTCATCGGCTCACTCGCGGGTGACCCGCAGATCTGGATCACGCGCGCCCTGGTGGTGCTTGTGGCCGCCTCCCCGTGTGCGCTGGCGATCGCGGTGCCCATCACCGTGGTCTCCGCGGTCGGCTCGGCCAGCAAGTTCGGCGTCATCATCAAGAGCGGGGCGATCTTTGAGCGCTTCGGGGATATCGGGCACGTCGCCTTCGACAAGACCGGGACCCTGACCCGGAACCAGCCCACCGTCACCGCCGTCGTTCCCGCCGCCGACGTGACCGAGGAGCAGGTCCTGGCCTGGGCCGCCGCGCTCGAGCAGCACAGCACCCACCCGCTGGCCGCTGCCATTACCCAGGCCGCCCCCGCACCCGGAGCGGCTGAGGGCATTACCGAGGAAGCCGGTCACGGCATCCACGGCACCGTCGACGGCGGTGAGGTGCGGGTCGGCAGCCCCCGCTGGGTCGACCCGCGCGACCTCAGTGACCGGGTCCGTGACCTGGAATCGCAGGGGATGACCGTTGTCGTCGTCCACCGCGATGGCACGGTCGCCGGGGTCATCGGGGTGCGTGACGAGCTGCGCCCCGAGGTTCCCCAGGTCATCAAGACCCTGACGGGCCAGGGCATCGGCGTCACGATGCTCACCGGGGACAACGAGCGCACCGCGCGCGCCCTCGCGGCGCAGGCCGGCATCAGTGACGTGCGGGCCGAGCTGCGCCCTGAAGGTAAGTCCGCCGCCGTGGGCGAGCTCGGCGCCCGCCGGCCCACCGCGATGATCGGCGACGGAATCAACGACGCCCCCGCCCTGGCCGCGGCCGACGTCGGGATCGCGATGGGAGCCACCGGCTCGGACGCCGCGATCGAGTCCGCCGACATCGCCTTCACCGGCCAGGACCTGCGGCTCCTGCCCCAGGCGATCGCCCACGCCCGACGCGGGCGGCGCATCGTCAACCAGAACATCGTCCTGTCGCTGCTCATCATCGCCGCGCTGCCACCCCTGGCCATCACCGGCGTCCTGGGCCTGGCCGCTGTCGTGCTCATCCATGAGGTCGCCGAGGTCCTGGTCATCCTCAATGGCCTACGGACAGCCCGAAGCCGTCGCGTTACGGTCTAGGACCTGTTGGCCATCAGGTCTGTTGCGCCGGTTGCACCCATCGCACCGGTTTCCCGAGGGCCGGGTTCAGGGCGCCTCGCATGGCGCGTCAGCCGTTGGATCAGTTCCGCGGAACCGGCTCCGAGGCGACTAGTCGCGGAATGGCCTTGACGTAGATCACCATGCCGAGGAGTTCGACCATGGTCTGGGTGACGACGACGAGCGGAACCAGGCTGAGGGGCGCGGGCAGGGCAAGCGCTAGTGGGAGTACCACCAGCGAGTTTCGAGTGGCGCCGCTGAAGATCACTGCCCTGGTGCTTCCTGGGTCGAGCCGTGCGACTCGTGCGCATGCCATGCCGAGTGGAACCATCACCACCAAGAAGGCTACGTAGAGGGGGATGACGGCCAGCAGTGCGGTGATCTCTTGTCCGACTCCGTAGATCTGTGACGCGATCACCACAGACAGTGTCGCCATCATCAACGGGACCATCATCGCCTGCATGGCGGTCATTACGGTCGCGTCGGCTGTCCGTTTCCGCGACCACCACTGGGTCACGGCTGCCAGGGCGAGAGGGATGATGATGAGCCCGATGAGCGCTTCGAGGAACGGGCCTGGTTCGATGCCCGAGACGAGCTCCGGCCCGACGAAGAGGAGCAGGTAGAGCGGCAGTAGCAGCATCTGGGCCACCATGAGGAGCGGCGCGGCAGCCAGCAGACGCTCACTGGAGCCGCCGGCGAGTCCGGCGAAGACGATCACGTAGTCAATGCACGGGGTCAGCAGCACCAGCAGCACGCCCACCAGTAGGACCGGGCTGTCGGCCACGAACCGCGACAGGGCAAAGACCACGGCAGGAACGATGACGAAGTTCAGGACCAGGATCGTGGCCATGAAGCGCGCATCGCGCACGGCCTGACCGATCGCCGAGAACGGGATCCCCAGGAACGTGGCGAACAGCAACAGCCCGAGCACCGGAGTAATGGCGTGCTCAAGGGGTCCGGCGGCAGCGGGCAGCGACCAGCCCAGGAGCGCTCCACCAGCATGGCCAGCAAATACAGCCCGATCTGGTGGCGCTCCATCGCTTGGACCAAGGAGGGCAGCGGCACAGCGCCAGTGTCGCGGGTCACAGGTAGCGGCAGACGTCCTCGGGGGAGCATGTGGCCGGGTCGCCGGCGGCGGCGTCCTCGCGCAGGGCGACGATCGTGGCGCGTAGCTGCGCGAGCTCGGCGAGCTGTCGGTCGATCACCTCAAGGCGGGTGTCGAGCAGGTCGGTGACGTGCTGGCAGGGTGCCTGCCCCCGGTCGCGGATGTCCAGCACCTGGCCAATCTGGGCCAGGGTCAGCCCGGCGGCTTGCCCCCGGCGGATGAAGTCCAGCCGGTCGAGCACCTCGGGGCCGTAGTCCCGGTACCCCGCCGGGGTCCGGCCCGCGGCGAGCAGCAGCCCGACCTCCTCGTAGTACCGCAGGGTCTTGCTTGTCGTGCCTGACGCCTGGGCCACCTCACCGATCCGCATGCCACTCATTCTGCCTTGACCTTCCAGTGCACTGGAAGGTCAATCCTGAGGACGATGAAGGAGGAGCTCATGACGGCAACGGCTAGGGGCAGGTCGTATGACCTGGCGGTGATCGGGTCCGGTGGGGCGGCGTTCGCGGCCGCGATCCGGGCCACCAACCTGGGCAAGCGGGTGGTGATGATCGAGCGCGGCACCGTCGGCGGTACCTGCGTGAACACCGGGTGCGTGCCGTCCAAGGCCCTGCTCTCGGCCGCCGAGGCCCGCCACGTCACACTGGACGCCTCCCGGTTTCCCGGCCTGCCGGTCCCCGACGTGGGGCCGGTGGACTTGTCCGCCCTGGTCGCCGGCAAGGACGAGCTCGTCGGGTCACTGCGTGGGGAGAAGTACCTGGACCTGGCCGCTGAGTACGGGTGGGACCTCCTCCCCGGGGATGCCACGTTCGTCGGCACGCCGACCGAGCCGGCACTGCGCGTCACCGGCCCTGGCGGCACGGTGGAGACCATCCGGGCCGAGCACTACCTCATCGCTACCGGCTCCACGCCCTGGGCGCCGCCGGTCCCCGGCCTGCAGGAGGTCGGCTACCTGACCTCGACCACCGCGATGGAACTGGACCAGCTTCCGGAGTCGCTGTTGGTCATCGGCGGCGGTTTCGTCGCCATGGAGCAGGCCCAGCTCTTCGCCCGGCTCGGCGCCCGGGTCACCATGCTGGTCCGCTCACGCCTGGCCTCCCACGAAGAACCCGAGGCCGCCACCGCCCTGGAGGAGATCTTCGCCGAGGAAGACATCCAGGTCATCCGCGGGGCGGTGCCCAGCGCGGTCCGCCGCGACCCGGCCACCGGCGAGGTCGCCATCACCGCCACCACCGCAGACGGCCCACAGGAACTGCGGGCGGCCGAGGTGCTCGTCGCCACCGGGCGCCGCCCGGTCACCGGCACCCTCGGCCTCGACACCGTCGACGTGCGCACCAGCGACCACGGCGCGGTGGTCGTCGACAATCACCTGCGCACCACCAATGCGCGCATCTGGGCCGCCGGAGACGTCACCGCCCACCCGCAGTTCGTGTACGTCGCCGCGGCCCACGGCACCCTGGCCGCCGACAACGCCCTCACCGGCGCCCGCCGCGAGGTCGACCACCGCCACTTGCCCCGGGTCGTGTTCACCAGCCCTGCCCTGGCCGCCGTCGGGATGACCGACCAGCAGGCCCGCGCCGCCGGGATCCGCTGCGACAGCCGCGTCCTACCCCTCGCGCACGTCCCGCGCGCGATCGTCAACCGCGACACCCGCGGGCTCATCAAGATGGTCACCGACGCCGACACCGGCCGCATCATCGGCATCACCGCCCTGGCCCAGGACGCCGGCGACCTCGCCGCCGCCGGCGTCTACATCCTCCAGGCCGGCATGACCACCGACCAGGTCGCCAACCTCTGGAGCCCCTACCTGACCATGGCCGAAGGCCTCAAGCTCACCGCCCAGGCCTTCACCACCGACGTCGCCAAACTCTCCTGCTGCGCAGCGTGAAACCCGTATTGGGATCCGCTTCCGGGACGTGGCCGCCTCCGCTTCGAGAGGGACTATGAGCTCATGCGGGCGGACCGCGGCGGGTTCCTCAATCGGACGTTTCAACGCGTCTCGCGTCAGAATGCGACGACGGCTCCCTGTGGGGTCTGGGAGGCGTCGGTGGCAGGTTCGGCGGCCTGGCCGAGGGTGGCGAGGTAGCGCTCGGCGTCCAGTGCCGCGGCGCAGCCGGTCCCGGCGGCGGTGATGGCCTGGCGGTAGGTGTGGTCGACGGCGTCGCCGCAGGCGAAGACGCCGGGGACGCTGGTGGCGGTGGAGGGGGCGGTGACGACGATGTAGCCGTTCTCGTCGAGGTCCACCTGCCCGGCGAGCATGTCGGTGCGCGGCACGTGCCCGATCGCCACGAACACCCCGGTGGCGTCCAGCTCGCGCTCCTGGCCGGTGACGGTGTTGCGCAGGGTGATGCCGGTGACCTTGTCGGTGCCGTGGATCGCGGCGACCTCGCTGTTCCAGGCGAAGTCGATCTTCGGGTTCGACATGGCCCGGTCGGCCATGATCTTGGAGGCGCGCAGCTCGTCGCGGCGGTGCACGACCGTCACCTCCTCGAAGCGGAGGCCGGCGCGTTCCGCAGGGGATCCGCCATCGGGACCGAGCGCGCATCAGCCGCGGCCGCAGTTGCCTGCACCTCCTGGGAAGGGCCGAGTGTCTCGTGGCACCGTCGCGACGCCCTCAAGCTCGGAGGCCGTCGGTGGGACTGAGAGACTGCGGCGGTGAAGACACCCACGGGACTGAGCAGCGATGAGACGCAAGTCGCCGCCTTCACCACCGATAGCCATGAGACAACGTCACGCATGTTCCTTCCCGCGCACGGACCGGCGGGCGCGGTGATGACCTGGCGGGAGCTCGCGGCACACGCGGGCGTACCCCTCACTGCGGACCTGCGCTGGTCGGCCATGGTCCGCCGGCTCGATCCAGCGCTCCAGCGTGAACTCACCGCACCGTTTGCCGTCGCCTCCCCGGCCACGTTGGAACGACTTGTGGACGTCCTTTCGTCCGCCACCTCGACGCCCGAACGCTGCTATTTCTTCCTATGGCCCGGTTATGCCGGGGACATAGACGACATCAATCCGGAGGAGGTCCCACCACTTCTCTCGGCACTAGCGGGGCAGGACCACGTCCTACACACCGCCCCTCTCTCCTGGCTCCTGGAGCGAACCAACGACACCACAGATCCGAGGATGCCCGTCTTCGTGTGGCCGCATGACGGTGCATTCCTGCTGGGTTGTCCGCTCTACCACGACTCCCTGTACCTCAGCGGTGCTGCGGCACTTCTCGACGCCATGCGGTCAGACGGCCTTGAGGTGCTCCCGATCGCTCGCAACATCGAACTCCCGGGTGAGGGCGACTGAACGAGCCTTCCCCAGAGTCCTCCGCGACGCCGAGGCCAGCCACGTTCCGCCAGGCGATCGACCTGCGCCACGGCCTCTCACGTGTCATAGGGGTGGTGCTCTTCCCAGCCACGCGGAGTAGACAGCAAGACTCGCCGGCCAAACTGCGGAGCGAGCCACAGGTGTGTGATTGAAGGAGGTAACGGCGGTGGCTCCGGTGGGAGACTTTCGCCGGACCAGAGGCCGTCAGCGACAGCAAAGGGCAGGGCGCTGAGGTGTACCGGAACGAATAGGTGCCGCTCGTCCGCTTCAGCACGGGCGAGCTTCTCGAAATGACGCGGCATCGGTGGCTCAGCGAATGCCGCGAGCAGGGCCTGCCTGAGTCCGCGCAGGGAGCGGTCGACTCCCCCGCCACGGCCAGTTGGAACGACCATGGTGTTGCGAACCGTGGCGCCGTCGATCGCGGGCACTTCCGGGTGGCCCCGCATGTCCGAGGTCGACTCTTCGACAAGCCACACGACGTCGGGGTCGACATCTTCGTGGCGGCGCCACAACTGCTCGGGCCGAGTGACACCCGCGGCCTCGCACAGGAGCGCGATACGGCGGTAGGAAGTCCTCAAACGCGGCAGATCCCTTGGTGAGCCGACTTGGACCGTCCACCACCACTGGCCGGGAGAGGGCCAACCGAAGTCGTCACGGCCAAGCAGAGCGTCTGTCTGCAGAGCGCCGGCCGCTGCCAGAGCTGTCACCTCGAAGGCTGCCTGCCGACCGTCGGGCAGGGTAAGCGTCGCGTCGACCACGCCCTGCCGGCCTTCGACGTCCCACGGGGTGGCGACCGCACCGAGCACTCTCTCGGCGATCAAGCACGCCGCCTTCTCTTGGCGACTCAGGCCCTCCAACCGGTCACTCATAGGGCACGACGACCAGGCGCAACGTCCATAGGTCTGAGGATGCACGCTTCCGGGGTCCGTAGGGAGTGCTTGACCGCCTTGCTGCTCGGTAGGTGTCGGACGTCCCGTAAGACGAACCCGTTGCGGAGACGGTGCAGGTCATCGGCGGAGACCCACGCCCGAGTGTTCGCAAGACCCGCCCGAAAAGGTTGTCCGGTAACGGTGCGTCATATGAGACGGCCTGTCGTCGCGTAAACGAAGGATTCCGCTACAAGGTTCGGGCGTCGAGATCTGAAGTTCGGGGCGGTCGGTGTTCTGTGGTTTCTCGCCATCGGCGTTTGTAGCGGAACTCAGTATCAGAATCTACGGTTCGATACTTCCGGGGCTCGACGACTTTCGGTACGGTCGCCAGTGTGAGTCATCTTCTGGGGTATGCGCGCGTGTCGACCAGCGATCAGGATGCGTCGCTCCAGGTCGATGCGCTGAAGGCGGCCGGGTGCTATCGGGTGTTCGTCGACACCGTCTCCGGGGCGCTGGAGCATCGGCCCGAGTTCGACAAAGTCCTCGATCAGCTGCGACCGGGCGACACGCTGGTGGTGTGGCGGCTGGACCGCCTGGGTCGCTCGATCCGACATCTCATCGATCAGCTACGTGCCCTCGACGAGCGCGGCGTGGGGTTCCGGTCCTTGCAGGAGACGATCGACACCACCTCCTCCGGTGGCCGGCTGGTGTTCCATGTCTTCGCGGCGCTGGCGGAGTTCGAGCGCGACCTCATCCGTGAGCGCACCAACGCCGGGCTTGCGGCCGCCCGGGCGCGGGGCCGCACCGGCGGGCGGCCCTCGTCGCTGTCACCCGCTCAGATTAAGGCGGCTCGGCGGATGTATGAGCAGAACGAGATGACGGTGGCTCAGATCGGTGACGTGCTCGGAGTCAGTCGCACCACCATCTACCGCGCGCTGAACCGCCAGAGCACCCAAGCGGTGCCACGACGGTCGAGAAGCGCCGTGTAGATCATGGACGCGGCCGGGCGCTGGCAGATCCTCAGACTCCATGTCGAGGACCACGTCCCGCTCGCCGCTCTCGCCCGGGACTCCGGAATCGGGCTGCGCACCCTGGAGCGCTGGCACGCCCGTTACCGCGCCTCGGGATACGCCGGCCTGGACGCAGGGCGACGCTCTGATGCCGGCACTCACCGATTACCTGCCGAGCTGGTGGCGCTGATCGAAGGTCTTGCATTGACCAAGCCTCGGCCAACCGTCGTCACGATCCACCGCAAAGTGAGCGGCATCTGCAACAAGGAGGGATGGCCGGTCCCGTCGTATGCAGTGGTACGGGCGATCGTCGGCGCGCTGGACCCGGGAATGGTCACTCTCGCCCTGGAAGGGCCGACGTCCTACCGGGACAAGTACGAACTCGCGCTGCGCCGACAGGCCGAGCGGCCCAACGCGATGTGGCAGGCCGACCACACCCTGCTCGACGTCCTCGTGGTGGGCACCGACGGCAAGCCTGCCCGGCCCTGGCTGACGACGATCATCGATGACTGCTCACGCGCTATCTGCGGGTACACCGTGTTCCTCGGTGCGCCCTCGGCCATGAACACCGCGCTGGCGCTGCGCCAGGCGATCTGGCACAAGACCGACCTCTCCTGGCCGATGTGCGGCCTGCCCGACGTGCTCTACGTCGATCACGGGACCGACTTCATCAGCAACCAGCTCACCGGCACAGCCGTGGACCTGCATATCCGGCTCATCCACTCTGCCGTCGCTCGTCCTCAGGGACGCGGCAAGGTGGAGAGATTCTTCCGCACCGTGAACACCGAACTTCTGGCTCGTCTGCCGGGATACATCGCCGAGGGCCACCCCTGGCCAACGCCGAAGCTGTCCCTGGCTGAGCTAGACGCTGAGCTGGAGGGATTCGTCGTCACCTACAACGACCGCACTCACAGCGAGCTCGGCATCTCCCCGCGCGCTGCCTGGATCGCGGAGGGCTGGTTGCCGCGGATGCCCGAGAGCTTGGAGGACCTCGACGGGCTGCTGCTCACCGTCGCCCGGACCAGGGTGGTGCGCCGCGATGGCATCCACTTCCAGGGCCTGCGCTACATCTCCCCAACCCTGGCCGGCTATGTCGGCCGGTCGGTGGTGATCCGCTACGACCCCAGGGACATCACGGAGATTCGCGTGTTCGATCACGAGGCGTTCGTCTGTAAGGCCATCAACCAGGACCACCACGACCAGAAGGTCAGCCTCAAGGAGGTCCAGGCCGCCCGCAACGCCCGCCGCCGGGCTCTGCGGCAGGGCATCAACGAGCGGATCGCCGTCGTGGCCACGCACACCACCGAACCAGTGACCGAGGCGTCGTCGCCGGCGCCGCGGCGGAAGTTGAAGGTCTACAGAGAGGACCTGAGGTGAGTCAGCGCTTCATCGTGACCAAAGAACACCGCCGCTTCACCGAGTTCGCCGACGCCGTGCGCCGCGGGCACACCATCGGCCTGTGCTTCGGGCCAGCCGGCGTGGGCAAGACGCTCTCCGCGCGCCGCTACGCACGCTGGGACAAGGCCCAAGACCTGCTGACCTACTGGGGACCGCGCTCCGACAGTGACGCGAAGGTCTACGCCGCGCTGGCCCAGAGCCGCACCGTGCTCTACACCCCCAGCGTGCTGACCACCCCACGGGCCTTGAAGGACGAGCTGGACCAAGTCATCACCCGCACCAACATGTGCATCGAGCAGCACCTCGCGCCGGCCGGACAGGTCACGCCAGAGACGCGCGGGTGGCGCCACAGCAGGAACTACGTGGAGTTGATCATCGTCGATGAGTCCGAACGCCTACGGCCCACCGCACTGGAACTGCTGCGCGACCGCTACGACCGTGACAACATCGCCCTCATCCTGATCGGCATGCCCGGTCTGGAGAAGCAGTTCAGCCACTACCCCCAGTTCTACAGCCGCGTCGGCTTCGCCCACCAGTACCGACCCCTGGGCAAGGACGAACTGCTCTTCGTCCTGCAACGCCATTGGCGCGCCCTCGGCAAGACCCTCGATCCCGAGGACTTCACCGACGCCCAGGCCATCGCCGCCATCGCCCGCATCACCCGCGGGAACTTCCGGCTCCTGGAACGACTCTTCCCCCAGATCGAACGTGTCCTGAAGATCAACGAACTCCACACCATCACCAACGACGTCATCGAAGCCGCCGCCAGCACCCTGGTCATCGGCGCCAGCTGACAGGCCGCCACACAGCACCTACAGAACCCCGCCATTTATCGCCGCAAGCCACACGTCGCAGTAGAGTCCTACCAACGTCAGAGCAGCACTTCTGTCGGAGGGTCTAAACATGGCGCAACACGGCCAGACCGTCGGATACGTTCGGGTCTCCACCGCTGACCAGAATCTCGCCCGTCAGCTCGAGAGCATCGGTGAGGTTGACCGGCTGTTTCAGGACAAGGTCAGCGGAGGCTCGCGGAGCGCTCGGCAAGGACTTGCGGACTGCTTGGCGTATCTACGCGACGGCGATGTCCTGCGGGTCGCATCGATGGACCGGTTGGCTCGCTCGTTGGTCGATCTGCAGCAGATCGTCGACGAGGTGCTGGCGAAGGGGGCCAGCGTCCACTTTGTGAAGGAGAATCAGACCTACTCGGCCGCAACCACCGATTCGCTGAGCCGGCTTATGCTCCAAGTACTGTGTGCTTTCGCCGAGTTCGAACGAAACCTCATCCGGGAACGGCAGGCCGAGGGAATCCGGATCGCCAAGGCGGCTGGAAAGTACCGGGGCCGTGACAAGGCGCTGACCCCTGCCCAGGTCGACGAAGCGCGAACCCTGATTGCGAACGGGACCCCGAAGACCATCGTGGCTACCCGGTTTGGGGTGAATCGGTCCACGTTGTACCGCGCGCTCTCGGAGCAATGAGTGAGAGGCGGCGGCGCCCGATCGCCAGTCGACCACGGGTGTTGTCCTGAACCAGAACTGGACGTAAGCGGACCTGCACGTAGGCGACGCAACGCGGAGCGCTCGCTACTTTCGGTCAGGGTGCCCACCCTTGAGCTTTGTTGACTGAGGCGAGCAGCGAGACGCGTGCCATGGCTTGTGATGGTGTCACCGCATCATCTCCCGCAAACAGTGAAGCCGGTGGCATCGCTACTACCGAAAGGTGAACGATGAACCATCGTCCGCCAACCAAGGGAACACATCGCCGGGGCACGCAGGACAATCTGCGGTCTGTCAGGTCGGAGCGTCGACCGGCCTACGTAAATCGTCCGCAGCCGGCCGAGCGCAACAACAGCCGCTGGTCGACCTCAGGGGAAACCCCAGTCGTCCTGACCGGTTTCTACCCGATTCACATCGCGCCCCGATCGGAGGTGCAGCGGTAATGGCAGTGAGGAGAACCCAGCTGGCCACCCTCGATCGGGTGCCTCGCCAGTACGAGTCCATCCAGGACGCGGCCCGACGCACGGGCGTGAGCGAGAAGACCATTCGTCGCCGGATCCAGGACGGCGTTCTACGTGCCTACCGGATGGGGCGGATCATCCGCTTGGACCCTATCCAGGTGGACGAGGCATTCGCGCGGGTCCACTCCTGGCGGGACAGGTGATCGGCGATGGCGCGGCGCCGAAAGCGTCAGTTCGGCGAGATCCAGGAGATCGAGTCGAGGGTGCCGGGTCGTCCTGTTCGCTATCGAGCCCGGTATATGGGTCCGGACGGGAGACGCTACTCGGCTCCCACGTTCGCCAGTTACGGTGAGGCCGAAGCCTGGCTCAACAACGTCCAGGCCGAAGTCCACCTGGGCCTGTGGGCGGCGGAGAAGGCCAGCCGCAAGTCGACGAAGAAGGCCACTCCGGCCCTGTTCGCGGATTTCGCGGAGAGTTGCATCGTCAATCGGATGAACCGGCCGGTGAAGCCGTTGCGGGCATCAACGGCGGACAACTATCGCAAGCAGCTGCGGTTGGAGTTGCTGCCGGCGTTCGGGGACAAGCGGGTGGACGAGATCACCGAGGGCGACGTCAATGCCTGGCACAAGGCGTCGATGGCGAAGGGGCATCCGACCCAGACCGCGAACGCGTACCTGTTCTTGAACTCGGTGATGAACGAGGCGGTCGAGGCCCGGATCATCGACGCCAATCCGTGCCGGGTACCTGGTGCGAAGGGCAAACCGGCGCCCAAGCATGAGGCCGAGGCGCTGTCGGCGGACGAGTTGCGGGACTACCTCAAGGCAGTGCCGGAACAGTACCGCGTGCCGTTGATGCTGGCCGCGTTCTGCGGTCTGCGCTCCGGCGAGGTCCGCGGGCTGCGGGTCCGGGACGTCGACCCCGTCACCGGGCGGATCTCGGTGCGGCAGGCGGTTACTCGGATTCAGGGCGAGTACCTGCTGGGCAAACCGAAGACCAAGGCTGGGGTCCGCACGGTCTACGCCCCCGAACTGCTCCGCGAGGGCCTGGCTGCCTATGTCAAGGGCAGGAAGGGTGCCCGGGACGGTCTGCTGTTCACCGCCCGGGACGATGCCAGTCCGCTGCACGCCGACGTGCTCCGGTCCGCGCACCTGAAGGGCCGGGACGCGATCGGGCGGCCGACCTTGCGTGTTCATGACCTGAGGAAGACTGCGGCTACCCTGGCCGCCCAGCAGGGAGCCACCGTGAAGGAGATCATGGTGATGCTCGGCCACACCACTGCCGAGGTGGCGATGATCTACCAAGCCGCCGGCGAGCAGCGCATGAAGGACATCGCCAACCGCATGAACGACGCCCTGGACGACTTGCGCGGGGTTTGAACCCAGACACTTCAGCGCCGGTCTTTCGGTCCCGTGAAGGCGGCAAGAACGGACACTGCGCCAGCGGCAGCCATCTGCCCGCAGGGACCACTCGGCTCTCGCCCCGAAGCTCACCTCGTGTGGAGGCAGCGGGGGCCGCAGCCTCAGCCATCTTGAAAGCACCTTGCTCCCAAGTGGGACGCGCCGCTCATTCCCTGGCTGACGGTCGGTCTGCTGTGCCCTGGAGGGCTGCCGAGACCTTGAAGGCCGATCTGGGAGCAGACGGACCCGCTGCACTCATACTGACGCTTCGGCCGTCTCCGTGCCCGGGCATCGCTACAGCGCTGCACGACCAACCAGTGGCTCACTGGCTGCTTGATCGTCACGCAGTCCCCCCCAGACTTTGGGGAATCTTTTGGGGAATGAGGGGCCATTTTGGGGAATCTGTGACCATCCTTGACCCCTGCCATGAACCAACGAACCCCGGCCTGACTAGGTATTTCGCCTTGTCGGACCGGGGTGTGGAAGGGCGCCCCCGAGAGGATTCGAACCTCTGCTCCCGCCTCCGGAGGGCGGTGCTCTATCCCCTGAGCTACGGGGGCAATGACCGGGTTCCGGCCTTGCGGGCAGGGTTCAGGCTAGCACTCGGCCGGCCCAGCGTGAAAACCGGCGAGACCCAGGGTGCGTCCTGCGCCGAGCAGCATCGTGTGTCCCGGCCGCAAAGTGCACGCCCCAGGGGTGTACGCGTGCAGTATCGCGCCCCCGGGCCGATGAGTGCTCGCCCCGAAGGTGTTGCGCGTGCACCATCAACCCCCTTGCGTCAAGGCAGTGGCGGGTCCAAGGATCGCACTGACGCCGACCCCCGCGCGGACGCTGATTGGCCCGCCGTTGCCGGGTCTGGGAGAATGGCACACCGTGACCCACATGCACGTTGCCGGGGCGATCCATGCCGACGCCTTCCAGCCGAGTCCGCAATGGCTGAAGCGTCCGGACGACGCCAACGCGCTCGACAAACGGCTTTGGAGCCACACCACCAAACGTAACTCCGACGGCGTCATCGAGGTGGCCGGCATCCCGGTCACCGATGCCGTCGAGCAACTCGGCTCTCCGCTCTACCTGATGGATGAGGCGGACTTTCGCCGCCGGGCCCGGGACTTCGCCACCGCCTTCGCCGGTTGGGACGTCTACTACGCCGGCAAGGCGTTCCTGACCCGCACCGTGGCACGCTGGATCGCCGAGGAGCGTTTGTCGCTGGACGTCTGCTCCGGCGGCGAACTCACCACCGCGCTGCGCGCCGGCTTCGATCCGGTGAAGATCGGCATTCATGGCAACAACAAGAGCGTCACCGAGCTGGCCGACGCCCTGAAGGCCGGGGTCGGCCACATCATCGTCGACTCACTCGACGAGATCGAACGCATCGAGCAGCTGTGCCGCGACAACGACTGGCACGCCCGGGTCATGGTGCGGGTCACCCCCGGAGTCGAGGCGCACACCCACCAGTACATCGCCACCGCCCACGAGGACCAGAAGTTCGGCTTCTCGATCACCAACAACCAGGCCATGGTCGCCATGGTGCGTTGCCATTACAGCCCGTCGATGACGCTGCTCGGCCTGCACAGCCATATCGGATCGCAGATCTTCGACACCGGCGGGTTCGAGGTCGCGGCCCGCCGAACCATGAAGCTGCTCGCGCAGTTCGCCGAGGCGACCGGCGTCCAGTTGCCAGAACTCAACCTGGGTGGCGGCTTCGGCATCGCGTACACCAACGCCGACAACCCGCTCACCCCTGACGAACTGTCCCGCAACCTGCGCGACATCACCACCCTGGAGGCCCGCGCCCACCAGATGCCGCTGCCGCGGCTGGCGATCGAACCGGGCCGGGCCATCGTCGGCCCGAGCACGATGGCGGTCTACACAGTGGGCACGGTCAAGCCGGTCGACCTCGAGGACGGCAGCCAGCGCAACTACGTCAGCGTGGACGGAGGCATGAGCGACAACATCCGTCCTGCTCTGTATGCTGCCCAGTACTCGGCGAACCTGGCCAACCGCAACTCGGCCGCACCCCCGGTGCTGAGCCGAATCGTCGGCAAGCACTGTGAGGGCGGTGACATCCTGGTGCATGACGTCTTCCTGCCCGCGGACACCCGACCCGGCGACCTGATCGCCGTCCCCGGTGCCGGGGCATACAGCCGCGCGATGGCCAGCAACTACAACCACACGCCACGCCCTCCGGTGGTCGCGGTGCGAGACGGGGAATTGACCACCCTGCTGCGGCGCGAGACGCTGGACGACCTGCTCGCGCTTGACGTGGGGGAGTGAGGAATGGAAATGACGCAGATCGACGAGCAACCGTTGAAGGTGGCCCTGCTGGGCTGCGGTGTGGTGGGTACCCAGGTGGCCCGACTGATCATCGAGCAGGGGGCCGATCTCACCGCGCGAATCGGACGTCCCCTCGAACTCGTCGGGATCGCGGTGCGCAGCCTCGATCGGCCGCGCCCCGTGAAGCTGCAGTCGCTGTTGACCACCGATGCGGACGCCCTGGTGAGTCGCGGCGACATCGACATCGTCATCGAGCTGATCGGCGGCGAGACCGACGCCGGTCGGCTGATCAGGCTGGCCATCGACCACGGCGCCTCGGTGGTCACCGCCAACAAGGCCCTGCTGGCCAGCCAGGGTGAATCCATCTTCCCCGCCGCCGAGCGGGCCGGTGTCGACCTTTACTACGAGGCCGCGGTGGCCGGCGCCATCCCGATCATCCGGCCGCTGCGCGAGTCGCTGGTCGGCGACTCCATCCAGGTCGTGATGGGCATCGTCAACGGCACCACCAACTACATCCTGGACAAGATGACCACCGAGGGGATGGACTACCAGACCGCTCTGGTGCAGGCCCAGGACCTCGGCTACGCCGAAGCCGACCCGACCGCCGATGTCGAGGGACACGACGCCGCCGCCAAGGCCGTGCTGCTGGCCAGCATCGCATTCCACACCTGGGTGAGCGACAGCGCCGTCTACTGCGAGGGCATCTCGCGAGTCATGCCCGGCGACATCCGAGCGGCCCGTGATCTCGACTGCGTGGTCAAGCTGCTGGCGGTCGCCAACACCCTCGACGACGGCCGGATCAGCGTGCGCGTCCACCCGACGATGGTGCCCAACAGCCATCCGCTGGCCAGTGTCGGCGGCGCCTACAACGCGATCTTCGTAGAGGCCGCCGCAGCCGGCCGACTGATGTTCGTCGGGCCGGGTGCCGGTGGCGCCCCGACTGCCAGCGCGGTCGTCGGCGACCTGGTCACTGTGGCCCGCAACCGGGCCCGGGGGGTCGTGGGTCCTCGTCAATCGGTGTACGCCGACCGCGAGGTGGCTCCGATCGGGGCCCTTCGGACGCGTTACTTCCTGCGCTTCCGGGTCACCGACGAGCCGGGCGTGCTGGCCGCCGTGGCCAGCATCTTCGCCAACCACCACATCTCGGTGCAGACTGTGCAGCAGATGCCGGTCGATGAAGCCGGTTCGGTCGCCCGTGACGTCGCTGAACTGAGGATGATGACGCACGTTGCCGGCGAGGACGACCTGCTCGACTGTGTTGCCGCCCTGAAGGCGGCCCCGCAGGTGCGCAGCGACGTCCGGTTCATAAGGGTGGAGGGAATCTAGATGGAGCTGGCCTGCCTCGACCTGGAGGGCGTGCTGGTCCCCGAGGTGTGGATCGCTGTAGCGCAGACCACCGGGATTGCCGAGTTGCGGCTGACTACCCGCGACATCTCCGACTACGACGAGTTGATGGAGCATCGGCTCCGGGTGCTCGACCAGCACGGCCTCAAGCTGCCCGACATCCAGGCCGTGATCGCGACCCTGCGGCCACTGGACGGCGCGCCGGAGTTCGTCGACTGGTTGCGCGAGCGCTACCAGGTCATCATCCTGTCCGACACCTTCTACCAGTTCGCCGACCCGTTGATGGCCCAGCTCGGCCGGCCCACCCTGTTCTGCCACCACCTGCTGGTCGCCGACGACGGCACGATCACCGGCTACCGGCTGCGAATGGCCGACCAGAAGCGGCACTCCATCATCGCGTTCCAGAGCCTGAACTTCGCGTGCATCGCTGCCGGCGACTCCTACAACGACACCTCGATGCTCGGTCAGGCCGAGCAGGGCATCCTGTTCAACCCCCCGCAGCGCGTCGTCGACGAGTTCCCGCAGTTCCCGGTCACCCGCAACTACGACGAGCTGCGGACAGAGTTCACCCGCGCCAGCCAGCGGCTGGCCAACAACTGACCCCGTTACGGCAACTCGCCGTAACTGCCTGGCCTGCCGGTCGTGGATTCGCCCCGGCGTTTGCTAGGCTTGCTCCAGCCCGGCGGTCTGTCGTCGGCATGGGCCTGACAGGTCAGACCCATGCGTCCTGGTATTGGACGCCAACCTTCCACGGCTGAGCAAGTACCACTTTCGGGACGAGCACACCAAATACCCTGCGTTTTGCAAGTGGTGAAAGGACTTTCGTGAGCGAAACTCCATCGAGCCCGCAAGGGCTCTCGTCCATGCTCCTGCCCGAGTTGAAGAAGCTGGCCTCGGGCATGGGCATCAAGGGTGCCGGCGCGATGCGCAAGGCCGACCTGATCCAGGCGATCAACTCGGCCCAGTCCGGGGCGCAGCGTCCCGCGCCCGCAACGATCCAGGTCGAGCAGTTGCCGGCCGCGCAAGCCGCCCCACTGGCGGCCGGTGCAGCGACCGGTCAGGACGCCGGGCCCAAGCAGGACGC
>NZ_JBASCI010000061.1:0-11932 GCF_049651565.1 Brooklawnia sp.
CGGTGAACGCGCCGCCGTCCCGCAGCGGGCGGAACCCGGCGTGCGCGCCGTAGGTGTAGCCGCGCTCCTCACGCAGCACGCTGTTCAATCGGGACGCGAACGACCCGCCGACCGCACAGGCGGCGACTTCGAGGCCCGCCCACCGGGGATCATTGCGGTCGGGGGCCACCATGCCGACCTGGATGTCGGCCTGCACCGAGCCGGGCCGATCGACCACCCATACCTGCGGGCCGGCCGGGTTGGCAGCGGGCGGCAGGTGGACGGCCGGCTCACCGGTCGGCCGCCAGGCGTCGAAGGCGCTGGCCACCATCCGTTCGGCGTCGGCTGGCAGGGCACCGGCCAGAATGATGGTGGCCCCGTCGGGACGCCACCAGCGGTCGTGGAAGCCGGCCACGTCCTGCCTGCTGATGGCCGAGACGGTGGCCACCCGGCCGGCGGTCGGACGGCCCGCCCGACATGCCGGGTCGAAAACCGCCCGCTGGAAGGCCAACTGCACCAGCGCCGAACTGCGCACCATCGACTGCTCGATCTGGGCCAGGCGTAGCGCGACGTGCCGGTCGACGTCGGCGCTGTCGTAGGCCGGGCGGGTGATGATCTCGGCCAGCAGGTCGAGCGAGGCAGGGAAGCGGAGGCTGGGCACCTCGAGGCGGCAGATGGTGCCCGACTGGGCGGCGGTGCCTTCGTAGACTGCGCCCAGGTCCTCGACGAGTTCGGCCAGTTCGGCTCCTGGGTGGTCGATGCTGCCCTCGTCGCTGGTGCGCAGCGCTATGGTGGCCAGACCCTCCAGCGCCTCGGGTTCGGCGCTCACCGGGACGTCCAGCACGACCTGCGCGCTGATCACGTGCTGGCTTGGCAGGTTGTACAGCCACACCCGCGCGCCGTTGTCGAGGGTGAACTGGTGCGGTTCGGGGAACCGCCAGGCGCGGGCGTCCAGTACTGCGGGACGGGGGAGCCGGCTCATGCTGCACCGCCGGCCAGGTAGCGCAGGGTCGCACGGTTGTCCGGGTCGAACCAGCGTTTGGCGACCCGGGCGATGTCGGACGGCTGCAACTGCTCGATCTCGGCCAACTCCTCGTTGATCCGTCCCGGGTCGTCGAAGTGGGTGGCGTAGAAGCCCAACTGGTCGGCACGGTCCTCGACCGGCGCGAGTGCCGACAGCCATTGCCGCTCGAAGCTCGCCTTGGCGCGGGCCAGCTCCGGTTCGGCGGGGCCGTGCTCGGCCAGGTCGGCCAGCGCCACCAGTACCGGTTCGGCCAACTGGTCCAGCGTCACGCCCTCCCGGGCCCGGCTGGAGATGACGCCGAGGGAGTTGGTGCGGACCAGGCCCATGTCGTAGCCACCGATGCCCTCGGCGAGCTGCCGGTCGCGGACCAGTTCGCGGTGCAGCCGGGCCGACTGTCCCTCGGTCAGCAGGGCGAGCATCACGTCCACCGCCAGCCGGTCGGGGTGGGTGAGCCGCGGGGTGCGCCAGCACAGGTGCAGCATCGGCCTGGGGACGTCGCGAACCACCTCCAGCCGTGGCAGCCCGGTATGCGGGGGCAGTTCGTCCAGCACCGGCGTGGCCGGCACCTCCGCCTTCGGCAGGTGGCCGAAGTAGCGGTTGGCGAGGTCCTTGCCCTGCTCGACGCTGATCGCGCCGGACAGGGTGAGCACCGCCCCGGCCGGTTGGTACCAGGTCCGGTAGAACCGCCGCACATCCGCCAGCGTGGCCGCGTCCAGGTCGGCCATGGAACCGATGGTCGGGTGGCCGTAGGCGTGCCCGGTGGGGAAGTTGAGTTCCAGCAGCAGTTGCAGTTGGTCGCCGTAGGGGACGTTGTCGTAGCGCTGCCGCTTCTCCTCCTTGACCACCTCGCGCTGGGTGTCGAGGTTGCCCTGGTCGACGTTGAGGCTGCACATCCGGTCGGATTCCAGCCACAGCGCCAACTCCAGCGCGTGCGGGCCGACGGTCTCGAAGTAGTTGGTGCGGTCGAAGCTGGTGGTGGCGTTCGCCGAACCGCCGACCGCCTGGATGGTCGCAAGGTGCTCGCCGTTGGCCACCTGGGCAGAGCCGGCGAACATCAGGTGCTCGAACAGGTGCGCGAAGCCGGTCTTGCCGGCCTGCTCGTCGGCCGAGCCGACCCGGTACCAGAGGTTGACCGCCACGGCGGGGGAGATCGGATCGGGGTTGACCACCACCCGCAGCCCGTTGTCGAGCCGGCTGTCGTCGACGGGGTAGTGCAGGCGCGGGACGCCGGGGGCGGCGGGGCTTGCGGTCGCGGCAGGTGGCATGCACTGCATCCTAACGAACCCGGCCAGCCTCCCGACTTGCGCCGATGGCAGCGGTGGGTCCGTCCGACCTGTTCCGGTCATCTGTTTCGGCCGGGTCATCGCGTCCACTGGGTCCAGGGGGGTGGTCGGTCCGGTCACAGGTGACGGCCCTCAGCCGTTACCAGTGTCATGACCAGACGCCGGAAAGGGTTCAGGCCCGGAGATCTGTGGTCTCCGGGCCGGAAACTCGTAGCGGGGGCAGGATTTGAACCTGCGACCTCTGGGTTATGAGCCCAGCGAGCTACCGAGCTGCTCCACCCCGCGTTGACTCGATGAACTATAACCCGTTTGCGTCGAAGTCCCAAACCCGCGCCGTGCCCGGGGGCGGTCGCGGGCATGACTAGACTGATCGCGTTCGAGCCCAGTCGGAAGGAGTTGCTAGATGAGATCCCGCGGTTCTCACCGGTTCGCCACGGTGTTGGTGGCGTTGCTTGCGTTGGTCCTGTCCGCGTGCAGCCCCGGCGCGTCCGAACCGGAGAATCGACAGCTGATCGTGGGCACATCGGTGGCCCCCAACTCGATGGACCCGTCGACCTCCGACGCGGCCGCCATCCCGCAGGCGCTGTTGTACAACGTCTACGAGACCCTGCTCAAGATCGACGGTGAGGGCAACCTGCAGCCGCTGCTGGCCAGCGAGTGGTCGGTCAACCCCGACGCCACGACGTACACCTTCGAGCTCCGGCCACAGGCCCGCTTCGCCAGTGGCGCCGAGGTGACCGCGGACGTTGTGGTCGACTCGATCCAGCGGATCATCGACGACCCGGCGGTGCTCCCGGTGCTCAAGTCGCAGATGGAGCCCATCGAGTCGATGCGGGCGGTGGACGCCAACACCGTCGAGTTCGTGCTCGCCCGGCCGTCGCGAAGCTGGCTCTACTCGATGGCGCAGACCGCCGGCATCATCTACGACCCGGCAGCCCTCGGCAGCCTCGCCACCCAACCCGCCGGTTCCGGCCCGTTCGTCTTCGACAGTTGGACCCAGGGCGACCAGGTCGTGCTGAAGCGCAACGACAACTACTGGGGTACCGGCACCCGGCTGGCCGGTGTGACCTTCAAGTCGTACTCCGATGCCAACGCCATGAACGCGGCCATGCTCGCCGGTCAGATCGACATCATCTCCAACGTCGCCGCACCCCAGGCGCTCGACCAGTTCAACGACCCGCGGTTCACCATCCTCGAAGGCGTAACCACTGGTGAGATCGTGCTCGGCTTCAACCACCAGACCCCGGTGCTGCAGAACCTGCAGGTGCGGCAGGCCATCCTGCACGCCATCAACCGGGAGGGGCTGCGCGACTCGGTGTGGGCCGGCAAGGGGCTGCTGATCGGCTCGATGGTGCCGCCCACCGATCCCTGGTACGAAGACCTGTCCGAGGTGATCCCGTACGACCCCGAGCGGGCCCGTGAACTGCTTGCCGAGTCCGGTGAGGAGCCGGTGAGCCTGCGGCTGCGAATCCCGACCCTGCCGTACGCCCCCGGCGCGGCCACCTACATCACCAGCCAGCTTGCCGAGGTCGGCATCCAGGTGACGGTGGACGAGCTGGAGTTCCCGGCCACCTGGATCCAGCAGGTGATGGTCGAGTCCAACTACGACATGACCATCGTCGCGCACGTCGAGACCCGTGACATCTCACGGTTCGCCGACCCCAGCTACTACTGGCATTACGACAATGCCGAGTTCCAGCAGTTGATCGCCGACGCCGACGCTGCTGCCTCCGACGCCGAGCAGATCGCGCTGATGCAGCGGGCGGCCCGCATCCTGGCCGATGACGCGGCGGCCGGTTTCCTGTGGCTGCTGCCCAACCTGGTGGTCACCAAGGCTGACGTCACCGGGGTGAACCGCAACGCCCCGAGCCTCAGCTTCGACATGACCGCCGTCAGCGCGCCGCCCAACTGATGGCCCGGTTCGCGAGCCGCTTCGCATGGTTCGCGGTCAGCTTGCTGATCGCCTCCATGGTGGTCTTCGCGTTGCTGAACCTGCTGCCCGGCGACCTGGCCGGTGTCATGCTCGGTCCGAACGCCACCCCGGAAGCGGTTGCGGCGGTGCGGGAGCGGCTGGGGCTGGACCGTCCGTTGCCGGTGCGCTACCTCGACTGGGTCGGCGGCCTGCTCAGCGGCCAACTCGGCGAATCGGCGCTGACCGGCCAGCGGATCGCACCGATCATCGCCGACAAGCTCGGCGTGACGCTGTCCTTGGTGGTGCTCGGCATGTTCTTCGCCGTCGCCATTGCACTGCCGCTCGGGATTCACTCGGCTTTGCGGCGCAACCACACCGACGGCGTCGTGGTGTCGGGCTTCAGCCAGTTCGGCATGGCTGTCCCGGTCTTCGTGGTGGGGATCGCGCTCAGCCTGCTGGTGGGGGTGCGGCTGCGCTGGCTGCCCGCCAACGGTTACGTCTCGGCGTCCGACTCGATCACCGCCTGGTTGTCGCACCTGCTGCTGCCGGCGATCACGCTCGGGCTGGTGCAGGGCGCGGTGCTGGTGCGCTACGTCCGCTCTGCCTTCATCGACGTGCTGAATCAGGACTACTTCCGTACTGCGCGGGCGATCGGCTGGCGACGCTGGCCGGCGCTGATGCGGCACGGGCTGCGCAACGCCGCGTTGCAGATCGTCACCATCGTCGGGCTACAGTTCGCCACCCTGTTCGTCGGCGCCATCGTCGTCGAGACGGTCTTCGTGCTGCCCGGGCTGGGTTCCTACCTGCTGCAGATGGTATCGACCCGCGACATCCCGGTCGTCCAGTCGATCGTTATGGTGCTGGTCACGCTGGTGCTGCTGATCAACCTGCTGGTCGACCTGAGCTACGCGATCATCGACCCGCGGCTGCGGGCCGGCGACGAGCAGGACGATCTGTGAGGCGCAACCCGACCCTGATGGTGGGCTGCGCGATGGTCGGCGTGGTCGTGCTGCTGGCCCTGCTTTCGGCGTTCTGGACGCCATGGCCGCCGACCCAGGTCAGTACGTTGCGGCTGGCGGCGCCGAGCGCCGACCACTGGATGGGCACCGATGGCTTCGGGCAGGACATCTTCAGCCGGATCCTGATCGGTGCCCGTAGCTGCCTGCTGGTCGGTGTGGTGGCGGTCGGCATCGGCGCCCTGATCGGGGTACCCCTCGGCATAATCGCCGCGATCAACCGCGACCTTCTCGGACGCGTCATCATGCGCGCAACTGATATCGTCTACGCCTTCCCGGCGCTGCTGCTCGCCATCATCCTCGCGGCGGCCCGCGGTTCGGGATCAACGCTGACCGCCATGGTGGCGATCGGTATCGCGTCCATCCCGGCGTTCGCCCGCAATTCCCGGGGCGCGGCGCTGCAGGTGCTCAGCCAGGACTTCATCCTGGCTGCCCGGGGCGCCGGCATCCGCCGTCGCGGCATCGCCATGCGTCACGTACTGCCGAACATCACCCCGGTCATTTTGGTGCAGGGCTCGGTCAGCTTCGGGCTGGCGATCCTCGCCGAGGCGTCGCTGAGCTATCTGGGGCTGGGCACCCCGCCCACCACTCCGACCTGGGGCCGGATGATCTTCGAGGCCCAGCCGTACCTGTACTCCGACCCGATCCTGGCGTTCTGGCCGGGCCTGTTCATCGCCATCGCGGTGCTCGGGTTCAACCTGCTCGGTGACGGGTTGCGGGAACTGCTCGACCCGACGCTGCGGGAGGCCGACAGGTGAACCAGTTGCTGCAGGTCACCGACCTGGGGGTGCGATTCGGGCGCTCCAAAGAGCCGGCGCTGGCCGACGTCGACCTGGAGATCCGGCCGGGTCAACGCGTCGGACTGATCGGAGAATCCGGTTCGGGCAAGTCGGTGACCGCGCTGGCGGTCATGGGATTGCTCAACGATGCGGCGAGGATCACCGGCTCGATCCGGTGGCACGGGCGCGAGCTGGTCGGCCTGCCGGACGCCGAGTACTCGAAGCTGCGGGGCAAGCAGATCAGCATGGTTTTCCAGGAGCCGATGACCGCGCTCGACCCGACCATGCTGACCGGCCGCCAGGTCGCCGAGGTGCTGCGGCTGCACGCCGGCGCCCCCGCCGGGCAGGCGCGCCCCCGCGTGCTGGAGATGCTCGGCAAGGTGGGCATCCAGGACCCCGAGCGGGTTGCCGACAGCTTCCCCCACCAACTGTCGGGCGGGCAACGCCAGCGGGTCCTGATCGCGATGGCACTGATCAACACCCCGGAACTGCTCATCGCCGACGAGCCGACCACCGCCCTTGACGTGACGGTGCAGGCCCGCGTCTTGACCGAACTGCGGAGGGGGCTGGATGAGGCGGGCTCGGCGTTGCTGTTCATCAGCCACGACTTGGCGGTGGTCAGCCAGATGTGTGACCGGATCGCGGTGATGCACCGCGGCCGCATCGTCGAGCAGGGCAGCCTGGCGCGGGTCCTGGGCGCACCGCAACCCCCCTACACCGCCGGTCTGATCGCCACCGCCAACCTGGATGCGGTCGCGCCCGGGGAACGCCTGCCGGTGCTGGAGGACTTCTATGACCGCTGAAACCGGCCGGGCGCCGATCTACGAGGTGCGGGACCTGGTCAAGGTCTATGGCAGGGGCCACCCCCAACCGGTGACCGCGGTCGACGGGGTCAGCCTCGATCTGTGGCCGGGCGAGCGACTGGGCGTCGTGGGGGAGTCCGGCTCCGGCAAGTCCACCCTGATCAGGATGATGGCCGCCCTGTCCCGCCCGACCAGCGGCGAGATCCGGTTCTTCGGCGAGTCGATCGTGGGACGCCACGAACGTGAGCTGGCCGTGCTGCGCAGGGGAGTGCAACTGGTCTTCCAGGACCCGCGCTCCTCGCTGGACCCGCGCATGCGGGTGGCCGACATCATCAGCGAGCCGCTGCGGTCCCGGATCTGGCGCGATGCGGAGCGTCCCGACCCGCACCAACGGGTGGCCGAGCTGCTGGTCCAGGTCGGGCTGCCCCCGGACGCCGCCAGCCGCTACCCGCACCAGTTCAGCGGCGGCCAGCGCCAACGCATCGCCATCGCGCGCGCGCTGGCCCCCAGGCCCAAGGTGCTGATCGCCGACGAGGCGGTCTCGGCGCTGGACGTCAGCGTCCGGGCCCAGGTGCTCAACCTGATCACCGACCTGGTCGCCAGGCACGGCCTCAGCCTGGTCTTCGTCAGCCACGACCTGGCGGTGGTGCGGCACCTGTGCGACACCATGCTGGTGATGCAGCACGGACGCGTCGTCGAGGCGGGCAACTCGGCCGAGATCTACGCCGATCCGCAGCACCCCTACACCCAGCAGTTGCTGGCCAGTGTGCCGCGGCTACGGCGGACGAGTTAGCCCGGCATCGGGGCGGCAACCGTGTGCGGCCCCGGCCCGCCGCGGCCCTATCATGGTGCGTCGTGAAGGCCCTGCTGCTCGAGAACATCCACCCGGAAGCCACCCGACTACTGGCCGACGCCGGCTACGAGGTGGAGAACCGCCGCGGCGCTCTCGGTGAGGACGACCTGATCGAGGCGTTGAACGGGGTCACGCTGCTGGGCATCCGGTCCCGCACCCAGGTCACCGAACGGGTGCTGACCAGTGCTCCCGATCTGCAGGCGGTCGGATCATTCGCCATCGGCACCAACCAGATTGACCTGACCGCAGCCGCCCGGGCGGGCATCGCCTGCTTCAACGCCCCCTACAGCAACACCCGCAGCGTGGTCGAACTGGCGATGGCCGAGATCGTCGTGCTGGCCCGCCACCTGACCGACAAGAACACCCAGATGCACGCCGGCGTCTGGGACAAGTCGGCCGCCGGCGCCCACGAGGTGCGCGGCCGCAGCCTGGGGTTGGTCGGTTACGGCAACATCGGCTCGCAACTGTCGGTGCTCGCCGAGTCGTTCGGGATGCGGGTCTGGTTCTATGACGTCGTCGACAAGTTGGCGATGGGCAACGCCAAACGGGTCGACAGCCTGGACGAGCTGCTGGCCACCTGCGAGACCATCAGCGTGCACGTGGACGGGCGTCCCGAGAACACCAACCTGTTCGGCGAGGCCGAGTTCGGCAGGATGCGTCCCCGGGCGTTGTTCCTCAACCTGTCGCGGGGGCACGTGGTGGATGTCCCGGCCCTGGCCGCGGCCGTCCGGTCGGGCCACATCGCCGGCTGCGCCCTCGACGTCTTCCCGGTCGAACCGCGTGCGGCCGGTGAGCCATTCACCTGCGAACTGCAGGGTCTGCCGAACGTGATCCTCACCCCGCACGTCGGAGGATCCACCCAGGAGGCGCAGGTCGATATCGGTCGATACACCGCCGGCAAGTTGATCGACTTCATGAACACCGGCTCGACGGTGATGAGCGTCAACCTCCCGCAGGTGCAGGTACCGGCGCAGCAGGGCCGCCGGGCCATCCACATCCACCGAAACGTGCCGGGGGTGCTCGCCAACCTGACCCGGGTGCTCAGCTCGCACCAGGCCAACATCGCGTTCCAGGCGCTGAACACCAACAGTGAGATCGGCTACGTGGTCACCGACGTGACCTCGGCAGCCCCAGGCCTGACCAGGCAGTTGAGCGAGATCCCGGAGACGATTCGGGTCAGGGTCTTCTGAACCGAGCGCCGGGGCCGGTCACAGATCGATCTGGTGCAGCGTGGCGGCTGTCACCGGCACCACCAGCGTGACCACCTGCCCGGGGTAGAACTCGACCAGGTTGAAGCTCTGGCCACCGACCAGCGCCCGGTAGCCCCGAGCCTGGAAGAGCGGATCGGCCACGTAGCTGACCCCGCCGGCGACCGCGACCGGGATACCGGCGAAGGTGCTGGACGCCGGGGTGTGCCAGTGCCCCGACAGGATGATCCGCACATCGGCGCCGGCGACCACCCCGGCCAGGTCGGCAATGTTCCGCAGCGTGGCCACCGACATCACCACCGACGCCGATGGCGCCGGCGGGTGGTGCACCACCAGCACGGTCCCGTGCTCGGCGGGCGTGGCCAGCACCTGGGCAAGCCAGTCGAGTTGGGACGCGGACAGTTCGCCCTGATCGGTGCCCGAGACGGACGAATCCAGTTGGATGATCCGCAGCCCGCGTACCTCGGTGACGTTGTCTGCCGGGCCCAGGGAGGCGTTGAACGCCTGCTTCGAGTCGTGGTTACCGGCTCCGACCAGGATCGGGCAACCGAGAAGCCTGGCCTGCTCGTCAATCAGCGCCCTGAGTCGTTGGTAGGCCGCCGGCGAGCCCGCGTCGGTCAGGTCACCGGACAGCACCACCGCGTCCAGTCGCTGGCCTGCGTGCGCCAGCCGCTGGAGGGCGAGCCGCAGTTGGGCGTCGGTGTCGATCTGACCGGCGAACGGCTCGTTGTGCGTCGTCAGGTGCAGGTCACTGAGCTGCGCCAGCCGGTGGGTGGGCAGCGGGCTCATCAGGCGTCCGGGCGGGCTCATCAGGCGTCCGGGCCGCCGGCGGGGATGATGATACCGGTGGTCTCCTCGTCGTAGCTGTCCATCGGCCGCAGCCGGTCGACCAGTTCGTGGTGCAGCAGGCCGTTGCTGGCGATGGCGCCCGGCCCCATCGGGCCGTCGACGCCGTCGAGATCGGTGAAACGGCCGCCCGCCTCCCGCACGATGATGTCCAGCGCTGCCTTGTCGTGCAGGTCGAGTTCCGGTTCGCAGGCCATGTCGACCACGCCTTCGGCGACCATCATGTAACTCCAGAAGTCACCGAACGCGCGGGTCCGCCCGGCGTCCCGCAGCAGGTCGACGAATCCCTGGCCGCGGCCACTGGCGATCCAGCCGCCGATGGATGAGTAGGACAGGAACGCGTCCGGCACCCGCGCGACCTTCGACACCTGCAGCCTGGTGCCCTTGAGCAGGGTGCGTCCGGTAAAGGCGCCCGCCCCGTCGGACGCCCACCAGCGCCGCCCGAGCAGTGGGGCGCTAACCACGCCGACCTTGGCCACCCCGTCCACCATCAGGGCGATCAGGGTGGCCCAGACCGGCACCCCGCGCACGTAGTTCGCGGTGCCGTCGATCGGATCGATGATCCACTGTCGTGGTCC
Source organism: Brooklawnia sp. (assembly GCF_049651565.1). Classification (GTDB taxonomy): domain Bacteria; phylum Actinomycetota; class Actinomycetes; order Propionibacteriales; family Propionibacteriaceae; genus Brooklawnia. The sequence continues at coordinate 10,282 of NZ_JBASCI010000061.1, forward strand.
GAAGCCGGTGTCGGCCATCTCCTCGCCGTGCACCGCGTCCCGGGGCCGCGCGGTGGCCAGCGTCTTGCGCAGCGCCCCCTCGACCGAGCGATCGGCGTCCGATACCGCGGTCCGGTCGGGCTTGGTGGTCACCCGCAGGTCCTGGGCCTTGAACCGGTTCTCGGTGATCGAGTCGGCATTGTCCGCCAACAGGTGTGCCAATCTCAGGTCATCGATGTAGGAGGAGGACGCCATGCGGCCAACGTTAGCCACTCTGCTCGAGCAAGGCCGTCACGATACGCCGGAAGGACGCGAGTCGGCCGGGCGTCAACCGGCCGGCCGCGACCGCCTCGTCCAGGCCACACTCCGGTTCTTCGTCGGTGTGCCGGCAGCCGCGCGGGCAGTCCCTGGTGAACTCGGTCAGGTCGCCGAAGGCGCCCAGCACTGATTCGCAGGTGACGTGGCTCAGTCCGAAGCTTCGTACGCCGGGGGTGTCGATGACCCAACCCGAACCGCCGGGCAGCTGAAGGGCGACCGCCGAGGTTGAGGTGTGCCGTCCGCGGCCGGTGGCCTCGCTGACCTCGGCCGTCGAGCGGTCGGCGCCAGGCACCAGTCGGTTGATCAGGGTCGACTTGCCGACCCCGGAGTGCCCGACCAGCACGGTCACGTGGTCGACCAGCAGTTCGTCCACCTCGTCGAGCTGGGACCCGGGTTCGGTGACCACCACCGGCACCCCGAGCGGCTCGTAGAGTTCGATGATCTCATCGGGTTCGGCCAGGTCGGCCTTGGTCAGGCACAGGATGGGAGAGATGCCGGCATCGTAGGCGGCCACCAGGAGCCGGTCGATCATGCCCGGCCGGGGCGGTGGATCGGCCAGCGCGGAGACGATCATCAACTGGTCGGCGTTGGCGACGATCGGGCGCTCGGTTGGGTCGGTGTCGTCGGCGGTTCGCAGCAGTACGGTGCTGCGCGGCTCGACCTCGACGATGCGGGCCAGGGTGCCTTCCTCGCCACTGGTGTCGCCGACCACCCGGACAAGGTCACCGACGATCACCCCCTTGCGTCCAAGCTGGCGGGCCTTGGCGGCGGTGAGCAGCACCCCGGAGTCGAGCATCTGGCAGCGGAACCGGCCGCGGTCGACAGTGAGCACCCGGCCCACCTCGGCGTCGGAGTAGTCGGGTCGGTCCTTGGTGCGTGGCCGGGTGCGTCTGGCCGGTCGCGCCCCGAACTTCTCGGGATCGATGTCGGCGTAGGCCTCGGCGGTTCGGCGGGCGTGGCTCATCGCCCGGCTCCGGCGACCTGGGTGAGCATGGCCCGCCAGCGGCTGGTGAAGTCGGGCATCGTCTTGTCGACGGCGGTGATGTCGTCGACGACTACCCCGGGCACCACCAGCCCGACCAGCGCGGCCAGATGGGCCAGTCGGTGGTCGGCGTAGCTGCGCAGCGGCCTGGTGGGACGCAGACCCTCGCCGGCCGAGCCGGCACCGACGATCACCAAGCCGTCGTCGGTCTGGGACGCGTCCACCCCGACGCTGGCCAGCTCTGCGCTGATCGCCGCCAGCCGGTCGGTCTCGTGGCCCCTGATGTGCCCGACCCCGGTGATGGTGGTGATGCCCTCGGCGAACGCCGCCAGGGCCGCCACGACCGGGGTGAGCTCGCTGGCCGCGCGCAGG
>NZ_JBASCI010000062.1:0-6755 GCF_049651565.1 Brooklawnia sp.
GCCGTCGGGAACCGGCGCCTGCTGGAGGGTGCCGGCGTGCGGGTCGAGGCGGCCACCGCCGACCGGCTCGCGGCCGACGGCAAGACCCCGATGTTCGCCGCGGTCGAAGGCCGCTTCGCCGGGGTCATCGGCGTGGCCGACACCGTCAAGGACGGCTCTGCCGCTGCCGTCGCCGCCCTGCAGGCCCGCGGGATCGACGTGGTGATGATGACCGGTGACAACCGGGCCACCGCAGCCGCGATCGCCCGCCAGGTCGGCATCGGCCGGGTGGTGGCCGAGGTCATGCCCGAGCACAAGGCAGCCGAGGTCGAACGCCTGCAAACCGAGGGCCGGGTGGTGGGCATGGTCGGGGACGGCATCAACGACGCCCCCGCCCTGGCCCAGGCCGACGTCGGCTCCGCGATCGGCACCGGCACCGACGTGGCGATCGAATCCTCCGATATCACCCTGCTCTCCGGGGCGCTGTCCGGCCTGGTCACCGCGGTGGACCTGTCGCGGGCCACGATGCGCAACATCCGCCAGAACCTGGTATTCGCGTTCATCTACAACGGTCTGGGCATCCCGATCGCTGCTGGCGTGCTCTATCCGGCGCTGGGCTGGATGCTCAGCCCGATGATCGCCGCGGCCGCGATGGCCCTGTCCTCCCTGTCGGTGGTGACCAACGCCAACCGGCTGCGCGCCTTCGCCCCCAGGCCGATCCCCAAGGTCACTCAAGTCCCCGCCACCGACCCGGTGGTGGAGGTCGGGCACGGACCCGACGAAACCCACGAAGAGACGGGGAACAACATTTCCCAGAAGCCCACAACGGTCACCGATCCCGTCTGCGGGATGAACGTCGACCCGTCAGCGGCCGCGTCGAGCCTCGACCACGAGGGGCAGACCTACTACTTCTGTTCCAACCACTGCGCCGAGAGCTTCCGGGCCGATCCGGCCAAGTACACCGGGGCGGGCACGCCCTGACCTCAGATTCGCCTGGGAGGCACCCGCGCATGGCTGCGGTGCCTCAGAGAAAGGTGCCTCAGAGAAAGGAGGACAGACCGATGACAACCATCCGGCCCGTGACGGGTTCGCGAGACGACGTGCTCGTCCGGCTGGCGCGGATCGAGGGTCAGGTCCGCGGCATCGCCCGCATGGTCGAGCAGGACAAGTACTGCATCGACGTCCTCACGCAGATCGCGGCCGTCAACCGGGCCCTGCAGTGCGTGGCGCTGGCCCTGCTGGAGGGCCACATGAGCCCTGCCTCATCGACGCCGCCAGCACCGGCGGCCCGGAACATGACGCCAAGCTCAAGGAGGCCTCCGCCGCCATCGCCCGCCTGGTGCGCAGCTAACCACCCATCGACGGGCCGCTAGGTGTGGACCGCGCGCGCCGGCGCGCTGAACCCATCACCACAGATCACGAACACAGACCACAAACACGCAGGGACCGGGAGGTCAACACATGAACGTTCAGGTTGCCGTCAACGGCTACGGGGTCATCGGTAAGCGAGTCGCCGACGCGGTTCGCGCGATGCCGGACATGGATCTGGTCGGGGTCGCCGATGTGGCCACCGACTGGCGCATCCGCGCCGCCGCCGAACGCGGCATCACCGTGTACGCCGCCACCGAGACCGCAGGTGTGGCCATGCGCGAGGCCGGTGTGCCGGTGGTCGGCACTCTGACCGACCTGCTCGACCAGGCCGATGTCGTGGTGGACACCACCCCGAAGAAGGTCGCCGCCACCAACCTGCCCACCTACCAGGCGGCGGGGGTCAAGGTGGTCCTGCAGGGCGGGGAGTCCCATGCCACGACCGGGCACTCCTTCGTCGCACAGGCGAACTACGCCAGCGCCGTGGGTCGGGACATGACCCGGGTGGTCTCGTGCAACACCACCAGCATCGTGCGGGTGCTCGGCGCGCTCCAGGATGCCGGACTGCTGGCCCGGGCCCGCGGGGTGTTGATCCGCCGGGCCACCGACCCCAGCGAGTCCCATGAGGGCGGAATCATGAACACGATGGTCCCCGAGGCCGCCATACCCTCTCACCAGGGGCCCGACGCCACGACCGTGCTGCCGGAACTGGACGTGGTGACCATCGCCGCGAAGGCCGCCCACACCCAGACCCACAACCACTTCTGGACGGTGCAGCTGACCCGTCCCGCCGACCGACAGGAGGTCCTCGCGGCACTGCGGGAGGCACCGCGGATCGCGTTCATCCGCATGGCCGACGGGCTGACCGCGCTCAACACGACCGTGGAACTCATGCGTGACCTGGGACGGCCCCGCGGGGACATGTGGGAGGTCGCGGTGTGGGAGGACGTGCTCAACGTTGACGGCGAGGAGGCCTACCTGACCTACCAGGTCAACAACGAGGCCATCGTCATCCCGGAGACGATCGACGCCATCCGCGCGCTGACCGGCACGGCGAGGGATGCCGCGACCTCCATCGCGATGACCGACGAGATCCTCGGGATGCGGCGGGAGTTCCTGGCACCGGCGGGTCTGCCATCGGGTCGACCGGCGGACGGCTGACAGCCATACCATGAAATACGCGTCACGGCCTTGTTGGACACCCCTGCGGGTCTGCGGTCAGGCCGGCATCTCCCATCTCGATGTTGTCCAACATGGCGCCCGGCCCGCCGCCGACGTGCCTGAACAGGCTGCGCGGTGAACAGTACGAGAAAACCAACGGAGCTAGGAATCAACACGTGACACAGGGACACCACCACGAGCAACATCGACGGGATACGGAGCGAGGATCGGACGATCACCGCGGTTCGCCGGCAGCAGCCCCCGAGTGGCCGCCGGAGCGGAACCAGCCCAAGGAGGCCACGACCCCGGGCCACGACGAGGTCGTGAGCCACCCCGGCCACGCGGCGTACGATCCGCAGCTTGGCCCTGATGCCCATGCTGGACACGACAGACATGAGGGCCACACCCCGGAGATGTTCCGCAACCGGTTCTGGGTGGCCCTCGTCCTGACACTGCCGGTCGTGTTCTGGGCCGAGCACATCCAAGAACTGCTCCGGTACCAGGCTCCTGTATTCCCGGGTTCCACCTGGATTCCTCCGGTGCTGAGCACCGTGATCTTCATCTACGGAGGATGGATCTTCCTCCAGGGAGCCTGGCACGAGCTGCGGGCCCGGCTCCCGGGCATGATGACGCTGATCGCCCTGTCCATCAGCGTGGCCTTCGTCTTCTCCTGGGTTGTGCAACTCGGGCTCCTCGACGCCAGCCCCTTGTGGTGGGAGCTGGCCACCCTGGTGACCATCATGCTCCTCGGACACTGGGTGGAGATGCGGTCGATCGACCAGGCTCAGGGCGCACTGCAGGAGCTGGCGAAACTGCTACCAGACCTGGCAACACGGATCACCGACGACGGCGAGGAGACCGTCCCCGTGACGGAACTGCTAGACGGGGACGTGGTGCTCGTGCGGCCCGGTGAGAGCATCCCCGCCGATGCGGTCGTGCGACGCGGAACCAGCGACATCAATGAGGCGATGATCACCGGGGAGTCCCGACCGGTGAAGAAGAGCGAGGGGCAGGCGGTCCTTGCCGGGACGATCAACGGAGAGGGTTCCCTGCGGGTCGAGGTGACCGGCACCGGGGCTAACACCATGCTCTCGGGAATCATGCGGCTGGTCTCCGAAGCGCAGGGGTCCAAGTCCCGAGCCCAACACCTGGCCGACCGGGCCGCACAGCTCCTCACCGCCGTGGCCCTGGTATCGGGGGTGCTGACACTGATCGTGTGGCAGTTGCTCGGGGCCCCCATCGACTTCTCCATCGTGCGCGTGGTCACCGTGCTGGTGATCGCCTGCCCGCACGCGCTGGGCCTGGCCGTCCCGCTGGTGGTGGCGATCTCCACCACCCTCGGTGCACAGAACGGGCTGCTGGTGCGCGATCGCAGGGGCCTGGAGGAGGCTCGCCTCCTGGACGTGGTGGTCTTCGACAAGACCGGCACCTTGACCCTGGGTGAGTTTCGCGTCGTGAACCTGGCGGTGGCGGACGGCGTCACCGAGGAGGCCGCGCTGCGGATCGCTGCCGGGGTCGAGACGGAATCGCAGCACCCCATCGCCCGGGGGATCGTCATCACGGCACAGGACCGCGGAATCGACGTCCCAGCACCGGAGGGGTTCCGGTCGATCACCGGCAAGGGCGTTGCGGCGTCGGTGGACGGAGTGGAGTACCACATGGGCGGCCCCCGTCTTCTCGAGGCCGAGGAGGCGCACGTTCCGGAGGCACTACGGGCGGCCGCGTCCCAGGCGTCCGAGCGGGGTCAGGCGGCCATCTATCTCCTTCGCGACAGCAAGGCCCTGGCCGTGTTCGTCGTCGCGGACGCCGTCCGCCACGAGAGCCGTGAGGCGATCGATGCCCTCCACCAGCGTGGTATCGAGGTCGCCATGCTCACCGGTGACGCGTGGCCAGTGGCGAACGCGGTGGCTGAGGAGCTTCAGATCGACACGGTGTTCGCCGAGGTGCTGCCTGAGGACAAGGCCTCAAAGATCCGCGAGCTGCAGGGAGAAGGTCGAAAGGTGGCCATGGTCGGTGACGGGGTGAACGACGCACCGGCGCTGGCCACCGCCGACCTGGGCATCGCCATCGGGGCCGGAACTGACGTGGCCGTGGAAGCCGGTCACATCGTGCTGGTCCGCTCCGATCCACGCGACATCCCCCGAATCGTCACGCTGTCCGCCGCCACATACCGAAAGATGGTGCAGAACCTGTGGTTGGCAGCGGGTTACAACATCGTGGCCATCCCGCTGGCAGCAGGTGTCTTGGCTCCGTGGGGGATTCTCCTGACGCCCGCGCTCGGTGCGATACTCATGTCGGCGAGCACTATCGTCGTCTCCCTCAACGCTCAGCTGTTGAGACGGGTCCAACTGTAAATGGTCACCCGCATCGTTCCCCGCGCGCCCTTGGGCGCGGGGCTCGGAGCGTTGCGGTCACCCCGCGCTGGCCGCATGATCTGGATCACCGCCGCCTGGGCCGCGTGCTTCGTGGCGATCGAGTGGGGCCTACGGGACGCGCCCGTTCTGTGGTACGCCGCGCTGCGGGCCGTGCTCGCCGGTGCCGTCCTGGTCGGGCTGGGTGCTTTTGAGCGCCGCCTAACACCGACAGCGGCACGAGACTGGGCGTGGATCACCGTGCTGGGGTTGGTGAACGTGACCGTCGCGTTCGCGGTCATGTTCGCCGGGGTCGCCAGCGGCACCACCGGCACCGCCGCGGTGTTCGCCAACGCCCAACCCCTGCTCATCCTGCTACCGGCGTGGTGGCTGTACGGCGAGAAGCTGTCGGCCAGCACCAGCGCGGCTCTCGGTTTGGGCTTCATCGGCCTGGTCTTGGTCGCGGTCCCCGGCGGCGGAGGCAGCGGCGCCGGGTTGTCACTGGTGTCCGCCGCGGCCGTCACCGGCGGAACCCTGCTGTCCCGGCGCCTGCGCGGTCTGGATGTCGTGATGTTCACCGGGTGGCACCTGCTCCTCGGCGGGGCCGTCCTGGCGGCGGTGGCTGCGGTGCTGGAGGGACCTGCGGTCATCGCCTGGACCCCTCGCTTCGTTCTCACCCTGCTTTTCCTCGCGCTGGTCGGCACGGCGGCCACCACGGTGGCGTGGTTCGCGGAGGCGCGCCGCTCACGCCTCGACGCACTCACCGCCTGGACGTTCCTCACCCCGGTCGTGGGGATCGCGCTCGGCATCGCGCTGCTCGGCGAACGCCCCACCGGGTGGACCGCCGCGGGCCTGGGTGTGGTCCTTGCCGCCATGTGGATCGTGCTGCGGCGCCCGCCTGTTCCCGAGCCCCACCGGTCGCCCGGCCCGATGCCAGTGGCGCGCCCCCCTGCAGACTTCCACCCACCGTCAGGAGATGGACAATGAACCGGACCATGGCGTACGAGCCGGGCCGCGAGCCATGGCCGACCGGGGCAAAGCCGCCGCAGGAGGCGGTGATCTTCGACCTGGACGGCGTGGTGACCGACACCGCCAGCATGCATGCCGCCGCCGGGAAGCGTCTGTTCGACGAGGTGCTGACCGATCCGCGGCTGGACGGCGGCCCGTACGCCCCGTTCGACGTCGCCGAGGACTACCGGGCCTACGTCGACGGACGCTCCCGCGAGGACGGCGTGGCCGCTGTCCTGACCTCCCGCGGCATCAACCTCCCTCCGGGCGGCGCCGGCGACGGTGAGGATGCCTGGTCGGTGCGCGGCCTGGCGGCGCGGAAGAACCGGATCAATCTCGACCTGCTCACCGAGCAGGGGCTGCGGGTATTCCCCGGCACCGTGGACCTGCTACGTCGGCTGCGGGCCGGTGGGGTGCCGGTGGGCCTGGTGACCGCCAGCCGTAACGCCGAACAGGTGCTCACCGCGGCGGGTCTGAACGGGCTCTTCGACGCGGTCGTGGACGGCCGCCAGGCCGAAGAACTCGGTTTGCCAGGCAAGCCCGACCCCGCAATGTTCTTGCGGGCGGCCGAGCTGCTCGGAGCCGACCCCGCCCGGATGGCAGTGGTCGAGGACGCCGTCGCCGGAGTGCGTGCCGCCCGGGCCGGCGGCTTCGGTCTGGTGGTCGGGGCGGACCGGGCCGGTGATCGTGGCGCACTGGAGGCCGCCGGGGCCGACATCGTCGTCGCGGACGTCTCCGAATTGGACCTCGGGGCGCTGCGCGCCGATCCATGGACGCTGGTCTATGAGGGTTTCGACCCGGCCCACGAGGCCCACCGGGAGGCGCTGACCACGCTGGGCAACGGCTACCTGGGCACCCGCGGGGCGGCGCCGGAGCGGGCCGCGGACA
>NZ_JBASCI010000063.1:0-6341 GCF_049651565.1 Brooklawnia sp.
GGGAAGCACGCTGACCCGGGTCAGCATGCCGGTGGGCGGGTCGGCGTCGGGGTCGAGGGCCAGGAAGAGGCAGCCGATGTCGCCGGTGTGGTCGCTGGCCACGATGCCCACACCCTGGGCGATCCGGCGCTGCACGTCGGCGAGGGTGTCGGACAGCGCGTCCGCCGGCGGGTCGAGGGCTGGCCGCGCCCGGAAGGCGCGGGTGAGTATCCGCAGCATCCCTTCGGCGTCCGCCGGGCCTGCGATGCGCAACGTCGGCTGGTCGGCCACCTGTTCGATCACGGCGTGCCAGTCTACGCGGCCCGGCCGAGCCAACGGAATTCACCTTGTGGTTGCCGGGTTGCCAGGCGGGCGAAAATCACTTGAAAAGGAACGCGTTAGAATGGTCAGGTGCGCGTTGCGTTTGTCGTCGAGTGCTTTCTCCCTTCCGTCAATGGAGTGACCAATTCGGTACTCCGGACGCTTGAGCACCTGCGACGCCGGGGACACCAGGCACTGGTGGTCGCGCCGAACGATCCGCGCGGGGTGCCCGACAGCTATGCCGGCTTCCCGGTCATCACCACCGCGTCGCTGGCGCTGCCGTGGTATCCGGACATGCGGTTGTCGGCCACCCTGACCGCCCAGGTCGGCAAGCACCTGGCCGACTTCGCACCCGACGTGGTGCACCTGGCCGCGCCGGTGGTGCTCGGCTACAAGGGGGTGCTGGCGGCTGCCCGACTTGGCGTCCCGAGCGTGGCGCTTTACCAGACCGAGGTGCCGAAGTATGCCGTCGAGTACGGCTACCCGGCGGCCGAACCGCTGCTGTGGCACCACCTGCGCAAGCTGCACAACATGGCCACCATCAACCTGGCCCCGTCCAGCTACACCCGCGATGAGCTGCTCGAGCAGGGCTTCTCCCGGGTCGACGTCTGGGGACGTGGTGTCGACACGGGCCGGTTCAACCCCGCCAGGCGCGACCGGGCGCTGCACGATTCGTGGGCCCCGAACGGCGAGGTGGTGATCGGCTACATGGGACGCCTGGGCGCCGAGAAGCAGGTTGCCGACCTGGCGGTGCTGGCCGACCTGCCGGGTACCCGGATGGTGGTGATCGGTGACGGCCCGATGCGCGCCGAACTCGAGGTAAGCCTGCCCAATGCGGTCTTCGTCGGGATGAGAACCGGCAACGACCTGCCGCGCCACCTGGCCAGCCTGGACCTGTTCGTTCACCCGGGCGAACTCGAGACCTTCGGTCAGGCGATCCAGGAGGCGCAGGCGTCCGGCCTGCCGGTGATCGCACCGCGGCGTGGTGGGCCGATCGACCTGATCCAGCCGTCGCACAACGGCTGGCTGTACCAGCCCGGCGACCTGCGCGACCTGCGGCACTGGGTGGCCGACCTGGTCGGTGACGACTTCAAGCGGGCCAGTTTTGGACGCACCGCCCGCGCGCGGGTCGAGAATCGCACCTGGCCGCAGGTCAGCGACGAACTGCTCGACTACTACTGGGCGGCGATCGAGTTGGGCGTGAAGGCTCCGGCCAGGATCGCCTGACGGCCGATCAGCTCGGCCATCCCGGCCAGCACCTCGGGGATCGCGGTGGCCACCACGTCTGGTGGGAACGGCCCCGGCCGGTGGGCGGCTGCCAGCGCCTGCACCGAGGCGCCGATCGCGGCGGCCTTCCAGGCCGGCAACCCGGCCGCCATCAGCGTCCCGCAGATACCGGCCAGGACATCGCCCGACCCCGCCTGCGCGGTCCAGGCCGGGCCCGGCACCGCGAGGGTGACCCGGCCGTCCGGTTCGGCGACGTACTGGGTGGCGCCCTTCAGCAGCACAGTGGTCCGCCAGCGGGACGCCGCCTCGCGGGCCGCCTCGATCGGGTAGTCGACGACCTCGGCGCGGCTGGTGTCGAGCATCGCGGCGAGTTCACCGGCGTGCGGGGTGAGCAGCCAGCCCCCCGGCAGCTGACCCGGCAGGTCGTCCAGCGCCTCGGCGTCCACGATTGTCGGCACCCCCGAATCGAGGATCGGGGCCAGGCGTTCGCGTCCGTTCTCCGGGCCCCAACCGCAGCCGGCCAGCCAGGCCTGGACCCGGCCCTGACCGACGGTGACCGAGGGCTGCCGGTCGACCACGAAGTCGGCCACCCGCTTCGGCCCGTTGAACCGCACCATGCCGACCCCGGAGTAGACCGCGCCGACCACCGAGAGCACCGCGGCCCCCGGGTAGCGGTCGGAACCGGTGTCGACGCCGAGCACGCCGCGGGAGTACTTGTCGGCGTAGGCCGTGGGCCATGGCCACCACCTGGCGACGTCGACCCGCTGCATCTGCCGGATGTCCGGCTCGGGCAGGTCGAGCCCGACGTCGGCGATCTCGACGTCACCGCAGAAGCTGGCGGCCGGCTGCGCCAGGTGGCACAGCTTGGGGGCGGCGAAGGTGACCGTGACGTCGGCGGTCATGTGGTGTGCGGACCGCTGGTGGTGGTCGGCGGTCAGCCCGGACGGCAGGTCGATCGCCAGCACCGGGATCGACAGCGTCTGGCAGGCCTCGGCGAACCAGTTGACCCGCTCGGGCAGCCCGGGACGAGCGCCCAGCCCGATGATCGCGTCGATCACCAGGATGATGTCGGGCAGCATCCGCATCACGGTCAGGGAGTCGATGAACCGGATCCCGGCCTGCCGGGCGGCCACCACCCCCTGCGGGTGTGCCCTGCCGGTGACCAGCCAGATCACCACCCGGTGGCCGGATCGGGCCAGGTTGCGGGCGGCGAACAGGCCGTCGCCGCCGTTGTGGCCGGGGCCGACGGCGACCAGGATGAAGCCGGGCTCGGTCGCCATCTGCATGGCGCGATCCGACACCCTGGCGGCCGCGATCTGCATCAGGTCGTCGTCGGGATTGGCCGCCATGTACTCCTGCTCGGCGGTGCGAATCTGGTCGACACTGTGGATCCCGATCACGATTTCCCCTCACAGACGACAAAAGCAGTCGCCAGCCCACCATCGTGGCTGAGCGACACTCTGATGTTACCCACCCCGAGCTGCGCTGCCCGGGCGGCCACCGTCCCGCGGAGTTCGAACTCGGGCTGACCGTCGGCGGTGGTGACCACCTCCGCGTCCAGCCACGACATCCCGCCCGGTGAGCCGAGCGCCTTGGCCAGCGCCTCCTTTGCGGCGAACCTGGCCGCCAGCGAGGCGGGCGAACGCGGGCTGCCGTCCGGCCGGCGGGTTTCGCCGGCGTTGAACAGTCGGGCCGACAGGCCGGGACGCCTGGTCAGCATGGCATCGAACCGCCCGACGTCGCAGATGTCGACCCCTACCCCGATGATCACTCCACGGTCACCGACTTGGCCAGGTTCCGGGGCTGGTCCACGTCGTGGCCGAGCACGGTCGCCAGCTCGCAGGCGAACAGCTGCAGCGGCACGGTGGCCACCAGCGGCTGCAGCAGCGTCGAGACGTGCGGCAGTCGGACCACCTCGTCGGCAAACTGCTCGGCGTCGGTGTCGCCCTCGCTGACCAGGACGATCGTGCGGCCGCCGCGGGCCCGCACCTCCTGGATGTTGCTCAGTACCTTCTCACGCAACTGGTCGCGGCCGGCGGGCGGGACGATGACGAAGACCGGCATGCCGGGTTCGATGATCGCGATCGGGCCGTGCTTCAGCTCGCCGGCCGCGAATCCCTCGGCGTGCTGGTAGGCGATCTCCTTCAGCTTCAGCGCCCCCTCCAGGGCGACGGGGTAGCCGACGTGCCGGCCGAGGAAGATGAAGTCGGCCTGGTCGGCCAGGTGGTGGGCCAACTGGTAGACCCGGTCGGCCTCGTCCAGCATCCGCTGGATCAGGGCCGGGGTGGCCTCCAGTTCGTCGGTGACCAGCCGGATCTCGTCGGCGTACTTCATGCCGCGCACCTGCGCCAGGTACAGCCCGAGCAGGTAGCAGGCTGCGAGCTGGGTGAGGAAGCCCTTGGTGGACGCAACCCCGATCTCGGGACCGGCGTGGGTGTAGATGACGGCGTCCGACTCGCGCGGAATGGTGGCGCCGTTGGTGTTGCAGATGGCGATCACCTTGGCGCCCTGCACCCGGGCATGCCGGATCGCCATCAGGGTGTCGGCGGTCTCACCGGACTGGCTGATGGTCACGCACAGCGTCTGCGGGTCGATGATCGGGTCGCGGTAGCGGAACTCGGAGGCCACCTCCACCTCACAGGGCACCCGCGTCCAGTGTTCGATGGCGTACTTGGCGACCATGCCGGCGTAGTAAGCGGTGCCGCAGGCGACGATCACGATCTTGTTGACCCGCCGCAGGTCCTCCTGGGAGATACCGCGCATCTCGTCCAGCACCAGTTCGCCGCGCTCGGAGTAGCGGCCGAGCAGGGTGTCGGCCACGGCCTTGGGCTGTTCAAAGATCTCCTTGCGCATGAACCAGTCGAAGCCGCCCTTCTCGGCGGCTGAGGTGTCCCAGTCGACCCGGTACTGGTTGGTCTGCGCGGGCCGGCCGTCGAAGCCGACAACGGTGATATCGCTCGGCGTGATCAGCACGGCCTGGTCCTGGCCCAGCTCGACCACGTCGCGGGTGTGCTCGATGAAGGCGAGCACGTCCGAGGCGACGAAGTTCTCGCCGCTTCCCACCCCGACCACCAGCGGTGAGTTGCGGCGGGCGGCGACCACCTGGTCGGGCTGCTGGGCGTCGACTGCGACCAGGGTGAACGCGCCCTGCAACCGACCGACCACCGCCAGCATGGCGGCCAGCAGGTTGCCGGCCTGTTGCACCTCGCGGGCCAGCAGGTGGGCGGCCACCTCGGTGTCGGTCTGGGAGGCGAACTGGACGCCTGCCTCGGCCAGCTCGGTGCGCAGTTGGCCGAAGTTCTCGATGATGCCGTTGTGGACGACGGCCACCCGGCCGTCGGCGGAGGTGTGCGGGTGCGCGTTCAGGTCGTTGGGGGCGCCGTGGGTGGCCCAGCGAGTGTGCCCGATGCCCTGGTGGGACGCCGGCAGCTCCGCGGCGTCCAGCTCGGCCTCGAGGTTGGCCAGCTTGCCGGCCCGCTTGGCCAGCGCGATCCGGCCGTCGGCGACCAGGGCGATCCCGGCCGAGTCGTATCCCCGGTATTCCATTCGGCGCAGGCCGGAGATAAGCACCTGCTCGGCGTCCTGTGGTCCGGCGTAGCCGATGATTCCGCACATGGCAACGAGTGTAGAGACCGGGCCGCTAGGCTTGCACAATGCGCCACGACGAAGGAGAACGGTGACCAGTCCGTGGGTGACGCTGCCAAGACCGACGTGGGCCCAACTGGCTCATGACACCCAGCTTCGGCTGGACAGCGAGACGATCAACCGCTTGCGAGGCCTGCAGGACCCCACCGACGCCGCCGATGTCGCCGAGGTCTACCTGCCACTGGCCCAGCTGCTGAACCTCTACCGGATCAACCACGACCAGTTGTACTCGGACTCGTACGGCTTCCTGCGCATCTCACCCAGCCGGACGCCGTTCGTGATCGGTGTTGCAGGTTCGGTGGCAGTCGGCAAGTCGACCACCGCCCGACTGCTGCGTGAACTGCTGCGGCGCTCGCCGGGGCAACCGAAGGTCGACCTGGTCACCACCGACGGCTTCCTGTTCCCGAACGCGGTGTTGCAGGAGCGCGGCTTGCTGGCCAAGAAGGGCTTCCCGGCCAGCTACGACACCCGTGCGCTGCTGGAGTTCGTGATCCGGGTGAAGTCCGGCGCGCCGGTGGTACGGGCGCCGGTCTACTCCCACACCGTCTACGACATCGTCCCCGATCGCCACATCACCATCGAACAGCCGGACATCCTGATCCTGGAGGGCCTGAACGTGTTGCAGCCCGCCACGCCGGGCAGCGCCAGCCTGACGGTCAGCGACTTCTTCGACTTCTCGGTCTACGTGGACGCCGACGCCGACGACATCCGGGACTGGTACCTGGAGCGGTTCATGGCGCTGCGCGCCGGCGCGTTCACCGATCCGGACAGCTACTTCCGGGAGGTGGCCCAGTTGCCCGAGGAGCAGGCCAAGGCGTTGGGCCGGGGGTTCTGGGACGACATCAACGCCCCGAACCTGGTGGAGAACATCGAACCGACCCGGGAGCGGGCCACTGCGATCCTGCGTAAGGGCTCCGACCACGTGATCTCGGAGGTCCGGATCCGCAAGATCTAGGAGACTGCTGAACAAGTGCGTGTCTGTGCCCGGGTGGTGGGGCCGGGTGCGGGAGCCTTAGTCGTGTGCAGGGGCGATCGCGGGATCAGCGGGATCTGTTCGATGCGGAGTCGATGGCCGGGGAGTTGCTTGAGCCGGGGAGTGTGTTCGCGTTCCTGGCTGAGCAACGGTTGGCGCTGTTCCCGGAGGAGATGTTCGCCGACTTGTTCCGCTC
>NZ_JBASCI010000064.1:0-16747 GCF_049651565.1 Brooklawnia sp.
CGCCGGGCTGGCAGCCGCGGGGGCGATCACCTGGCACGCTCGCGACTTCCGACCGTCCGACCTGGACGGCGCCTGGTACGTACTCGCCCTTACCGACTCGGCGCAGACCAACGCGACGGTAGTCGCCGAGGCGGAGGCCCGGCACACCTTCTGCGTCCGCGCCGACCAGGGCGACGAGGGTTCGGCGTGGACGCCGGCGACCGGCGACACCGCCGGGATGACGGTGGCGGCGATCACCAGCCACGACCCGCTGCGGGCCCGCCGGGTACGCGACCGGTTCATCGAGCTCGTCAACCAGGAGTCGCTGTGAGGTACGACTACCAGACCGACGGCGCCGAGATCTACCGGCAATCGTTCGCCATCATCGAGGCCGAGGCCGACCTCGACCGGGTGCCGGCCGAGTTGCGTCCGGTGGCGGTCCGGATGGTCCATGCCAGCGGCCAGGTCGACCTGCTGGATGACCTGGCCTGGTCGCCAGACCTGGCGGCGTCGGCGACCGCGGCCCTGCGGCGGGGGGCGCCGATCCTGTGCGACTCCCGGATGGTGGCCAGCGGCATCATCCGCTCGCGGTTGCCGCGCGACAACCAGGTCCTCTGCCTGCTCGGTGATCCGCGGCTGGATACCCTGGCGGCCGAGTTGGGCACCACCAGGACTGCGGCAGCGGTCGAGTTGTGGCGCCCCGTGCTGCCTGGGGCGGTGGTGGCGATCGGGAACGCCCCGACCGCGCTGTTCCACCTGCTCGAGGTGGTCGCCCAGGACCCGGACCTGACCCCGGCTGCGGTGCTCGGCATTCCGGTGGGCTTCGTCGGGGCGGCGGAATCAAAGCGGGCGCTGGCCGGCAACCCGCTCGGCCTGGAGTATCTGGTGGTGCACGGACGCCGGGGTGGCAGCGCCGTCACTGTGGCCGCGATCAATGCCCTGTGCGGCAGCGACGGCCGCACAGGTTGACCGGCCGCCCGCGATCGGCGCCCGGCCGGAAGCAACGAAAGGAACAGCCATGGACCCCAGCAGCGACCTGGGCGAGGTCATCCTGGTCGGCGGCGGACCCGGCGACCCCGACCTGCTGACCGTGGGTGGCCGGCGGGCGCTGCGCGAGGCCGACGTGGTGCTGTACGACCGGCTGGCCCCGCTCGCCAGCCTCGCTGAAACCAGACCGGACGCCGTGCTGGTGGACGTCGGAAAGATCCCGCGCGGCAGCCAAACCCCGCAAAGCGACATCAACGCGCTGCTGATTGAGCACGCCCGCGCCGGCCGGCGGGTCGTCCGGTTCAAGGGTGGCGACCCGTTCGTTTTCGGGCGGGGCAGCGAGGAATGGCTGGCCTGCGCCGAGGCCGGCGTCCCGGTTCGGGTCATCCCCGGCGTCTCGTCGGCCATCGCCGGACCCGAGTTGGCCGGCATCCCGCTCACCCACCGCGGGCTGACCCAGAACTTCTCGGTGGTCTCCGGCCACGTCGGGCCCAACCACCCGGCGTCCACAGTGAACTGGGACGCGCTGGCCCGCAGTTCGGGGACCATCGTGATCCTGATGGGGGTGGCGCACCTGGCCGAGATATGTGCGGGACTGGTGGAGCGCGGCCTCGACGCGCACACGCCGGCCGCCGTCGTCGCGAAGGCGGCCCTGCCTGATCAACTGGTGCTGTACAGCACGGTGGGCAGTCTGCCGTCCTTGGCCGAGCAGGCCGGGATCGAGCCGCCGGCCCTCACTGTGATCGGAGCCGTCGTGGGACTGCGGCTCACATCTACCTGATGTGGGTTGGGCGACCAGCACTGCTGCGCGGGGACATCTTGATCAGCCAGGACCTGCTGGTCGCCCCGGAGGTGAAGATGGACCCGGTCGCCGTTCGGTTGGAAGCTGGTCGCCTCGCTGGTGCCGAATGGGCGAGCGCGTAGGCCGGCACCCCTACTTTGGGAAAGCGCCCAGCATGCCGTGGTCGCCGGCAAAGACCACCACCCGAACGTCATCCAGTTGGCGGGGCGGGCAGGCGTCCTGGCACGAGTCCACCCAAGGCCCTACAAGGCGCGGAACATCACCAACAACTCCAGGTTCTGCCTGCTGAGCCCGGTGCTGCTGAAGCCGACAGGCGGACGCGCGTACTCGCCGGCACGCTGGCCCCGGATCGCCAGTATGCCGGGCGTGGTGGGTGTGAACACCGCCCGGCAGGTCGACCTATTCGTGCCGGACAACGCGCATTGGCTCGGCCATCGGCCGTGCTCAGGACCGGTGGCGCGGCGGCCTGCGCTTCGAACTCGTGACCCAGCACCCGCCTGATGCGCTGGAGTGCGGCCATTCTGATGCCCACTGCGGTAAATCGAGCGGCAAACCAACTGCTCCCCCGCTCACTGCGGTAAATCGAGCAGCATAATCGCTGTCCGATCATCCGCGGTGTTGAACAGACCGGTTGGGTCGGGTGCAAACCAGAACGTCCCCGCCAGCAACATGGCTGCGGGGACGTTCCAGTGGCTAAGCCTCGATCCACCGATCGGTTGAGTCCGTGGGCGGCGTGGGATAAGGAGAATGCCCTTCCGACTTGGGAAGATACGACTTGTCAAAGGCACGTATCCCAACTCAAGAAGGGCACCTCGTAGATGCAACTGTCTCACACCAGCCCGGTGGTCTCGGCGACGTTCGATGAGCCCAACCTCGTGTCGGCTGCGGGCCTGGTCCCGTTGATGGCACTGGCCCAGCAGGCCGGCCTGCGCCAGCTGGGTGATGAGCACCTGAGCGTGCCGAGTGACAAGGGCTCCAACGGTGGCTTGAAACTGGCCGCGCTGGTGGCCGGGATGGCCGCCGGCGCGGACAGCATCGATGACATGGCCTTGTTGCGGCACGGCGGGATGGGCAAGATTTTCGACCGTCCCTACGCGCCTTCGACGTTGGGTTCCTTCCTGCGCAAGTTCACCTTCGGCCACGTCCGCCAGGCCGACGCAATCGCCTCACGGTTCCTGCGCAATCTCGCCGAGCACACCGAGATCCTCGGCCGCGAAGGCGACCGCGGCACGGTGATGGTCGACCTCGACGACACCATCGTGGCGGTGCACGGCTACCACAAGCAGGGAGCGGGCTTCGGCTACTCCGGGGTGCGGGGCCTGAACGCCCTGCTGGCCACCGTGAGCACCGAGCAGATCGCCCCGGTTATCGCCGCCCAGCGGCTACGCAAGGGCTCCGCCGGCTCCCCACGCGGAGCGGCCCGCCTCGCCACCGACGCCCTCGCGCTGATCCGCCGTAGCCACCTGACCGGCCGGGACGTCCTGGTCCGGGCCGACTCGGCGTTCTACTCCCACGCCCTGGTCACCGCCGCCATCAAGACCGGCGCGAACGTCTCGGTAACCGTGCGGATGGACCCGGCCGTCAAACGCGCCATCGCGGGCATCGCCGCCGACGCCTGGACCACGATCAAGTACACCGACGCCGTCTACGACGAGGCCACCAGCACTTGGGTCTCCAAGGCGGAGGTCGCCGAGATCCCGTTCACCGCGTTCTCCTCGAAGAAGAAGACCGAGCAGATCCCCGGCCGCCTGGTGGTCCGCCGCATCCCGGACCTGAACCCAAAGAAGAGCGACGGTCAGGAGACGTTGTTCCAGACCTGGCGCTTCCACGCCTTCTTCACCACCACCGCCGCTGATCAGCTCGACACGGTCGCCGCGGACCAGACCCACCGGCGCCACGCGATCATCGAGAACGTCCACGCTGACCTCAAGGCCTCCGCCCTGGCCCACCTGCCCTCCGGGGTGTTCACCGCCAACGCCGCCTGGCTGGTCTGTGCCGTCATGGCCTTCAACCTCACCCGCGCCGCCGCGACCCTGACGAAGACGCCGACCCTGACCCGGGCCACGACCTCAACGATCCGCCGCAAGCTCATCAACATCCCAGCCAGGATCGCCACCTCCGCCCGGCGCCTGCATCTGCATCTGCCTACCGCCTGGCCCTGGCACAGCGCGTGGTCAGCCCTCTACGACGCGCTCTTCACCCGGCCCTTCGCGGCGGCGTGACCGCCACTCCCCAACGGCACAACAAGGAACTCAGTGGAAAAGCCGGGCAGACCGGCGGCCCGCACCCGCCCGAACCACCACTCGGCCCACCCCACCCGAAATCAGACGCTCGCTCCCGGCCGGTCGGTGGATCGAGGCTAAGAAACCGTGATCAACGACGAACAGCGTCGATCTTGAGCATCTTGGCGATCACCACATCCAGGTCGTCGTCGTTGAAGATGCGCTCCCAGTCGGGCTTGATGATCGCCTCCCGGCCATAGTCCATCGCGAGCAGGCAGGCGTCCGAGAACGGGTTCGAACCACGCAGCGCGTTGGTCAATGCGATGTAGATATGTCCGAAGAACATCGCCTGAACGGTTTCCAGGTCCATGTCGGTGTGCTTGACGGTGGCGTCCATGACGTCCTTGAGGAACTGGCCGATCATGCAGCCGACGGTCTCGTTCAGCGTGGGCTCCAAGACCGCGAGGTCGTGCACCGAAGCCCAGTAGACCTTGATCACCGGGCCGTAGATCGTGGAGATGACCTCCTCGGCGAAGGGCTTGATGTCCTCGCTGCCTTGCTGCACGGCTGCCACGCTGTACTGCGGTGCGGCGATACCGCCGAAGGTGTCGGCGTACTCCTCGTCGGTCTTGCGCTCCAGGAAGACCGACGGATGGGCTGGGTGCGCCACGACGTAATCGAGGCCCTCACGAACCGTCAACAGGCCGGCGTAGGCGGCAGCCGGGTCAAGGGTGAGCACCATGGCGCCCTCCTTCATCTTCGGCGCGACATCGGCGGTCACCGTCTCAAGGGCGACGTCCGGCACGGCGAGGACCGCGACGTCGACGTCGCCGATGACGTCGTCCGTCGGGGTCACGGCTCGTCCGGCGTCCTCAACCCGCTGCTTGCCGGCTTCACCCGTCTCGCAGTAGTAGACAGTCCAGTCAGTCTTGGCCAGGTTGTCGGATACGCGCATGCCCATCTTGCCGCCGGCGCCGACAACTGCGACCTTCAGATCCTTGGTGCTCATTTCTGTTCCTCCTTGGTTAGGAATTCCCTTACGTAATTGATGGTTTGACGGGTCCATTGCTGTTCCATGGCGCTCGTCTGCTGGGGGTCGCCCTGCCAGACCAACCAGTGCGGTAGCGTGCTGGCACCCACAGGCTGAGGAAGAGGATCGCGCCGGGGAAGAACCCTGCTTCTGCGACACCCAACAGGACGCGGAGCCAATACAGCTGAGTGGCCCTCTGCACCCAAGTGAACAGCAGCGCCACGATGCCCCAGGTGACCATGATTCGACTCAGCCAGATGCGGGCCCCGAATCGATGAAGGGCGAGGTTGCTGGGGATCTCAAGCAGGATGTATCCGATGAAGAAGACGCCGGACGCGAAGCCGAACTGGGCAGCTGTCAGGCCGAGATCCTGCGTCATTCCGTTGGGACCCGCGTAGCCGATGGCGGTTCGGTCCAGGAAGTTGATCAAGAACATCAGGGCCACAAAGGGCACCAAGCGGGTGGATAACTTTCGGATCGCTGACCTCTCGATGTGGTCGCTCTCTCGCCGCTGCAGGAGACGAGGAGGCCCGTAGTGTCATTGGCTGCGATGGTGCCACCAGAGCGGGCGCTGGGCGCAGACGCTGGGAGTGAGCCAGGCCCGGCTCGGGCACCTTCGTTCGCGGAACCGCATCCGATTTGCTGCCGAAGACGCTGTCATGGGGAATGCTGCTCGGTGAACCGGAGACCAGGGACCTGATCGAGATGCGCTCAGTGTTGGAGATTGACTCGGCCAGGTTCGCCGCGACCAGGGCCAGTGAGGACGCCCGGGCGGAGCTGGCGCAGAACTTCGCCGACATGGAGAGGGCAATGCCCGAACTGTCCGAGGTTGTGAAGCATGACTTCCGCTTCCACGTGATCCTTGCGGAGAACTGCGGCAACCAACTGATCGCCGACGCGCTTCGGGTCTGCCGGACGTTGCTGCGCATTTGGATGGATCGCGCCTTGCGCGATGTGAGTGAGGCTGAGGACGCGATCCGGGAGCACAAGGAGATACTGCACGCGATCCAGGCACGTGACGGCGATGCGGCTGCAGCCGCGATGACCGTGCACATGCAGACCGCGACTCGTCGGCTGATCAAGCTCGCCTGACCGCTACCCATAGCGCGTGGTGCGGAGCATCGGCCGGCAAACCACCGCCGAAAACCATCGCTAATGGGTCAGCACCGGCAGCACGACCCCGGCGGCGGTGGCGAGCGCGCGTAGCCCCGCGATGATCGCCGCCACGGCCTCGATCTCACCTGCGGTGGCGGCAGCGGCCGCGGCCACTTCTGCCAGGGCGATCAGGATGGCGAGCAATCCCGCGACGAGGCGCACCCGGTTGAAGTATTCAACGTAGTCACCCTTGATGCACAGCGTCCAGAAGATCAGCCCACGCACCGGGCGGCGCAACTCCAGGACCGGCTGCAGGTTCTCACCGTTCGGGCCGATCATCGGGGTGAGTGGGATCTCGCGGGTCGCGGGTGTACCGGCGTCCCGGCACGTACGGCAGGCCCGCGCTGGTGTAGTCGTTGAGGATGTTGATCAGCTTCAACGTCGCGTCCCGCGCACCGCTCACGCTGGCCGGCTTGATCTCGTACCACTCCGACGCCGAACCAGCGCGGCGCAGGATGTCGGGCCGGCGTCGTCCCTGCAGGTGCGAAACCTGCCCCGGTGACAGGTGCGGATGCTGCGCGGCGAGGAAGTTCGCGTACGGGGTGGAGCTCTTGGAGTCGTCGAAGAAGTCACCCGGCCCGGATGGCGCTATCAGGGTGCGGAAGTCCCGGAAAACCCGCGGTTCAACTATCACTTCCCCGAACCACTGGGCAATGATTGGGCCGAGCTCCATCGACAGCCGGAGCAGATCCTGTCCCGCAGTTCGAACAGGTCGAGGACCTTTTGCCCGATCGACGGCTCGAAGAGGGCGAGCTCTGCGCGGCCGGCCTTGTACGGGTCCAGCGCCAGCGTCCCAGGCTTGTCGGGCACGAAGGCGAGCGAGTCGTCCTCCAGGTAGCGGATCTCGGCGTCCAGCGCGTTGGCGGTGCCGACGCCGACGACCGGGTTGTTGGGGACGAGCCCGCGGTCGGCCTTGTAGGCTCTGATCGCCGCTCCGGTTTCTCCGCCGACGCTGAAGATGCCGTCGATGTCGGTGGTGGGCATCCCGTAGCCGACGGCGACCAGCGCGGCCTGGACGCGCGCCACCGCGTCCGAGGTCTCGGGGGCAACCATGCGTCGCTGGCCGGAAGCGACAGCCTGCAGATCGGTGCTCGAGCCGAGGAGGATGGACGTCAACATCGTGGGGATCTCCCCTGCCGTCATAACGCTGGCCGGCCCGGTTGGTCGGTCGATGGGCAAAGGATCGCTGACAAGGTGACGCGCCACAAGAGACGACCGGCCACAGTTGCTGGTGCTCGGCTCGGGCGTAGGCAGAGCGTCGAATCAGGCTCGCTGTCGGGGTAATGTGCCGTAGCGATTGGCGTAGTGACGCCCTGCCTTCGGGTGGGTGAACTTGAGTGCGGACCAGACGTCGTCAACGCGCAGGCAGGTGCTCTCGACCATGCCCAGGTCGTACCCAATGGGGATCACGATCTTCAGGTTCAGGTCGGTGCCGAGCCGGCCACCCTTGGGCCACGAGATCCATAGCATGCCACCGACCCGAAGGTGGTCACGCAGCCCGGGGAACCGCTCGGAGCTGATCCTGCCGGTGGACAAACAAGTGCAGGTAGCCGAACTCGCCGACCAGCCGGTCGGCCAAGTCGAGTTGAGGCAGGCGCATCGCCGTCAGCGCGGACGCCGGGGCGTCCTCGATGAGCGCCCGGGAGCCCGGCTTGATGCCCATCTTCTGCGCGACCGTGCGGGCGGGTTTGGGATCTGCCATCCTCCAGTATTCGTCACACGCGACCATCAGTGGGTGGTGGGACCGTTCGATTCAACCCCGGCCGCGTCTGCTCAGGCCAGCATCGACCGGGCGCAACAATGCGTTAGTCGAAAAGCGGTATGTCCAGATCGTAGGCAAGGATGATGGCCCGGGCCAGCTCCGCCTCCTGCGCGGCAGTGAGATACCCGACTGTCCGCCCGAGCATTCTGGTCGGAATTGTGACGACGTTGTCGAGCGAAATGACGCCGTCGTGGTCGAGGCCATTGGCTCGTCCGACAAGCACCTCGCTGGACAGACCCTTGATGGTCGATGTGATGGGAGCGATCGTCACCTTCGTCATCGCGGCGCGGGCCGCCTCTCGGGTGAGCACTACAACCGGCCGAGTCTTGTCCACACGGGCCAAGCAGATCTCCCGCACCGATCAGTCCTCGACCGACATGTGGCCGACTGTCCACTCGACCAAGTCGTCGAGCTCGTTCGCTGCCCCTTCCTGGCGAAGGATCTTCACATCCTGTTCAGCCGCCTGCCTCCGCATCTCTCTTTCGAGAGCACGCGCAACCAGAGCGGCCCGGCTAGGGGCTTTGCCGGCTGCGACCGTGTAATCAAGAAACGCCACCATTTCATCGGGGAGGCGGATCGCGATCTGTACTGTCATGAACCAATAATACCAGATCGAATCCCGTATTGGGATGGACAGCGCTTTGAGATACGCCCGACATAGCTAAGCGCGCTACTCACAGCCCAAGATCAACCTCGTCAACATCGACGAAGTTGGACCCGCGGTCCGATGGACACCGCCTGTCAGCGGCGCACACTGGTGGCGTCCCCACCGGGCGGTGGTCGTCCGGTCACGGACGGGAGGTGTGACATGCTCGCCAACTACGTCGCAATCCCGACTATTCCGGTCGCCGATCTGCAACGCGCCAGGGACTTCTACGAAAACGTGCTCGACTTCCAGCCGGTATCTGAGGGCGTAGAGGGCGTCCGCTATCGCAGCGGCGACGGCCAGTTCCTCGTGTATCCCTCCGAGTACGCCGGCACCAACGAGGGCACCTCGATGTCCTTCCAGATACCGCACGCCGAGTTCGATACCGAGGTCACTGCCCTGCGCGAGAAGGGGCTGGAGTTCCTGACGTTCGACGCCGAGGGGATGACCTGGGACAACGGCGTCGCCACCTTCGGCGGCGAGAGAGGGCTCTGGTTCGAGGACCCGGACGGCAACATCCTCTCGGTGGAGACACACTAGGGACGCTGGCCGCCTGCGTGAGCCCCGGTTTCGTCCAGCCCGGCTGCGGACTCGATCAGCTCGGTGAGGCGGCTGGCGAACCGGGCGGCCGGCGCGCCGTCCACGACCGCATGGTCGAACGACAGGGTCAGCGATAGCAGTTCGCGGTTGCTGAGCACGCCGTCGACGAACCTGGGTTTGCGGGTGATGCCGCCCACCGTGACCATCAGGGTCGGCGGCGCGATCGGGATGCCCCAGCCGCCGTGCGCGAACATGCCCAACGAGCTCAACCCGACCGTGCCGCCGAACCGGCGGAACAGGAACGGGTTGCCCATCGCAATGCGCCACGGAAATCCGCGGACGAACCCGGGCAGCGTCGCGAATGCGCGTGCCCCTTGGTAGCGCTGCCGTCCCACCGAGTCGTCGGGACGCTGCGCCCGCCGCATCTCGGCGCTCAACTCGGCCACGCTCTTGGTGTTAACCGCGCGGAACAGGTGCGACTTCACGATCTTCTGGCCGGATTCCTCGACCTCGATCTGGGTGTTGATGTCGACGTCGTCGAAGATGACCAGCCGGCGACCCTGACGGTAGGCATGCACCGTCCGGTCGGCGATGACGGCCTGCGCCACCGCCCACATGACGTATGCCGTGAACGAGATGTCTTGCGGGCTCTGCCGGATCATCCACTTGGCCCGGGTCACGTCCACCTCGACCAGCCCGTGGATCATCCGCTTGCGCCGCCCGGCATCCAGGACGTCGAGGTACATCCTCCGAATAGTGAGGAACGGGCGGGTGCTGTAACCGCTTGCGTCGGCAGCCATGGCGAGAACTTACTCGCCTCGTCGCGCGCAGGAGTTGCGGGGTCTGCTTGTCGTCGTGAGCCCGCTGGCCATTACTGGGTGCAGCCAGGAGCCCAGATCAACACTCTCTGCACCCAATCCTGGGACAAATCCGGGCCAGGGGTGGGGTGGCGCCTCCCGCTAGTTGTCGGGGCTCTGGCCGTCGGCTGGAAGACCAGCGAGGGCGACCAGATGCAGGCCGTCGAGCTGCCCTTCGCCAAGGTCGGCTTCAACATCTGCTACGAGGCCGAGATCCCCGAGTGCGCGTCCTCGCTTGCCGAGCAGGGCGCCGAACTGATCCTGTGCCCGTCCTACACCTTCACTGAGTACGGCTTCTGGCGGGTGCGGCACTGCGCCCAGGCCCGCGCGATCGAGAACCAGGTGTACTTCGTCCACTGCTCGACCGGCGGCCAGGGTGCCGGCCCGATCCCACCCGGCTGGACGCAGAGCTCGATCCTGTCCCCCGCCGACACCCCCTGGACACCCAAGGGCATCGTCGCCGAAGCGGCGGTCAACGAAGAGGTGGTCGTCTCAGGCACCGTCGACCTCGACGTGCTCCGGCAGAACCGCATCGACGGCGCCGCGACGACGTACAAGGATCGCCGCCGCCGCGCCGAGCTGTACCGCAGCTGGCCCAGCCACCTTGAACAACTCCAAACCGCAACAACGAATTCTTAAGGAGGAGCAATACCGTGGGTTCCATCAAATTGCCGGAGGGCAAGAAGATCGCCGTCAACCTGGGCACCGACTTCGACGCCCAATCGCTGTGGCTGGGAGGCTTCAACAAGCCGAGCCCATCATTCATGTCGCGCGGTGAATTCGGGGCCCGCGTCGGGGTGCCGCGGCTGCTCGAGCTCTACGACCGCTTCGGTGTCAAGACCACCTGGTTCACCCCGGGACACACCGTCGACACCTTCCCCAGTGAGTGCGAGGCGATCGCGGCCGCCGGGCACGAGTTCGGCCACCACGGCTACTTCCACGAGAACCCGACGCTGATCGACGCCGGCACCGAGGACGAGCTCGTCGAGCGGGCCTTCGACACCTTCCAGCGCCGGCTCGGCGTCCGCCCCACCGGGTACCGCTCGCCCTACTGGGACTACTCCGACAACACCCTGGACATGGTCGAGAAGTACGGCTTCAAGTACGACTCGTCGCTGATGGGCCGCGACCTCGAGGCCTACCGCCCGCAGCGCTGGGCCATCGACTGGCTCAACGGCAACACCCAGGGCAAGGCCGCCAACGTGGTCGAACTGCCGGTCAGCTGGTACCTGGACGACTTCCCGCCGCTGGCCTGCGTGACCGGCGTCCAGGCCGGGCAGCAGGACTCCAACACCATCTACGAGCGCTGGCGCGACATCTTCGACTACGGCTACGAACGCGTCCCCAACGCCATCTTCATCTCCTGCGTCCACCCGCAGATCGTCGGCCAGGCGCACCACATGCTGTGGTACGAGCGGCTGCTGGAGCACATCGCCAGCAAGGACGGCGTCTGGTTCGCCACCACCGATGAGATCGCCGACTGCTGGGTCGACGACGAGCAGGATCTGGCCAACATGGAGCTGGAGGACGTCCGGACCACCTCAGCCAGGCCCGACTACTACCCCAACTTCTAGCACCTTGGACGCTGCCGCCGTTCGCTAAACTTGCCTGACCAACCCGCGGACGGCGGCGGCGGAGGTGGGATGAAACCGGACGAGCAGCAAACGCTGAGGCGCAGACTCTCGCTGCTCGCGTCCATCTCCGACCTCCTCGCCGACATCACCCGCTCCTCCCGGGCCGAGGCCGCTTTCCTGCTTTCCCCCGCCGACCAAGCGCAGCAACGCGTGGTGCTCGGGGCCACCAACGACCACTTTCAGCCGTTCGAGCCCGTCCGGTTGTCGATGGGCCCCGGACGCCGGGTCACCCTCGGCTCACGGATGCGTCCTTGGGTCACCAGCGCTCCCGAAGCGGTCGTGGTGCGCACCGGTGCCACCGACAGTGCGGTGCTGGTGCTGTTCGGGGTTTCCAGGTTCGAGGCGACAGCACCCGTCGCCGAGACCGCCATGGCCGACTGGTGGCGGCGCACCGACCAGATCCGGCTGCGCGACGTCGACCGCGCCTACCGGTTGGTGGCCGAGGCGGCCGCATCCCTGCTCAATCCTGACCACGTCGCAGACCTGGTGCTCCTCGGCGCGCGGCGGTTGACCGGCAGCGATGCCGCCTATCTCGCGCTGCCGGTGGACGACCACAACTACGCTTTCTCGCGAACCGCCGGCCTGCGAACGGCCACCTTCCGCACGCTAAGGGTGGGCCCCGCCCAGGGGATCGGAAGCATCGCATCCGAACGTGGCATCCCGGTCAGGTCGCTCAACTACAACTCCGATCCGAGGTTCTCCCGCCAGATGCACGAGGTGACCCGGCGCGAGGGCATCTACTCGGCGATGGCCATCCCGGTGCTGGACGACAACGCCGTCGCCGCCATCCTCTACGTTGCCAACCACGCCCCGCTGGCCTACCACCAGACCGACGAGCGCGTCCTGCAGGACTTCGCCGAGGCGATCAACCTCTCGCTGCAGGCGACGATGAGCCGCGAAGAACTGCTGGAGGCCGGACGGCAGGCCGAACGCCAGGCCCTCGGCCGGCACCTGCACGATCGGCTCGGCCGGCACGTGTCGCAGCTGTCGAGGTTGGTCGCCGCGCAGCCCGACCAGCCGGCAGGTGGTGCGCTGGCCGAGGTGTCGGCGGTGGTTGCCGAACTGGCCAGATCACTGCGGGAGGACATCGACTCGCTGATGGGTGGGGCCGAGCCGCCGTTGCTGTCGCCGGCCGAAGTGGCGGCGGAGATCTGCCGGGTGCCGAGCATCGCGGGGTTGCGCCGGATCGTCCAGGTGAGGGGACGGCCCGGTGAGAGCGAGTACGACCCGGTGCTGCCGGCCAACGTCTCCGAGGCGTTGCGGCGCGTCGGCCAGGAAGCCGTCTTCAACGCGGAACTGCACAGCAACGGCACCTCATGCACCGTCATCCTGCAGTTCGTGGCCGACAAGTGGTCGCTGACCATTCGCGACGACGGCAGCGGCTTCGGCGCGAAGGCACCCGAGACCGGCCACTTCGGCCTGCAATTGATGCGCCAGGCGGCGCAGGACGCCGGGGGCAGAGTGGAGATCCACGGTGATCAGAACGGAGTGCAAGTCGAGTGCACCATCCCGGTAGCAAGATGACCCAGCGGGTGGCGCTGGTCGATGACCACCAGGTGGTGACGACCGGACTGCAGCAGGTGCTCGCCGGCAGCGAGTTCGAGTACGTCGGCGCAAGCTCGAAGCTGGTCAGCGCTGCCAAGCTCATCGAGCAGTTCCGGCCGGATGTGGTGGTCCTGGACGTCTTTGTCGCCGACGACGACAGCTGGCAGCTCTGCCGTCGGCTGGCCGACCGCGGCGTGGTGGTGGTGATGTACAGCGGCCACGGCAACGCCCAGCTGCTCGATCGGGCGATGGCGAGCGGGGCGTCCGGTTACATGCTGAAGTCGATGCCGCTGGAGCGGGTGGTGGAGGTGCTGCGCGCGGTCCGGGATCGCGGCGAATGGTGGGATCGCCAACTGCTGACCGAGTGGACCCGGTTGAAGCGCAGCGGCGGCGACGCCAAGGAGCTGTTCACCGACCGCGAGCTCGACATCATCAAGCTGATCGCGCAAGGGCTGGACAACTTCGAGATCGCCGAACGGCTGCACATCTCGTCGCACACCGTCAAGTTCCACATCGCCAAGGCGCTGCGCCGCACCGGCGAAGCGAACCGGGCCGGCCTGGTTCGCCGGGCCAGCGAGCTGAACCTGATCCAGGGGGAATGAGCCTTCATCGGCAGTGCAGCCAAGGCCCCGAACGTGACTTCCGACCCTCCCAGCCCCTCAACCGGAGGTCAACGACGGGTGTAGACCACCCCCGGCCGCGGATCACCCAGCAGGTCGTCCACGGTCACCAGCACGTAGTCGCGGCCCTTGAGGTCGTAGATGATGCCCTGCACCGCGTCCACCGTTGTGGGGTGGATGTCGTGCATCAACACGATCGACCCGGGCGAGGTGCTGACCACCGCAGCATTCCGGACGCTGGCCGCGTTGCGGTACAGCCAGTCCTGGGTGTCGACGTTCCACAGGATCACCGACATCCCTCGCTGCCCGGCCATCGAGGTCACCGTCGAGTTGTACGCGCCGTATGGCGGCCGCAGCATGGTGGGCCGCGCGCCGGTCGCGTTCGCGATGGCGTTGGAGGTGTCGTCCAGCTGCCAGGCGATGTTGCCGCTGCCCTGCGTGGTCAGGTCGGGGTGGCTCCAGGAGTGGTTCTCGACCAGGTTGCCCTCCCGGTGCATTCGAGCGACCAGCGAGGAGTTCCCGCCCACCCGGTTGCCGACCACGAAGAAGGTCGCCTGCACGTTGTTGGCGTCCAGGATGTCGAGCAGCCGGCTGGTGTACGGGCCGGGCCCGTCATCGAACGTCAGCGCCACACATCGCTGCACCGAGCAGTCGATGATTCCCGAATCGGAGCGCCACTTGATCGTCCCGGCCTCGAAGTGCTGGACGCACAGCTCGCCTCCGGCGCCGGTGCGGCACGACTCGTCGCTGGTCGGGTAGCCGTACCGGCCGTTCTCCGAGCCGGTGGACGCCCACTTCTGCCTGATCGCACCCCACGACGGATGCGCGCCGCTGCCGGCCGACCAGACGATCGCCGCGCCCGTCTCGAACAGCTGGTAGCAGCCGTCCCGCACCAGACCGCAGATCTCGTCGGTCACCGGGTAGCCCAGGCGCCCGTTCTCCGACCGGCACTCACGCCACTTCGCCCGGATTCCGCCCCACGAGGTGTGCGCCCCGGTGCCGGCCGACCAGACGATGGCGCCGGCCTCGAACATCTGGTAGCAGCCATCCCGGACCAGGCCGCAGACCTCGTCGCTGGTCGGGTAACCCAGGCGTCCATTCTCCGAACCGTACTCGCGCCACTTCGTCCGGATACCGCCCCACGAGTTGTGCGCGCCGGTGCTGGCCGACCAGACGATCGCCGCCCCGGCCTCGAACAACTGGTAGCAGCCATCCCGCACCAGACCGCAGACCTCGTCGCTGGTCGGGTAGCCCAGGCGCCCGTTCTCCGATCCGTACTCACGCCACTTCGCCCGGATACCACCCCACGAGTTGTGGGCGCCGGTGCTGGCCGACCAGACGATCGCCGCGCCCGACTCGAACAACTGGTAGCAGCCGTCCCGCACCAGGCCGCAGACCTCATCGGTCACCGGGTAGCCGAAGCGGCCGTTCTCTGACCCGTATTCGCGCCACTTGACCAGGATCGCGCCCTTCATCCAGTGCGCGCCGGTGCCTGGCGACCAGAGGATCACACCATTGGTGTACTGCTGTCCGCAGCCCCCGCCGGCGAGGTTGCAGGTCACCGGACCGGTGGCCGGACCGAGCAGGTTCGCCACGCTCGCGTACTTCTCAGCGATAGCAGCCTCACCCTCCTCGGCGACGGCCGGCACCGGCGCCGCTGGCGCAGGAGCGGCTGGCATCGCCTCAACAGGAGCATTGGGCACAGCCGCAGGCGCAGGGGCGGCGGCAGGCTGGCCGGGGTCGGCCACTGCCGGCATGCCTGGCAGGAAGAGCGTGGCACCCAGTAGCGCCGCAGATATATAGGCACATAGGCGCCGGATGGTTTGGCTCATGGGCTCCCCCAGGGTGTCGGTCCGGTAACCGGCACGGTTCCCGGGCGTCCTCTTGCTGGCCGAGCCTAGGTGGACGAAGTCAGCAGAGGACGCACCGTCCACCGCGTGTCGGTCAACGGTTCGGGACAATTCCCCGGTGACCGCTTCAGGCACCATCGACCCTTGCCGCGGCGGCAGGCCTCGGGGACGATGGGCCCATGGCCTCCGAAGCGGTCGAACTCGAAGTGGGAGGACGCCGGGTCCGGCTGTCCAGTCCGGACAAGGTGTACTTCCCGGCGCACGGCCACACCAAGCTGAACGTCGCGCAGTACTACCTGTCGGTCGGCGACGGTATCGTCCGGGCGCTGCGGGAGCGTCCCACCATGCTGCACCGCTACCCCGACGGGCTGGCCGGTGAGAAGGTGCACCAGAAGCGGATCCCGAAGGGCGCACCCGACTGGGTCGAGACCGTCGAGCTGTTCTTCCCGCGCTACTCCCTCACCGCCGACGAGCTGTGTGTCACCGAAGTCGCCCAGGTGATCTGGGCGGTGCAGATGACCACGATCGAGTTCCACCCGTGGAACGTCCGACGCGCCGACGTCGACCGGCCCGACGAGTGGCGCATCGACCTCGACCCCGGCCCGAGGGCCAGCTTCGACCGGGTGCGCCGGGTGGCGTCCGTCACCAGGCAGGTGCTGGATGAACTGCAGGTCACCGGCTATCCGAAGACCAGCGGCGGCAACGGCATCCACGTCTACGTCCGGATCGTGCCCGAGTGGGGGTTCGAGGACGTCCGGCGCGCAGCCCTCGCCTTCGCCCGCGAGGTCGAGCGGCGGCTGCCGCAGGACGTGACCACCGCCTGGTGGCGCAAGGACCGCGACCCGGCCGCGGTCTTCATCGACTACAACCAGAACGCCCGCGACCACACCATGGCCGCCGCCTACTCGCTGCGCGGCACCCGGGACGCCACCGTGTCGGCCCCGTTCACCTGGCCCGAACTGGACGCCATCGACCCGCGCGACTTCACCCTGACCACCATGCCCAGCCGGTTCGCCGAGCTGGGTGACCTGCACGCCGGCATCGATGACCGGCCCTTCCGGCTGGACACCCTGCTGGAGTGGGCCCAACGCGACGAGGCCGATCCGACGCTGCAGGCC
>NZ_JBASCI010000065.1:0-3596 GCF_049651565.1 Brooklawnia sp.
GGCAGAACGCGACGCGGGCGACGAGCATCCCCTGCTGACCGATCGGCGCAATGTGATCGTCATCGTCGACGAGGCGCATCGCAGCCACTACGACGACCTGGACGGCTACGCCCGCCACCTGGCCGACGCGCTACCCAACGCCACCCTGATCGCGTTCACAGGCACACCGATCAGCGAAACCGACCGCAACACCCGCGAGGTGTTCGGTGACTACATCGACATCTACGACCTCACCCGGGCCGTCGATGATGGCGCCACCGTGCCGGTCTACTTCGAGCCGCGGCTGATCCAGGTCAAACTGGCTGAGGACGTCACCGCTGACGACCTTGATCGCGTCGCCGACGAGCAGACCCAGGGCCTCGACCTGGCCCAACGCGAACGCATCGAACGCTCGGTCGCGGTCATCAACTCCATATACGGTGCTCCGGCCCGCATTGAGGCGCTGGCCCGCGACATCGTCGAACACTGGGAGGACCGTCGCCAGCGCATGGCTGAATACCTGCAGCCGACCGAGCAGGACGCCGCTGCCGAACCGCACGGCAAGGCCCTGATCGTCTGCGCCACCCGCGAAATCTGTGCCCGCCTGTACGAGCAGATCGTTGCGATCCGCCCACAGTGGCATTCCGACGACATCGACAAGGGCGTCGTCAAGGTCGTCTACTCAGGCAACGCCTCAGACGTGCCGCCGATCCGCGACCACGTGCGCCGCGATTCCGAGAACAAGGTGATCAAGAACCGGCTCAAGGAAGTCGACGACCCGCTCGAACTGGTCATCGTCAAGGACATGATGCTGACCGGTTTCGATGCCCCGCCACTGCACACGCTCTACCTCGACCGGCCACTGCGCGGGGCGTTGCTGATGCAAACGCTGGCCCGGGCGAACCGCACCTTCCGCGGCAAGCAGGACGGCCTCATGGTCGCCTACGCCCCCCTGGCCGACAACCTGCGGGACGCCCTGGCCGAATACACCCTCGACGACCAAAACACCCGGCCCGTCGGCAAGGACACCGACGAGGCCGCAGCAGTCGGCGTCCAACTGGTCGAGGCGCTGCGCAGCCTGCTTTCCGGATTCGACTGGCAGTCGATCCTGTCATCGCACGACCCGCAGCGGGCCCGCAGGGCGGTCGCCGGCGCAGTGGAATACCTGCGCTCACCCCTCACCCCCGGAAACCAGGTCGCCGAGGGCGAGTTGACACTCGGCGACCGGTACCGGACGCTATCGGCCCAGTTGGGCCGCATCTGGGCGCTCGCCTCGGGTGCGCAAACCCTGGCCGAACTCAAGACAGAGGTGCGCTTCTACGAAGAGGTGCGCACCTGGATGGCCAAGTACGACGCGAAAGAGCGCGAGGCCAACGGCGAGCCGATCCCCGACGAGATCATGCGCGTACTGCGCGGCGCAGTCGCCGACGCAACAGCCACCGGCGCGATCACCGACATCTACCAGGCAGCAGGCATCCCCCGCCCCAGCCTGCAGGCGCTGACACCAGAAATGCTCGCCGACTTCCAGCGCGCCGATCACCCGCACCTGGCGATCGAGGCGCTCCGCGACCTGCTGCTGCAGGAGGTGCGGTCGGTCACATCGGGCAACGTGGTGCGCCAGCGCGCGTTCAGCGATCGGATCGCAGAACTGATGAACCGGTACACCAACCAGCAGTTGACCGCGGCCGAAGTACTGGCCGAACTGGCAAACCTGGTCTCCGAGGTGTCAACCGAGGGCCAGCGCGGCACCAGGTTCGACCCCCCATTGAGCCACGACGAACTCGCCTTCTACGACGCAGTCAGCCAGAACGACTCCGCCGTCCTGCTGCAGGGCGAGGACAAACTGGCCCAGATCGCCCGCGAACTGGTGGACGTGATGCGACGCGACGTGCGCACCGACTGGACCCGCCGCCCGGACGTGCAGGCCCGCCTGCGCGCCGAAGTGAAACGGCTCCTCCGCAAACACAAGTACCCACCGGACAGGCAGCCCGGCGCTGTGAAACTGGTCCTGGAACAAATGGAACTGCTGGCCGATGCCCGGCCCAGACGGCAGGCCTAATAGCTGATGGCGTTCCCGGTCTTCCTCGACACCTGCACCCTGTTCGGGCAGTCGCTCTGTGACCTTTTGTTGAGTCTGGCCGAACGAGGCTGCTTCGCGCCCTTCTGGTCGGAAGCAGTCCTGGACGCCATGGAGCGAGCGGTTACATCTCGTGGGGTACGGCCCGAGCTTGTGCATCGGCGCCGCGTCCTCATGGAGAGGACGTTTCCCGAGGCGCTCGTCGTTGGGCATGAGCACCTCGCGGAAACCATGACCAACCATCCCGATGACCGACACGTTCTGGCAGCCTGCGTGGTCAGCCCAGCGAACACCCTTGTGACCTTCAACTTGATGGACTTTCCGCCGTCATCACTTGCGCCGTACGAGATCGAGGCGATCCACCCCGATGACTTCTTGCTCGATCTACTCGACCTGCACCCGATCTGGTCGGCGCAGGCGATAGAGAGCATGCTGCGGAAGAACCGGCGACCGCCGCATGACAGAGCCGCACTTGCTGGAGTGCTAACACGGGCCGGCGTCCCCAGAGCCGCCACGGTGATCGCTCGGCTGGTCTAGCGGACGCCCTCGGGCGACTCTGCTGTCGCTTCGTATAGGTCGTTGGCCAGAGCGATATCGATCATTTCGTCCAAGGCCTCGCGGCGGATCTCAGCACGTCGGTGCTGGTATTCCAGCAGGTCGCCGAGCCGGAGCCGGCGATGGCGGCCCACCTTCGTGCAAGCCAGATCCCCCCGCTCGATGATCTTGATCAACGACGGGCGAGACATCCCGAGAAACTCTGCGGCTTCCTGCGTGGTCATCAGCGTCTCGATGGGCGCCACCGTGACCGCGCGGCCTTCGGCCAAGTTCTCCGCAACCAACTTGAGTGCTCGAAACACCTTGTCGGGCAGGTCTATGGTCTCGGTTCCGTCCTTCGAAACCAAGCGTGCACTGGCTTCAGGAGCGTCCAGGCCGCGCGCCTTGAGAGCCTCAATGAAGTCGAGCACTTCAGCTTCCGTTTGGCCCTCGGGCACAAACGTCTCGGCGTCTTGAGCTGCGCTGGTCATGGCATCAGCGTCTCATCCATTCGCAATATTCGCAATACTTGCTGCGAGAATTCGAGCATGAGGTCCCCGCCCAAGTCCCGGGCGCACCCGTTCAGCAGCCCCCGCTGATTGGGTGCGTCCGATCGGCCAGACCAGCACTTTCTGACCCCAATCCGGCCGCGGATGAGCCCGGCCCGGGGGACAATCAAGGCAGCCCATGCCACGAAAGGAACTGCGATGGAGAAGTTCCCGCACAGTTACCGGGTCTCTGCGACCGCCCCGCCAGGCGACGACCCGACCACGATCTCGACGCCCGACCTGCCAGATCTCGAGGGTCACTCCCCGCCCGAGTTCGACGGCCCGGCCGGTTACTGGTCGCCCGAGACCATGTTGCTCGGCGCGGTCGCGAACTGCCTGGTACTCACCTGGCGCTCGGTGGCACGGGTCAACAAGTTCGAGTGGACCGACCTCACGGTGGACGTCCACGGCGTCCTCGATCGCATCGATCGGGTCACCCGGTTCACCAAGGTCGACAT
>NZ_JBASCI010000066.1:0-2268 GCF_049651565.1 Brooklawnia sp.
GTTCGCACTCCGCGCTGCCGCAGGTACTCGGCGACCATCACCGCGGCGGGGGCACCGATCGGCGCCTCCACCAATGCAACCTCGCGGCCGTCACGTTCGACCAGGTGGATCGGGAAACGCGTCGTGACGAAGTCGGCGACCCCGACCTCGGGCAGGCCCTCGGCGGCGGCGTGCGCCCGGACGGCGGGGCCCAGGATGGCCAGCACCGCCCGTTCGGGCAGCTCCTCCCCCCGACCCGGCCGGGTGAGTTCGGACACCAGGTCCACCGGGTCGTCATCGTGGTCCAGGATCGGCCAGCGGCCGGGAGTCAGCATCGAACCTCCTCGCTGCGTCGGGTTGAGGGCATGCGTCCCGATGACAGCACACCGACGCGCAGCGCCCCGGACCAGATGATCCGGAGCGCTGCGTCGGGTGCGGATGATCAGTTGCCGGAAGTCAGCTTCTGACGCAGCTCCTGCAGTGCCTCATCGAAGGCCAGCGAACCTTCGGTGGAAGCGGGCTCGGAGGCGTAGCCGGTGCTGCCGGTCGCGCTGGGCACGGCAGCGGCGGCGGCCGACTCCTCGGCCTCGGCGGCCTGCTTCTTCAGCGCGAGCCAGCGGGCCTGCGCCTCGGCGTACTGGGCCTCCCAGGCCGCCTGCTGCTCCTCGTAGCCGGGCTTCCACTCGTTGGTCTCCGGATCGAAGCCCTCGGGGTAGATGTAGTTGCCCTGATCGTCGTAGCTGGCGGTCATTCCGTAGAGCGAGGGATCGAAGTCGTCGGCTGCGATGTCGACACCCTGGTTGGCCTGCTTCAGGCTGAGCGAGATCCGGCGACGGTCCAGGTCGATGTCGATGATCTTGACCATCACGTCGTCGTCGACCGAGACCACCTGCTCGGGGATCTCGACGTGCCGCTCGGCCAGCTCGGAGACGTGCACCAGACCCTCGATGCCGTCCTCGACGCGGACGAAGGCACCGAACGGGACCAGCTTGGTGACCTTGCCGGGGACGATCTCGCCGATCTGGTGGGTCCGGGCGAAGGTCTGCCACGGATCCTCCTGGGTCGCCTTCAGCGACAGCGA
The DNA here is from genome assembly GCF_049651565.1 of Brooklawnia sp. GTDB lineage: Bacteria > Actinomycetota > Actinomycetes > Propionibacteriales > Propionibacteriaceae > Brooklawnia. Next base: position 1,061 of record NZ_JBASCI010000066.1, read on the forward strand.
GACCCGCTCGCGGTCGAGCTCGACGTCCTTGACCTCGACGGTGACCTGCTGGCCGACCTCGACAACCTCGCTGGGATGGTCGATGTGCTTCCAGCTGAGTTCGGAGACGTGCACCAGGCCGTCCACGCCACCCAGGTCGACGAAGGCGCCGAAGTTGACGATGGAGGAGACCACACCCTTGCGGATCTGGCCCTTCTGGAGCTGGTGCAGGAAGCTCTGGCGAACCTCCGACTGGGTCTGCTCGAGCCAGGCGCGCCGGCTGAGCACCACGTTGTTGCGGTTCTTGTCGAGCTCGATGATCTTGGCCTCGATCTCCTGGCCCACGTAGGGCTGCAGGTCGCGCACCCGGCGCATCTCGACCAGGGACGCCGGCAGGAAGCCCCGCAGGCCGATGTCGACGATCAGGCCGCCCTTGACCACCTCGATCACGGTGCCGGTGACGACGCCGTCGGACTCCTTGATCTTCTCGATCGTGCCCCAGGCGCGCTCGTACTGGGCGCGCTTCTTGGACAGGATCAGGCGGCCTTCCTTGTCCTCCTTCTGCTGGACGAGGGCCTCGACCTCGTCACCCACCTGCACCACGTCGAACGGATCGACGTCGTGCTTGATGGACAGTTCCTTGGAGGGGATGACACCTTCGGTCTTGTAACCGATGTCGAGTAGGACCTCGTCCCGATCGACCTTGACGACGGTACCGGTGACTATGTCTCCGTCGTTGAAGTACTTGATGGTGGAATCGACCGCGGCCTCGAAGGCTTCCGGCGTGCCGATGTCGTCAATAGCGACCTGATTCGAGGCCTCAGTGGAGGAGGTCATGTAGTAGGGCTCCGATTACTGGTGGATTATTCGATTGGGTGCGTTGCGACCCTTGCGCGATCGAATCGACCGGCCCCGTGGCCGGCAGGTCCACATCGCACGCGCCGCCTGCTCCGTCCGAGGTTGCGCGGCCACAATGCCCACCAAGTCTATGTGCGCCGCCCGGCGAGGGTCAATCCAGGTCGTTCGGCTGCCGGCGATTTGGTAGCCTCGGCCCCAGACCACAGTGAACTGCCTGGCCGAGGAGATGTCAGATGTGCTCAAGCCGCACCAGGGTGCTGGGCATGGTTGTGGTGCTGGCGTTGCTGGGCGTCGGACTTCTCCTCGTCGCAGGCCCCCGGTGGGTCGGCGAACCCGGCTTGCCCGGTCGCCTGCGCACCCCGGGCGAGGCC
>NZ_JBASCI010000067.1:0-8079 GCF_049651565.1 Brooklawnia sp.
GGCCACCGAGGCTACCGCCGTGGCAGCGGTGCGGGCGGCCGGGGTCGGCGCGGTGGTGGTCAGCCACCGGCCGGCGCTGCTGCGACTGGCCGACGAGATGGTCTCCCCCGTACCTGCCGGCGGACCGGTCGAGGAGGTGCGCCAGTGACTCCGACCCGGCACGTCATAGCCCTTGTCAGGCGCCTGTTGCGGCAGGCCGACCACGGTTGGCGGCAGTTGGTGGTCGCGATCGCGTTGGCCACCTTCGCCAGCGGCGCGTCGGTCGCCCTGATGGGCACCTCCGCCTGGCTGTTGAGCCGGGCCGCCGAGCATCCCCCGGTGCTCTACCTGCTGGCCGCCTCGGCGATGGTGCGGTTCTTCGGTATCGGACGCGGGGTCGGCCGCTACCTGGAACGGCTGGTCGGCCACAACCTGGCGCTGCGGATGCAGAGTGCGCTGCGGCTGATCACCTACGACAAGCTCAGCCGCACCACGCTGCTGGGCCGCCGGCACGGTGACCTGCTGGTGCGGGTGACCGCCGACGTCGAGGCGATCGTCGACCTGGTGGTTCGGGTGGTGCTGCCGTTCTCGTCGGCGGCTGTGGTGATGATCGGTGCCAGCATCGTCCTGTCGATCTTCAGCCCGCTGTTCGCGGTGGTGCTGCTCGGCACCTCGATCCTGGCCGGGATCGTGATGCCGTGGCTGGCCCAGCGCTGGTCGCGGGAAGCGGACCGCCGGGCCGTCCCGGCGCGCGGCGAACTGGGCGATCAGGTGCGCGAGATGGCCCGGTGTGCACCAGACCTGGTGGCCTACGGCCAGACCGATGCCGCGACTGCCCGGCTGGCCGCGGTCGACCTGGAGCTGCGCGAGACCGAGGCCACGGGTGCCTGGACGCGCGGGGTGGCGTCCGGCATGCAACTGCTGGCGACCGGGATAGCGGTCGCCGCGGCGCTGCTGATCGGCGGACCCGCCGTGGTTGCCGGCGACCTGCTGGCCCGCAACCTGGCCATCCTGGCGCTGGTGCCGCTGGCGCTGCACGAGGTGTACGCCGACTTCACCAAGGCGGCCCAGACCCTGACCCGGGCCCGCACCGCACTGGGGCGCGTGCTCGATGTCCTGGACGCCGAACCGGTCGGATCCGGTGACCGGGTGGTCGCCGAGCCGACCGGAGGAGCGGAACCGGTGAGGGGGCTCAGGCTGGCCGGGGTCGCGGCGGGCTGGCCGGACGCCGGGCCGATCCTGGAGGGGGTCGACCTGACGGTGGCGCCCGGGGAGTCGGTGGCGCTGGTCGGAGCGTCCGGGCTGGGCAAGACCACGCTGGCGGCCACGATCATGGGTCTGATCCCGGTCCGCGGTGGGTCACTGGAGGCACCGGCCAGAATCGGCTACCTCGCCCAGGACGCCCACATCTTCGCCACCACACTCGCCGAGAACGTCAGGATCGGCAACCGGGACGCCAGCGAGGCCGACGTGGCCCGGGCGATGGCCAGGGCCGGTCTGTCGCTGGATCCGCAGCGAGTCGTCGGTGAGGAGGGTGCCACCCTGTCCGGTGGTGAGGCACAGCGGGTAGCGCTGGCGCGGGTGCTGGTGGCCGCCGAGCAGCCCGAGCTGGTGGTGCTGGACGAACCGACCGAACACCTGGACCGGGAGACCGCACACGCGCTGCTGGACGACCTGTTCTCGTCGCTGGGTGGGGCCGCGATGCTGGTCATCACCCATGATCAGGACCTGATGGCGCGTTGCGACCGGGTCGTCGAACTCGACCGGTGGGCGGTGGCCGGTAGCCGTTGAGCCACCTGGGCGGGGACGCGTCCGGAAGCCTCGGATATCGCCATTCGCGCCATTGCCCCACCGCCTCATAGATGGCCAGCGGCGTCTTCAGCCACCAGTACTCGCCGAAGCGGTAGTCATCGGCGGCCGCCAGCCGGCGCGCCAACTCCAGGTCCTGGCGGCGCAAGAACCTGCGGGCCCGCCAGGCGTGCAGTGAGTTGGACGCCACCTTGATCACCTCGGCATCGGCAACCAGTAGCGCCGCGAACTCCATGTTCTGCCAGGTCGAGCGGGCCCGCTCCTCCAGCACGATCAGTTCGGGTGGGACGCCGAGCTCGCACAGCAGGTCGGCGAGCACGGCGGCCTCGGATCGTTCCGAGTCGATCGCAGCGCCGGTGCAGATGATCGTAGTTGCTGATGCGCTGGGCGAGATGGAGCGGGCGGCGATCCGGGCCCGCCAGTGCTGCAGCGGGTGCGGGCTACCGTTCGGACGCGATGGGTAGCCGAGCACGATGATGGCCTCACGCCTGCCGACGGCGTCCCCGGCCCGGTTGCGGCGCCCCGGGGGCAGACCCCGGCCGTGCGCCCAGGCGTGGCTGAGCTCACCCACCGCGAGGTAGCCGGCAGCTGCGGCCAGTAATGCCGCCGCCACAACCTTGCTCCCTCGCCGATCCACCCCACCAATCTGCCACTCGCGGCGGGTGGAAGACTGAGCCGGACGGCAACTGCTCAAGGAGGACGACCATGGCATCCACTGCACCCAGCCACGACCAGCCGGTGATGGCGGTGACCGGCGGCGCGTCCGGAATCGGGCTGGCGACCGCGGGCCTGTGGGTGGAGCGCGGTGGCCGGGTGGTGCTGCTGGACGTGAATCCGGTTTCGCTGGAGACGGCGACCGCGCAGCTCGGGCCGGCCGCACGCGGCGTGCTGACCGATGTCACCGTCCGAGCCAGCGTGGACGCCGCGTTCGAGTCGATCGGCGAGGTGGAGGGACGGTTGGACGCGCTGGTCTGCTGCGCCGGCAATGCGCGCCCCGCGCCGAGCGCGACCATGTCGGACGACGACTGGGACTCGCTGCTGCAGGTGCACCTCAGCGGCACGATGCGGTGCTGCCGGGCCGGGTATCCGCTGCTGGTGGCGAGCGACCAGGCATCCATCGTGACGATCTCGTCGGTTGGCGGGTTGATGGGCATGCCGCAGCGGGCAAACTACACCACCGTGAAGTCAGGCCTGAACGGGCTGACCAGAACGCTGGCGGTCGAGTGGGCGAAGGACGGGATCCGGGTGAACTCGGTTGGCCCGGGCTACGTCGCCGGTGCGTGGATCGAGAAGCTGGTGGCCGAGGGCAGCCTGAACAAGGCGCCCATCGAGGCCCGGATCCCGCTGGGCCGGTTCGCCGCTGCGCGCGAGATCGCCGAGGTGATCTGCTTCCTCAGCTCACCGCTGGCGTCCTTCGTGACCGGCGCGACGTGGATGGCTGACGGCGGCATGACGGTGGCCGGCGACTGGTACGAGTGAGGCATGCCGGGGCACTGGTACGAGTGAGGCCGGCCGGCGGCTCCGAGGGAGATGGCGCTGGCCCCGCCGCGCTGGTCAACGGAGTTCCGGTTTCGAAACGCGCAACCGGGAATTCAACGATTCAACGGCCCGGAATCGCATTAGAGCGTGCCGGAACCGGAAATCTGCGCGGGTGCCTCAGTCGAGCAGCTCCCGAACCATCGGCACCACCTCGGTGCCGTACAGCTCGATGGAGGTCATCAGATGCTCGTGTGCCAGCGTCCCCGAGCTGATCTTCAGCGAGGCCCGCTGGGCACCCAGCGTCTGGATGACCTTCGACAGCTTGTGCGCCACAGTGGTGGGCGAGCCGACCAGCATCGAACCTTGTTCAATCTCGTGCTCGAACTGCTCCCGGTTCGGACGCGGCCAGCCGCGTTCGGCGCCGATGCGTCCGGTCATCTCCAGCCACGGCTGGTAGAGCTGCTCGCGGGCCTGCTCATCGGTCGGCGCGATGTGCCCGTAGGAATGGAATCCGACGGGCTGCTCCGGTTTGCCGAACTTGGCCAGCGCCCGGTGGTACAGGTCGACGAACGGGTAGAACCGCTCGTGCGGCCCGCCGATGATCGCCAGCATCAGCGGGAAACCGAACCGGGCCGCCCGGATCACCGACTCCGGGCTGCCGCCGACCGCCACCCAGGTCGGCAGCGGTCCATGCTCCAGCGGCGGGTACAGGCTCACGTTGTCCAGGTTCTGGGTCAACTCGCCGCGCCAGGTCACCGGCTGGTTGGTGCGCAGCTCAGCGAACAGCGCCAGCTTCTCCTCGAACAACGTCTCGTAGTCCGACAGCTCGTAGCCGAACAGCGGGAACGACTCGATGAACGAACCCCGCCCCAGGGTGATCTCGGCGCGGCCCGAAGAAAGGGCGTCCAGGGTGGCGAACCGCTCGTAGACCCGCACCGGGTCGTCGGAGCTGAGCACCGTCACCGCCGTGTTCAGCCGAAGGCGTTCGGTACGGGACGCGATCCCGGCCAGCACCATGTCGGGTGACGAGATGGCGAAGTCATCGCGGTGGTGCTCGCCCAGACCGATGTAGTGCAGCCCCACCTGGTCGGCCAGCACCGCCTCCGCCACGACATTGCGGATCACCTGCGCGTGGGGGATGGGGTGGCCGCTCAGGTCGTGGGTGAGATCACCGAAACTGTCGATGCCGAATTCGATCGCCTTCGAAGCCATATGCCATCAACGCGGCGCAACCCGGGATCATTCCGGAATTACCCAAGCCGACCTGGCGTTAGAGGCGACATGAGCAGGGTTCTGGGGATCATCGGTGCTGGCAAGCTCGGCACCACCATCGGACGGGCCGCAAGCGACGCCGGGTGGCAGGTCGACTTCTTCGACTCCGCACCCGCCGACCTGACCAGCCTGATCGTCGAGGCGATGGTGCCGGACGCCCGACTGGTCCCGCTGACCGATCTGGTGGCCGACTCCGACATCGTGATGCTCGCGGTGCCGTTCAGCCTGTCCGACCAGATCGACTACTCACTGCTGGACGGCAAGGTCGTCCTCGACCCGATGAACCTGTGGGAGCCGGTGGACGGCCCCGCTCCGACCACCACCGAGCGCAACGGCTCAACCTCGCAGCTGGTCGCCAGCCGCAACCCGCGGATGCGGTTGGTCAAGTCGCTCAACCACCTCGGCTACCACGACTACACCGCGGACGCCCGGTCGGCGGAGGTACCGAGCCGCCGCGCGGTGGCCGTCGCGTCCGACGACCGCGAGGCCCGGGAACTGGTCAGCCAGCTCGTGGACGACATCGGTTTCGACCCGGTCCCGGTGCCGTTCGACCGGTCGCGGCTGCTCGAGCCCAATGGCCCGGTCTTCGGCACCTGGCTGGACGCCACCAGCATGCGAAAAGTGCTGGACGCCTGACCCGCCCGCCGGTCAGCGCCGGCTGAGGACGACCTCGTAGCTGCGCGCCGGCTCGGGCTCCTGGGCGCTGCAGGTCAGCAATTCCGGTTCCCGCAGCGTCTCGGAGACCTCGGCCCGCCAGCGCTGGCCCTGCACCAGCAGCTCGACGACCCCGCCATCGAGCCCGACCGGAACCACCTCGTCGAAACCGGTCACCCGGAACTCCCTCCGGGCTGCCGACACGGCGGCCTGCACCGGCCAGGACTGGGTGCTGCGTCCCCGGTGGTGGTCGAGGTCGAGCTCGCCGGCCAGGTAGCTGCGCACCACCCGGACCCCGTCGTCCCCGTCGAGCCGGCCGAAGTAGTCGCCGCGCGGCAGGACGACCATGTTGCCGGCGAACCGGTCGCCGCCGAGGTGCGACGCCTCCCACAACAGGCCGGGATACTGCCCGGAGATCGCCGCGGCCACCGGCCGGCCGCGGGTCGCGCAGCACGGATCGTGCCGGCCGTGGGTGCACACCAGCACCACCGGGTCCAGGTGGTCCTCCCAGCCGATGCCGTCGCGACCCAAGGCGTCGGACGGGTCGAGGTCGATCAGCTCTCCCAGTTCCTCAACCACCGTGGTCTGCAACCAGCCGAACCGGGCGTTGGCTATGAACACCCTCCTGGGGCCGGGCGCGGATCGTCCTGGTCGCCGGATGAGCAGCGGCCGCAGCCCCACCTGGCGACGCCAGTCGCTCAGCACCGCCCGCAGCTCGGGCGGCAGCCGGTGGCTGTGCAGCACTTGCGGGCCCCACGGGCCGGGGTCCTCCATCAGCAGGAACGTTCGGACGGTGGAGGCGGTGGCCCACAGCGGTTCACCGCGGGCCCGGCTCGCGTCCGAGCAGCGGCTCACCGAACTACTTCCAGCAACCCCTCGCGCACCAGCCTGCGGCACAGCACCACCGAGCTGTCGGCGTCAAGGTGGTCGAGGTCCTCCGGGCTGAACTGGTCCGCCTCCAGCGCGGCCCGCACGGCGTCCTCAACCTGCAACGGCATGGACAGTCGTCGGTCACCGAGCAGCAGTTCGAGCTTGCCGTCCCGGTGCCGTAGCGTGCACTGGCTGCCAACGCGGCGGCGGAGCGTGGTTCCGGCGTCCATCCGGCGGGCGTCGAGCAGGTCGAGCAGCGCCCCGGCCAGCACCGGTTGACGCCCGGTGCTGAAGGTCGTCTCCAGCCGGTCGACCTCGGCGAGCGTGTCCACCGCCTGCAGTTGCGCGGCCAGGCCGGCCAGCCGGTCCTTCAGGGCGTCGGCCAGGCCGCCGGGATCGGTGAACAGGGCGGCCGGCAGCGGTTCGGCCTGTCGTTCGTCGCCAGTGATGACCCGGTTCACCACATCGCGCAGGAAGTCCGACCAGACGAATCGGTTGATCCCGACGGTGACGTGCAGGGACGCCACGTCCTGCCCGGTGCGGGCCATGTGCGGGGTGCCGGTCGGCAGGTACATCGAGGTGCCGGGCTGCATGATGACCTGGCGGGCGCCATCGGCGTCGTGGATCTCCCAGTCCTTGCTGCCGTAGGTCTGGAAGGTGAACACGTCATGGGTGTCGCGGTGCAGCGCGAAGCCCTGCGAACCGGGTGGGGTGAGGTACGCGTTGGCCTGGCAGGGGTGCCCGAGCTGCTGCTCCAGCCCGCGGACGAGTTGGCGCAGCGGTTCCCAGTAGCGCTGCAGGCCCTGAAAGACGATGGTGGCGCCGTCGTCGAACAGGGCGAGCACCTTCGCGGCGTCCAGCAGGCCGGTCATCGGCTGACCGGCGATGGTCGCCTTGCGGGTGTAGAGGGCCTGGTCGAGCACCTTGCCCTGCTTGGCCAGCCTGACCTGCGGGGTGCGCAGGGCGCTGGTGGTCAGCAACTGGTCGGCGTGGTCGAGCCCGAAGATCTGCTGAAGTTGATCGGGGTCGGCCTGGTGGACGAGGGGCCGGCGGCCCCAGACCTCCGCGACGAAGGCCTGGGAGTCCCCGGACAACAGTTCCAGGTAGTCCAGGGCTCAGGCGTCGGTTCCGTCCGCGTCTGCGCCATCGGTGCTGTCGCCATCGACGCCGTCGGTGCTGTCGCCGTCGCGGCCGTCGGTGCTGTCGCCATCCCGGCCGTCGGTGCTGTCGCCGTCCTTGCCGTCGGCGTCGCCTTCCTGCACCAGGTCGCCGAGACTTTCGCCGCCGCTGGTGGTGATGTCTTCATCGGTGAGGGCGAATTCCTCGCGTTCGCGGGGGTCGTTCGTCATGTCAACACTCCTTCCACAGATGGGACTGCGCGTGTTTGAACCTTAAGTGATCGTCGCGGCGCAGCGCGACAGCTGATCCAGCTTGCGGTCTGGGGTCTGATGGGCTTGGTCCCAGGTCGCAGTGGTCAGTGCTGCGGGGTACCGGTGGAGCCGGCTGGCTGGCAGTGGGGGCACCAGTAGAGGTTGCGGCCGGCCATGGTGGCGACCTCGACCTCGGTTCCGCAGACCAGGCAGGGCTGGTTGTGGCGCCGGTAGACGTAGACCTCCCCACCGTGGGCGTCGTCACGTTCGGGTCGTCCCATCGCCTCGGGGTTGTGCTCGGGGCGCACCGTGTCGATGCGGCCGGACGCCACCGCGTAGGCCATCAGCGCCACCAGGTCGGCCCACACCGACTCAAAGACCGCACGTGGCAGCCGGTTGCTGGGCAGATCGGGGTCAATGCCGTGCCGGTAGAGCACCTCGGCGCGGAAGATGTTGCCCACCCCGGCGAAGATCGACTGGTCCATCAGCGCCGCCCCGATCGGACGTCGGGTGGCCTGCAGCCTCCGCCAGGCCCCTTCGGGGTCGGCGTCCGGACGCAGCGGGTCGGGCCCGGCCGAGGCGATCACCTCGTCCCGTTCGGCCGCCTCGATCAGCCGGCACCACTGCGGTCCGCGCAGGTCGGCGG
>NZ_JBASCI010000068.1:0-7077 GCF_049651565.1 Brooklawnia sp.
GCCCTGACAGGGTGGGCCGCACCTGCGCCGGCCGGCGGCCGGCAAGCAGCAGCCGGGCCCGGGCAAGCGCCACGAACGGCTCCTGGTCAGCGGCCGGGCCAGCGGCGTCATGGCGGGCCAGCACAGCGAGGGCGCGCTCGGGTGAACCGGCCGCCAGCTCAAGGTCGACCCCGAGACTGGTCAGCATCGCCGCGAGCCAGGGCACCCGCGGGTTGCGGGCGAGTTCGGCGTCCAGTTCGACGAAGACCTGCCGGGCCATCCTGAGGTCATCCGACTGGAGGCATCGTTGGGCGGCGACCAGGCGTAACCCGGCGGCGATCAGCGGGCTGCCTCCGGCATTGGCCGCTGCTCCGCGGGTGACCGCCTCGGCCACCCCCGCCAGGTCGCCCTGCCGCCACGCGGCAAGCGCCAGCGCCAGCCAGCCGGGGCCCATCTGGTGGAAGGAGGCCCAGGTCTCGTCGTCCTGGCGGAGGACCGCTTCGGCGGCGGCGCGGGCCCTCCGCAGGTGGCCCTGGGCCGCCAGCGCCAGCGCGAGGTAGCCCTGCGAACTGATCCCACCCTGCCCGGTCATCGCCCAGCCCATCATCCCGACCGCGGCGTCCGGCCGCGCCGACCACAGCTCGGCGACCGCGAGGAGGCTGGTTGCCAGACCGGGCAGTTGACCCCAGCCCGGTACGGCGGGCGTCTCGGCGTGGCTGCGCACCTGTTCGGCCCTGCTGCCGTGTTCCTGCATCGCCGCCACGTCGCCGCGCAGGTAGGCCAGCATGCCGTGCACCAGGTGGAAGGCGAGGGTCGCCGGAGCCCAGCGGTCTGCGGGCAGGCCCGGCAGTTCCTGCTCGGCCCACTTCAGGTGTGCGGACGCGCTGGCCAGCTCTGCCCGGTCGAGGTCGGCGAAGGCCAGCGCGATCCGCAGCTCCGGTCGTCCAATCGCAACAACCTGTGGTACCTGGGCGAGCAACGAATCGATGGCGCCGTGACCCGCAGCGAAGGCGGTCTGCAGCGCCGAGCGGACGGCCACCGCGCCGACGGTGTCCCAGTCGCGCGATTCGATCGCGAATCGCAGCGCCTCCAGGCCATCGCCCTGCTCCTCGAACCACAACGCCGCCTGCCGGGCCAGCCGGCGGGCGCGCTCCGGGTCGGTGGCCAGCAGCCGGGCCCGCAGCGCCTGCAGCACCAGTTGGTGCAGCCGGTACCATCCGGCGCCCGACAACATGAAGTAGTTCTCGGCCGACAGCTCGTGCAGTAGTCGGCCGGCCTGCGGGTCGCCGGTCAGTGCGATGGCCAGCGGCGCGCAGATCTCGTCCACGACGCTGGTCGCCAGCAGCAGGTTCCGCAGTCCGGCCGGCATGGCGTCGACCTCGTCCATCACGTACTCGCTGACCAGCGTGTTGCTGCCGTCGAAGTCGGCCACGGCCGCGGCCGGGTCGGCGGTGTCGGCGAGCGCCATCGCCGCCATGCTGAGCGCGGACGGCCATCCGGCGGTGATGCCGGTCAGGTGGGCGACGCCAGCCTCCGGCAGCCGCAGACCTCGGGTCCGGAACAGCGCCTCGGCCTCCGGGGTGGTGAACGCCAGGTCGGCAGACCGGACGTCGCCAAGTGCACCAGCCACCCGCAGCCGGTGCAGCGGCAACGCAGGGTCGTGGCGGGAGATCAGGATCAGGTGCAGGCCGCCGGGCGGGTTGCGCACCGCGACCTCCAGCAGCCCCAGCGAGTCGCCGTCCTCGATGAGCTGGACGTCGTCCAGCACCAGCACCGCTTCGCGACGGCCGAGGGCAGCGAGCAGGGCGAGCGCCAGCTCGGGGTCCGTGGCGACCTGGGGTTCGCCGCGGTCAGCGATCTCCTCACCCAGTCCGGTTCGGGCCGCCGCGCGCAGCGCGGCCCACAGCCTGCGGGCGTCAGCGTCGCGCGAGCTGAGGGTGACCCATACCACCGGACCGGGTGGGTGTCCCTGTCGGACCCAGTCGGCGACCGCCAGCGTCTTGCCCGCTCCCGGACCGCCGGTGACCAGTGTGACCGGGTGCCGGCCGGCCTGGTCCAACAGTCGCAGCACGCGAGGGCGGGCCACCGTGGCCACGGTCGGTTGCGGCACGGTGAAGCGTGTCTGGTTGACTGGATTTGTCGTGGTCACTTCCGTCCTAGGGCATGGAACCGCTTGTCAGGCGGCGTATCGCCAAGCGTCTCCACGCTACGCGGGGGACGACGATCGCCGTCGCGCCATGCAGGATTGGTGCTGTTAGGCTCAACCCCGTGCAGGATTCGCTCGTCGATCAGCTCGACCTGAGGTTGATCCACGCGTTGCAGGTCCGCGCCCGGATCCCCTGGACCACCCTCGCCGGGGTGCTCCGGGTGGACGCCGCCACCCTGATGCGTCGCTGGCGACGGCTGGTCGACAACGGCTACGTCTACGTCACGGCGATGACCCCGCTGGAGCAGAACCGGCTCTCGCTGGCCCTGGTGGAGGTCGACTGCGCACCATCGGCGGTGCCCGCGATGGTCCAGCGGCTGGAGACCGACCCGGGCGTGGTGGCACTTGACCTGACCGCCAGCGGCCGCAGCCTGATCGTCACCCTGGTCGGCCGCAGCATCGACGCGACCAGCGCGTGGACGATGGCGCTGGGCGGGCGACCCCCGGATCACCGCGCTGCGCACCCACCACGTCTCGCAGCTGGTGGCGGAGGCCAGCGTCTGGCGGCCCAGAGCCCTGTCGCAGACCGAGGAGTCGGCGCTGCGGGCGTGGCCGCCCCGGGGGGAGGCAGATGCGAAACTGACCCGCGAAGAACGCGCCGCGGTGATCGAGTTGCTGTCGCAGGACGTCCGCAGGCCCATCACCGAACTGGCCGAGCGGTCGGGGCTGTCGAAGCGTCGGGTGAGCGACTTCCTGTCGGCGATGACCACGTCCGGCGATCTGGTCATCCGCGTCGACCTGGCCCGCCGGCTCACCCCGTTCCCGATCTTCGCCTACTACTTCCTGACCGTCCACCCGAGCCGGGTCGGTCAGATCGCCGCCCAACTGGGCCGGATGAGCGAGACCCGGATGGTGGCCCGAATCGTCGGCCGCTACAACCTGGCCGTCACCTTCTGGCTGCGCTCGCTGGGTGACCTGCAGCGTCTGGAGGAGGCCCTGGACGCCAGGCTGCGCGACGTGGTGATCGAGGACCGCACCCTGGTCACCCGTACCCCCAAGCACGTTGGCCACCTGCTGGACGACGACTCGTTCGCCACCCGCGGCCGGGTTCGCGTCCTGCCGGTCTAGCAGCCTGCTGGACAGGGCGTCGATCTGTCCGCACTCTGCGGGTGGGGCACGATCCCCGCACGGGGACGGAAAGTGCCCGCCTCTGGGGGTCTTGACGTACATTGTCCGGCGCTTCGGGCGGAAAGCGTACGGCCGGGCCCGCTGACCCCTACCCGACGCGCGCTTGATGCGCCTAGCGGGACGGCGGGTGCACGCTCAGGTGCACCAGTTCAAGGTTGAGCGCCTCGATCCGGTTGAGCAACTGGGCCAGGGCGGCTCCGGGCGCGAGCCGGAACCGGATCGTGGTGGTGGTGAACTCGTCGACCACTTGGCCATCGCCGAGCAACGAGACCAGTACGTCGTCCAGCATCCCCCTCAGGTCCATGGTCACCAGCACCTCACCGAGCGTCCCCAGGGCCCAGGATGCATCGTCCTCGGTCGCCGGCACGGCGTCCATGCTCACCACGCTCAGCCCGGCATGGTGCAGGCGGTGCAGCAGGCCCATCAACGCTGCGGCGTCCAGCACCACCCCGCTGAGCATCGTCACGTCGGCCTCCTGCTGCCCTGCCAGCACCCCGGCCAACTCGGCGCGCAGGTCGTCGGAGATGACGCCTTCGGCGTCCACCTGGACCAGCAACTGTCCCATCAGTGACTCCTCTTCCCCGGCGGGGCTCACCTGCGGCGCGCGGTGAGCCATCCGGTCAGCAGGCCGAGCACGAAGACGACGGTGAGGGTCAGCCAGGCCGGGGCGGTGAACTCCAGCACGAACAGGTTGCTGACCACCGGGTCACGGTTCTGCACGATGAACGCGATGACGACCACCGCGATCACCACTCCCAACCAGACCCGGGGATTCTTCAGGTAGCCGGTGATCCTGCTCTCGGTCGCGTTGGTCATGATTCCTCCCCAGGGACTCGCCGTCGATGGTTGATCCTTGACCTGCCCATGCGTCCCCGGATCACCCTCCGTGGGTGGTGCGCGGACGCGGGGGTGCCACTAGACTGGGCTGATACCACGTACCACGACCAGTTGCCGGCCGGTGCCGGCCAGAGGGGATCACCATGTCGGAACTGATCATCATCGGCTACCAGGACCACGAGACCGCGGAGCGGGCCTACCAGCGCGTCCTGCAGCTCAAGAGCGACTACATCGTCGAACTGACCGGTCTGGCGGTGGTCCGGATCGACCCGGACGGCAAGCAGCACGTCGACACCCCGGCACCGATCGTCGGCACCTCGGCAGCCTCCGGCGCGCTGTGGGGCTTCATCCTCGGGTTGCTCTTCCTGGTTCCTGCCTTCGGCATGGTCGTTGGCGGGCTGTGGGGTGCGGTGCTGGGACGACTGAGCAAGTCGGGGGTCAACAAGGCGTTCCGTGACCGGGTGCGCGGCATGCTGCAGCCTGGCAAGGCCGCGGTCGTGATCATGGCCAGCAAGATCACCGAGGACAAGTTCGCGGCCGGGATGAGCGAGTTCGGTGGCGAGGTGCTCAAGTCGTCGTTGTCAGAGCAGGAGGAGGCCGAACTGATGCAGGAGCTGGGCACCCACACCGAGTGACGCCTGACCGCGAGGCGGCTGCGCCACCGCTGCGGTATTCGAGGACGGGAATCGCCATGGGGCTGGTCGTTGCCGGCGGCTTGACCGAGGCCGAGGCTCAAGCACGACTGGCCGCCGGTCAGCAGAACACCACGCGACTGAAGCGGTCGAGGACCCGCACTGCGCTGCGACGCGAGAGTGTGCTGACGATCTTCCACCTCAACATCATCGGGTTGGCGCTCATCCAGATGCTGATGGGCGAGTGGGTCGGTGCTGTGCTGACGTTGCTGCTGGGAGTGGCGACCCTCGCCATCCGGGCGGTTCAGGAGGCGGTGGCACGGCGCCGGATCGACGCGTTGCAGGAGAACCTTCGGCCCCGGGCGACAGTGCTGCGTGATGGCCGGGTCAAGAGCATTGGCGCCGACGAGATCGTCCAGGGTGACCTGCTGGTCATCGCTCCGGGCGACCAGTTCCAGGTGGACGGTCACGTGGTGGACGGCAGCATGATCGTAAACACGTCGATGGTCACCGGTGAACGCGGCTGGCGGCGGGTCCAGGTCGGCGACGAAGTGAACGCAGGAAGCTAGCTATTGCCTGTCGGGCCGGGCGAAATTCCTGGCTGACCGGGTGGGCCGCGACCGGCTGATCCACGCCCGGATCAGTGGCTCCACAGTGTCGACTGAGCGACCAACTCCGCTGGAAGGCACGATCGCCCGGATCCTGAATGTGCTGCTGTTGGTGGTGCTCAGTTATGCCGCCATCCTGCTGGCCAAGTACCTCCGGCTCGACGTCGGCGCCTCCGTGGATGCCTTCGTCGAGGCGGCACCGGTGATCTTCAGCCTGCTGCCCACCGGGCTGTACCTGATGATCGTCAGCACCTACTCGACCGGCACCGCCAGCCTGGCCAGGGCCGGTGCGCTGGTGCGCAGCGCACGTTCGGTCGAGGAGCTGGCCGAGTCGAACGTGATCTGCTTCACAGATGTCGGGCTGCTGTCGGGTGCAGCCATGGACCTGACGCCGGCGCCGCAACCGCCGGACGACGACTGGCCCTCGCCGCCACAGCTTCGGCAACTGGTCGGCGACATCGCCCGCAGCACCTCGGTGCGAACACCGATCTCGGATGCGCTCGCCAAGGCGTTCGAGGGCGAAGAACGCACCGTCGTGACCGAAGCGGCGCACCTCGCCACCCTCGGCTGGACAGCGCTGGCCTTCGAGGACGATCCGGACCTGTTCGTGCTGGCCGGCCCCGGCTTACTGGCCAACGGCGACCACCAGCCCGAGGACAGCAGCGTCAACCGGTTGGTGCTGGCCTACCGCCCCAACGACGTCGCGCTGGTCGACGACCAGGGCGCGCCTCGGCTTCCAGACGGTCTGATCCCGTTGTGCACCATCGAGTACCGACGACGAATGCGTCCAGAGGCGCTCCAGCTGGTCCGCGACTTCGTGGCGTCCGGAGTACGGATCAAGCTCTTCTCAACAGAACCACCACAGCAGGTTCTGGCTGCCCTGCGCGAATCCGGGCTGTCGATCGAGGACGAGCGCCGCTGGTTCGCCGAGAGGGTCCTGTCGAGGGGCGACCTGGCACGGATACCTGAGGACGAATGGGTGCGCGCGGTCGACCAGTACCGGTTGTTCGGAGGCCTGACCCCCCACCAGGTCGGCCGGCTTGTCGGCCTGCTGCGGGCAAGCGGCAAGCGGGTCACCGTCGTCGGCGACGGGCTGACCGACCTGGACGCGTTGCACGAGGCGAACCTGGCGGTGGCGCAGGCCGCCAGCGTCCAGGCTGCGCTGGACACCGCCCACATCGTGCTGCTGCACAACTCCCCCACCGTGCTGTTGAGGGTGCTGCACAGGGGACAGGCGATGGTGCGCGGGCTGCTTGACGTGATCAAGCTCAACCTGGTTCTGGTGGTCTGCTCAGCCATTCTGATCGTGGCGGTCAGGCTGACGAGCGTGGGGTTTCCCTACCTGTCGGGTCAGGGCACCCTGATCAGCATCCTCGCTGTGACAATCCCGTCGCTGGTGTTGCCTTTCTGCGCGAGCCACGGGGCGGTGTCCAGCGCCAGTTATCGCCAGATCCTGATGCGGTTCGTGCTGCCGCCCGCAGTGCTGCTCAGCGCGGCGGCGCTGCTGGTCTACCTGATCGTGTTGAACCGTGCCGGAACCGTGGCCAGTGCGCAATTGGCAGTGACCTACACGCTGCTCTATGCCGGACTTGTGCTCACGGTGCTGATCAAGCCTCCGCTGCGCACCCGTCCGCCGCTGGTGGCCGGTGGCAGGCCGCGCCGGGACTGGCGCGGCGTGGTACTGGCC